>JAGNWK010000001.1 GCA_017985985.1 Oligoflexales bacterium
ATCACATCCACCGTCAGGCTTTAGAAACTTACGACCCAGATGACTTAAATTATGAAGAGCTCAAACAATGGACCGAAAGTCAGCTGGTAAAAAGAGGTATTGATCGCAACGACAGAGAAAAGAAAAAAGAAGAAACAAAAATATTTTGGATCATAAAATATCCACAAATTATATCTGCTGGCGAACATCACTCATGCGCAATTCGAGCAGATGGAACTGCAAAATGCTGGGGCAACAACGACCATGGCCAAAGAGACGTGCCAGCTGATCTCGGGCCTCTTTCTCAAATAGCTGCAGGATCTTATCACACATGCGCAATTCGAGCAGATGGAACTGCAAAATGCTGGGGATTTAACTCCGATAGTCAAAGAGACGTGCCAGCTGATCTCGGGCCTGTTTCTCAAATAGCTGCAGGAGCTTATCACATATGCGCAATTCGAACAGATGGAACTGCAAAATGCTGGGGGGGTCGTAACAGCTATGGTCAAACAGACGTGCCCGCTGATTTTGGACCTCTTTCTCAAATATCTGCAGGACGTTATCACACATGCGCAATTCGAGCAGATGGAACTACAAAGTGCTGGGGAGATAACGACTATGGTCAAAGTGACGTGCCAACTGATCTCGGGCCTGTTTCTCAAATAGCTGCAGGAGCTTATCACACATGCGCAATTCGAGCAGATGGAACTGCAAAATGCTGGGGCAAGAACGACTATGGTCAAAGTGACGTGCCAACTGATCTCGGGCCTCTTTCTCAAATAGCTCCCGGTTACCAGCACACATGCGCAATTCGAGCAGATGATGGAACTGCAAAGTGCTGGGGAAATAACTCCTATGATCAAAGAGACGTGTCAGCTGATCTTGGACCTGTTTCTCAAATAGCTGCAGGAATTTATCACACATGCGCAATTCGAGCAGATGGAACTGCAAAATGCTGGGGAGATAACGACTTTGGTCAAAGAGACGTGCCAGCTGATCTTGGACCTGTCTTACAACGTTCTCTTAAAAGCACGAATAAGTCCAACAACTCCATCGTCTTATCAAAGATTTATCTCAAAATCTGATGTTACGCATGAGCTCCCCTGACCGCCTCCATTTTACTTCGGCGTGGGGATTACAATTTCGGATCCGATGACGACGATTAGTCTTTCTCGTCAACTTCAGAAAAATCTTCAATGGAACAGGAAACAGTTCAGAAGATCTTGGCACACCTTGGCCTCTCTCCCAGACCCCACCTACTGTTTGTGAGCTAAATCTTCTGCAAGGAGACTTAGCAGCTCTTTGTGTGTTTTACTGAGTTATACTTCTTGGGGATCTCCCAATTCGTTGACTCAAATATGCGAGAGCTAAAAACACACTAGCCTGTATTCTTCTTTCTCCACGCATGAAAGCTTCCAGAACTCTTGCAACTGTGGAATGATGCACCAAAGCAACAGGAACTTGTGTTTGAAGTGGCAACAGCGCATCAAAATGCATGAGGCCTGCCGCAGTTGAGGGATCTCCATGAAAAACGGTGTGTCCATGCTCATCATGAGCCACAAAAATTATATTTAAGTGATGGGCAGCTCCGGTATTAAATCCATCAGCCATATGAGGATGAAGCACAACTTGACCGTTTTGATCGTAGATATGCACATGGATTGCAACACTATTCAATAGCGCAGAAACGTTCAATTCTCCTTGCCCCATCCATAAACCAGAATCTAACGCAGCAACCCACTGTTCAAAAGAACCAAATCCTCCACCATGAATGGCTAGTTCTACAGCTTCGGCTAAACCAACAGGTGCTCCTTCAAAAGAATTGAGCTGATACCTCGTGACACTTTCTATTAAGGCTTGCCTAGTCCCAACAGCTAAAGGTACAGCAGAGGCTTGTGCGGCCACTTGCAATGCGGAGTAGCCACAGTGCCCATCAGAGTCGACCATGTGGTGTTCAAAAGTTTGGGACCCATCAGCAGAAACAGAAACTATGAAGGGAGCATCGCTTTCCATTGCTGGTCGAGCAGATCCAGCAGATGCGATCAATCGCCCCCGAGATCTACAGTGTCTTGTTCCCGCATCTAGCAAACCAGCAACATCAGCGTCAAGAAGCCTTGGGTCAAATCCTGTTCCTGAAGGAGCAAAATGTGATCCCTTCATAGCACTAACCATAGGCGTCAAAACACCACGACCGACGCTATACACGCATCCTAAGGCCGCTGCTACAGGGATTCTCCTCATTCCCAACAAAGCAAGGGCAGGGAGAGCCCGCATACACGCCCCACGACTAAGTCCGGGTCTCGGATTCAAAGCTAAATCACGATCGCGTTCAGCCAAAGGCAAACAAAAAGATCGAGCCATATCGGCTAAGCCATTCATTGTGTCTGCAAGTGCGCGCACACTCGTTGCAACTCCCCTAACGCCTCCAGCACACACATCTAACACCAAAGCCCTTGTCGAAGTAGGCACCGATCCAACATCTGTTTGATAGGCCAATCGACCCAAAGAACGAAAACCAAGTCTTCTAGGAAAAGCAACTGTGACAGGATCTCCGCATGCATTATGGCGAAGAATATTACTCAAACCTAAAAGAGCATGAAACTGCTCTACGGAGTCATCGCCAATGACAAACCGAGGGACCGATACCCCATAGGCTAAAATCCTATTATGGATGGGATTATTGAATTGCTCCCCTTCATCAAAACCCAATAGATCAGAGTGCTCTTGAAGAAACTCTGCGGCCACTGCAGCAGACAAAAAAGCAAGAGCAGCACCTAAACTATGCCCGACAAAATAAAAACGAACTTGTGCCCTTTGTTCCGAATTCAACGAAGTTAAAATTAAACGCAATGTTTCCAAAAGCTGTCGCTGATAAGAGCTCGCCTTAAGAGCCATGCCCCTATGCACAAACCCCCTGACGGATCTCAAGCCAAGAAGACTGGGGTCAGATGCGGAAACCGCATCTGCTGCGATATTGGTGTTCCAATCACCTAAGACATTCGTACCTCGAAATGTAACTATGATCTCTTTAGTTTCAGGATTATAAATCACCACCCCAGGAACATCCTCTTGGCCGCTCAAAAAACCATCCCCTCTCCTCATGGCTCCAGTTCTTCCCTTTAACAGGGTGTAAACTCTCCCCGGGTACTCGGGCCCAAATTGAGGGGTGCCGGCAACGGGAAGAGCTTCATCGGCTTCGGGAGCAATGATACGTGGAAAATGATCCCTTTCAAAAACAGCGAATTTATCTTGTTCTGGGTGTCGAGGGAGACGCTTATAAACTCTTGAAATGTCATAAGGTAAACGCATTGCCACTTGTAATTGTTCTAGAACAGCCAAGAACTGCGCGTCGATTGCAGTGATAACCCCATCCTTATCTGCAGTGGTGAGCGGGTGAAAAGTAGGCATGGCAAATAATACACTTGAGAAAAAGACCTGACTAAACAAGCAAAATGCGAGTAATTTTCTTAGCTTTTCCGATAACATAAAAATCCTTATGTAAATTCCCGACGATACGTCTTCATGATTGGCAACAAAGTATTTGAAAGCGGATTGAGATATGACCATTTTTGGTCTCGGCTAGGTTAGGCAAACTTTCGTAGGCCACCAATAAACACGATTCCATCTGACGTCAAGCAATTGCTTAAAGCCTTTCAGTTTTCTCCACATTTTCTTTGCACACAATGCAAAAGGAAGAGCTTCGAGCCGTCAAAGCTAGCCTTTGTGCGAGAGTGAACGGTTTCAGTCTTCACGCTGCGGTCGCTATCCCCAAACATCGCAGGTGCTTAGGCTAGAAGGTGGCATGAGGCTCTGTGCTCGTTGTTTCCCGAGCTATAATTTTTTAAGAGGGGAGATTCTTGAGCACACTTTGGCATGCTCCAGGGGCATCTTGTGTGAAACGAACAGCCGGAAGGTGGTCTCATAGGTGAGGGAATATCCCCCTGGAGGACGATGCGTTCTCGGCTTCTTTCTTTATCCGGATCTGCGATAGGAACAGCGCTGAGCAGAGCCTTGGTATAGGGGTGTAGGGGATTCTTGAAGAGCTCGTCGGTCTCAGCCTCCTCAACAATCTTTCCAAGGTACATGACAGCAATACGATCGGATATGAAACGTACAACGGAGATGTCGTGAGCTATGAAGATGTACGATAGGTTAAATTCTTTTTGCAAGTCGACAAGCAGATTAAGAATTTGAGCTTGAATCGAAACGTCGAGCGCTGATACGGGTTCGTCACAGATGATCACTTTTGGCTTGATAGCGATCGCTCGAGCGATCGCTATTCTCTGCCTTTGACCACCAGAAAATTCATGAGGGTATTTCCAAATCCCTTTTGAGGTGAGGCCGACAGAACTCATGAGCAGGTGGATACGGTCGAGAGCCTCTTTGCGAGTTTTTACTAATTTATGAGTATAAAGGGGTTCCGCTAGAATTTCAAAAACAGTCATTCGAGGATCTAACGAGGCGTAGGGATCCTGAAAGATCATTTGGATATTTGTTCTGGCTGATCGAAGTTCTTCACTTCGAATATGGGTAATGTCTTTGCCTAAGAGTTCAATCTTCCCAGCGCTGGGATCGTAAAGTCGGATAAGGCTGCGACCCAGTGTCGATTTTCCACATCCAGATTCTCCGACAAGTCCTAGGGTCCGTCCCCTCTCTAGGTTGATGCTGACCCCGTCAACGGCGCGGACAATTGCTTTTTTTTTCCTGAAGATGAGCCCTTTATATATAGGAAAATGTGTTTTTAAATTTTCGGTTTTGAGAATGAGCTCTTCCATAAAATACTCCTACTCACTGGGCTTCGAGATAACAGTGAGACCTATGTTCGGTAGAAAGCTGTCTTATGGGTAAAGGTAAATCCTCCTGACAGGCTTTTTTGACTTTATAGCATCGAGGAGCAAACGAACAGCCAGGGGGAAGTTTTGCTGGATCAGGTGGAAGTCCAGGGATGGCAAAAAGCGACTCTTTACTGCCATCGATGCGTGGAGTCGATTTCAAGAGACCGGTTGTGTAGGGGTGATGAGGTTTATAAAAAATATCTTTGTAGGATCCTGTCTCGATCATCTTACCTGCATACATGACGCAAACCTTATCCGCCATCCCGGCGACTACACCGAGATCATGGGTAATGAGAATGACAGCGACACCGATATCATGTTGAAGTTTTTTGATGATATCTAGAATCTGAGCCTGAACTGTCACATCGAGAGCCGTCGTCGGCTCATCAGCGATCAAAAGCTCAGGTTTTGCAATGAGAGCCATCGCAATCATCACCCGTTGCCTCATGCCTCCAGAAAACTGGTGTGGATAGTCGTCGACTCTCTGATCGGCCTCGGCAATCCCGACTTGTTCGAGGGCTTCAATGGCTAGATGCTTAGCTTTTTTAGTAGGCATCTGCGGATCATGCGTGGTCAAGACTTCCATAAGTTGAGTCGAGACTTTGAGATAGGGATTCAAAGAAGTCATTGGATCTTGGAAAATCATCGAGATATGTTTACCTCGAATACGACGGAGAAGATGGGGGGCAAGGTTGATAAGATTATCACCTTTGAAGTGAGCAGAGCCTCCGACGATTCTTCCCGGAGGCTGAGGTATCAGCCCTAGAAGTGAGAGCATGGACACAGATTTACCGGAGCCAGATTCACCGACGATGGCGAGAGTTTCCCCCTTTTCAATCGAGAAACTGATCCCATCGACAGCTTTGATCACCCCTGCGCGTGTAAAAAAATAGGTCTGTAAATCCTTCACGTCTAGAATTTTGCTCATAGCTAGTCCTTCCCTGCCTTTGGATCAAGAGCTTCCCGCAAACCGTCACCAAGAAAATTGAGGGCCATTAGCGTTAGCATTAACGTGATACAGGGATAAATAAGCATCCAAGGGTATGTTTCTGCAGCGGAAACACCACCTGAGATGAGGGTGCCCCAGCTTGACATAGGTTCCTGGACCCCGAGACCGAGGAAGCTAAGGAAGGCCTCCTGGAGGATGACGCCAGGGATCGTTAAAGTTACGTAAATAATGATGGTGCCCAGAACGTTGGGGATCAGATGGCGTGTGATAATCTGCGTATGCCCTACCCCAATGGAGCGAGCAGCTTCGATGTACTCCATGTTCTTGAGACTGATGACTTGCCCCCGAACGATACGAGCCATGGTCAGCCATTCGATGGCGCCAATCGCTATAAACATAAGATAAATATTGCGGCCGAAAAAGACCATCAAGATGATGACAAAGAAGGTAAAAGGCATGGAGTAAAGGACTTCTAAAATCCTCATCATCAATTCGTCAGTTCTTCCCCCTATATAACCAGAGATAGCTCCGTATAAGACACCGATGATCATACTCACCAGAGTAGCGAGGACCCCCACCATGAGGGAAACCCTCGCTCCGTACAAAACGCGTGTGAACAGATCTCGGCCGAGATCATCTGTTCCGAAGTAATGGACGCTATCTGGGGGAATCGCTCCCAGGATGAGATCAGTTTCTTCATAGGAAAAAGAAACGATCCAGGGCGCAAAAATTGCGACTGTAATTTGCAGGGTCAAATAAATAAGACCTAAAAAAGCCATCTTATTTTTAACGAGGCGTCGAAAAGCATCACTCCACAGGCTGCGGCCCACATCAGCCTGCTCATCATCATTTGTTGCTCTTACTTTGCTTTGCATCTCTAGCGCTATTTCACTCATAAGATACTCTTGGATCGAGGAAAGCGTAAGCGATATCGACCAACAGGTTCATAACGATAATCAGAAAGGCGACGAAGAGTACACAGCCCATCACAAGGGTGTAATCTCTATTCAAAGCCGACTGCACGAAGAAACGGCCCATGCCAGGTATGTTGAAAATTGTTTCTACAACGAGGGACCCTGTCAGCATAGCGGCGGCAGCAGGTCCCATAAAACTCACGGTTGGTAAAAGTCCTCCCTTTAATGTGTGTTTGAGTAGAATCAACCAGTCCGGTAGACCCTTAGCTCGTGCTGTTCTCACAAAATCTTGTTGAACAATTTCAAGAACACCACCTCGGGTGAGTCGTGCAAAGAAGGCTGCATACATAGTCCCAAGTGTGAGGGAGGGCAAGACAACATCTTTGGCCTCATTCCAGCCTGAGACGTTAAACCAGCCTAATTTAACCGCAAAAATCAACATAAAAATAGGTCCGATGACGAAAGACGGTAGGCAAATTCCTAGCATAGATAAGAACATGGAGAGGTAGTCGCGAAGCGCATGGGGACGGCTGGCTGCTACAATTCCGGTGAGAACCCCTAGGAAAACAGCGAAAAGAAACCCTAGGGTGCCTATCAAGGCAGACGCTGGAAAAGTCTCTGCAATAATGTCGACAACGTCACGATTTACATATCGAAAGGAAGGCCCAAGATCTCCACGGACGAGCATCCCCAGGTAGCGAAAGTACTGCTGCCACAAGGGTTCATCCATGTGATACTTAGCTTGTAAATTTTTAAGAATTTCCTCCGGTAATTGCTTGTCACTATCAAACGGACCTCCAGGCGCCATCCGCATGAGGAAAAAGGTGAGAGTCGCTACCACCCAGAGGACGGGGACCATGCTCGCGATGCGTCTTAGAATATATCTAAGCATGTAAATCCTCTCTTTAGTACATCCACAGTGATATGGAGCCTTGGCTCGTCGCTGTGCATTTTTAGTGTGATGGTCTGTTCCTTACCTTCACACCCCCTCCCTTACAGGGATGGAAATGAGTTCTGTCGCGATATCTTACTTACCTACTAAAGCATAATATTTCAGATGTAGTCTATCTAAAATATTTGACTTCCAGTTCATGATTTCGCCAGATTGTGGGTCTATCATTTTGACTTGTTCAGCGACTAATTTGACTTGTGTATAGATATAGACAGGAAGAACAGGAAGCTCTTCGAGCAAGATGGCTTCTGCTTTGGCAAAGGCAGTGAACCTCTTCGCCTGATCGGTAGTCAAAGCTGCTTCCTCTATATGTTTATCATATTCTTTATTCGACCATCCAGTTTGATTATTCCCTCCGTTGCTGACAAACAGATCTAGGAACGTATTGGGATCAGGATAATCGCCAATCCATCCTCCTCGGGCGAGGGAGTAATTCCCTGTTCTTTGAGTGTCTAGGTAAACTTTCCACTCTTGATTAAAAAGATCAACGTCGACATTGAGATGTTTCTTCCACATTTGCTGGATGACGACAGCTATTCGTTTATGATCCTCTAAAGTGTTATAGAGGAGTTCGATCTTAGGCATGCCTTTACCGTCCGGGTAACCTGCTTTTGCGAGCAAAGTTTTGGCTTCCTGGATCACTTCAGGGGTAACGGAGGCAGGAAGTCCTGGCCCCGTATAGGAATAGCCTTCGACAGGTGGAGTAAAGGCCGTTGCAGGAAGCTGTCCTGCCTTTGTGATTTTTTCGACAATCAACTTTCTATCGACAGTGAGGGCAAGAGCCCTTCGCACCAGAACGTTATCAAGTGGTGGTTTTTTTACGTTCATTCTGTAAAAATAAACAGCGAGGAAGGGGTTGACTCGCAATGCGCTATACTTAGAAGGATTCTTCTGTTGTTCAGCGCGATAGCTTGGAATTTTTAAGCTTGGCACATTCCCTGTAAGCTGGATCTCACCAGATGTAAAAGATTTTTCTTCGGTGTCACTGTTTTCAATCGGGAGAAAATAAACTTCTTTGAGATTCACTTTAGAGTGATCCCAGTATTTAGGATTAGGGACAATTTTTACATGTCGATTCATCTTCCATTCTACAAGTTTGAAGGCGCCATTAGAAACAATGTGGTTTTCTTTTGTCCATTCCTTTCCATATTTCTCAACAATATGTTTGGGAGTGGGGTAGAGCGTATGAAAAGATGTGAGCCGGAGAAAGTAGGGGGTCGGGTTTTCAAGGACAACTTCTAGGGTCCTCTCATCAAGAGCTCGTACTCCTAGCTCTTTTTCGTCCTTGATTTTGCCCTGATTAAACTTCTCTGCGTTTTTGATATGGTACAGTTGATAGGCGTATTGGGCTGCTGTCTCTGGCTTTAGGGCTCTTACCCAAGACCAGACGAAGTCTTTGGCCGTTAGAGGGGTTCCGTCAGACCATGCGGTCTGGTTCCTTATTTTGAAGACGTAAGTCTTGCCGTCTGCTGAGATGGTCCATGATTCTGCCATGCCAGGTGCAGGGTCTAGGGTAAAAGGGTGAAGGGAGGTTAGACCTTCAAAAAGGTTGTCTATGATATGAGATTCTGGACTACCTGTGGTGATGGTAGGGTCCAGATCTTGTGGTTCTGTATTATTTCCAAGATGGAGAACTTGCTCGTCTGAGAGCTTGGAGGACGGCTTCTGATCAGTTGTCGAATTTGGCTGCGCGGGAAAAGCAGCTGAGCTTAAAAACGTTAAACCAATGGCAAGCATTCGGAGAGAGCTCAGCCCAAAAGGTTTTTCTCCTCGAGAAGGCAGGGGTGATCGTATTTTACCGGTACGCCCCACTTTGGCGCGCCCCATTAGGGCTTGAAAAGTCTGGACCATAGAATCCCCTCTATTTATCAATGGCTTGTAACTTTGAGTTAACCTGAGATAGGAGTTGAATGCAAGTTTTTTGTCAGTCTTTAAAGCGAGGCATCTTTCGTGGTTTAAAGATAGCTTCTCTTAAATAGAGCAGTTTATTTTTCCTAAAAATCCTGTCAAATTTATTTTTCGATTATCCGAGTCGGGGCAGGAAAGACTTATTTTAGTGAGTTGAAAAAGTCTTGAGTCGGAACTTGGATTCTCGACGGTGATAGCCAGGAAGAGATTTTTTTCATCGGATCTTATTTCCGAGGGTTTCCATTTGATCTGACCCGTTATGTGCAGACTACCCATATTTGAAGCCAGAACAATAGGGTTTTCAAGAGAGAGAACTTCCTGCTCCATATTGAGCTTGGCTTGGATAGGCTCAAAGCTCACAAACTCAGGGAGAAGCCCTGCAAGAGGAATTCGTGGTAAAGGAAAAGTTAAGTTTTGCACAGCTAAAGAGAAGGAACCTTTCATGGAAGCAAGGTTGTAGGGACTTTTCCTTTTAAAGTTTAAGGCGATAGAAATGAATCCCTTCCAGTCTTTCAGAAACTCTGTCTGTGTACTCCCAAGTTTTTTCATGACGGAGGATATTTTGGAAAGGGGGAGCTTCATGACCCGAGCTTTCCAATCGCCTCGGTATGTAAAATTTTTTGTGGCGACGCGCTCTCGAAAATAAGAGCTTGAGTATTCAAGCCAAGCTGGTTCAGCAAGATCGCTATCTTTCACTGTTAGGCGGAGTGAGAACCAAAAAACTAGCAATTTGACAGAGGCGACAAATTCGTCCAGAAATAAAATAGGTTCTGGGTCGAAGAGCTTTGGCGACTTGAACTGGGCCGTCAGTGGAAACTTCCAATTTATCTCAGCTGCTTCGAACTTTAATTTTGGTCTGTCGAGGACAAAGGCGAGTTCATCCTGAATAAAATTCTTGAAGAGGATCGATTGGACGAAAAATTTTGGTACAAGGGTGAAGATAGAGATAGAGGAGACGAGAAGCAGCCAATACCAAGGGCTAAAAATGTTGAACAATCGTTTCTTTTTATATTTTGATGACGAAGTTTTATTCATGAGTACAAATCCATAATATAGAGATGATTGCTATTATAGCAATAGGAGCATAGAAAATTGAAGAAAGATACGAAAAGTGGAAAGATTGCGGATCTTGCTGAAAAAATTCTCACATATAAAAGAGCTTATTACAGTGGGCAAGCTCTCATTAGTGATTTTGAATATGACAAACTTGAAGAAGAGCTTCTCGATCTAGATCCAAGTCATCCCGTCCTTTTACAAGTGGGATCACCTGTTAAAAATAAGAGTTCTAATGCTATCGAGAAAGAAAATCTAGCTAAAGTTCCCCATCATCCACCTATGCTGTCTCTGGCTAAAACTTATTCTTTAGAAGATCTTTGTGAATGGTCTAAGGAGGCTCCACTTCTGGCCAGTATCAAGGTTGATGGCGTCAGTGTAGCTATCGTTTATGAAAAAGGACAGCTCATCTTAGCAAAGACGAGAGGAGATGGATTTTTTGGTGAAGAAGTCACAAAAAAAATTCGTTGGATCAAAAAAGGTCTTCCCTCTAGCTTGTTTTTTAAAAATAAAGAATTTAAAGAAAAATGGTCTGATATTTTTTTAAATAAGGTTGAAATTCGTGGAGAACTCTATTGTTCACAGGATAGCTTTTTTAAATTAGCTCTTGAGATGGATTCACTGTCTCTCGAGAAGCCAAGCAACCCTCGTAATATTGTTGCGGGTGTTCTTGGTCGAAAACATTATGAAGAACTCAGTCGATTCTTTGGCTTTCTCGCCTTTGATCTTCACTTTGAAAATTTAGAGGAAAATATTTTTAGCGCGGAGTTTGAGAAAGCCTCTGTCCTAGAAGATCTTGGATTTGAAACTCCAAGGTTTCAAATCACTACGGGGCAAGATCAAATTCAGGACTATATTGAGATGGTAAAGGAGTGGGTGGAGGAAGACGAACTTGGTATCGATGGAGTCGTTTTTTCTTACAATGATCTTGCTCTGCATCAGAAGTTAGGCTCAACAGCTCATCACCCTCGGTATAAGCTCTCCTTTAAGTGGCAAGGGGAAACAAAAGTCTCTACGATTCAAACTTTGAAATGGAATACCTCACGCTTGGGGATAGTGACCCCTGTAGCTGTTATCGATCCTGTTTCTTTGAGTGGAGCTATGATTAGCAATGTGACTCTGCACAATGCTGCCTACGTTAAAATTTTCAATTTAAAATCAAAAGACAAAATAGAAATCGTTCGTTCTGGGGAAGTCATTCCCAAATTTTTACGGGTGATAGAGTCTTCGACAGAACGGGTAGGGGAAGACATTCCAAGTGTCTGTCCTTCTTGCTCTTCTCCCTTGGTTTATGACAGTGTTCGACTGCTGTGTCCCAATAAGAAAAGCTGTCCAGCTCAAGTCCTTGGCAGTATCCTCAACTGGATTCGCTGTGTCGAAATTGATGATTTAAGTGAGAAGAGAGTGCAGTATCTACTGGACCTCAAATTGATCTCCCATTCTTCAGATTTATATCGTCTTCAGAGGGCTGATTTTCTGATGCTCCCGGCTACAAAAGATAAGATGGCTTTGAAGCTTCTCGACAATATCCAAAAAAGGAAGAGCTTGCCTCTCTCTCGATTCTTAAATGGTCTGGGCATTCAGGGGGTAGGGAAGACGCTTTGGCGGGATCTTCTTCTGGTGTTCCCCACGTTAGACGCACTTAAGCAGGCTTCTGTAGACCAGATATCAGCTATCAATGGTTTTGGTCCCCTAAGGGCAGGGCAAATTGTTACGAGTTTAGAAGAGAAACGGTACGATATAGAACAGCTGTTAAAAGCAGGGGTTGAGATTCAGGCTTTAGAGGAAAATCGCGACCTCGTCGGGACAAGTAAGAAAAATCTGCTGGGATTATCGTTTGTCATCACGGGAACTTTGTCGAAGCCAAGAGAGGAAATCGTAGCCGCTATTGAACAGGCTGGTGGTAAAATAGTGGAATCTGTATCAAAAAATACAAGTGCATTGATTACTGATGATCCAGATTCTTCTTCGAGTAAAGCTAAAAAAGCTAGGCAGCTGAATATTCCGATTTGGTCGGAGCAGAAGCTTTGGGAATTTAGT
Organism: Oligoflexales bacterium; assembly: GCA_017985985.1. Classification (GTDB taxonomy): domain Bacteria; phylum Bdellovibrionota_B; class Oligoflexia; order Oligoflexales; family Bog-1112; genus JAGNWK01. The sequence continues at coordinate 12,631 of JAGNWK010000001.1, forward strand.
AAGGAAGGATCTTAGGGAAAACCTTGCCCTGAGCTAGTCGAATGGGTGCGCAGCTGGTTTCCCTAAAAATTCAAAGATTCAAACTGTCTGTAAGTTCTCTTTTGCGGAAAGGAACTGGGGCTGGGTCTCCCTCTTTGGGTGATAGTACTGAATTTGAGCAGTCCAAGTTGGGAGTGATCAAAAAATCATAGATCGGGAAGCCCTTATCGGACGGTTGTTTTGGATCCCAGGGGATGAAAACTTTAATGGGTGCTGGTGGAGTCTGTGTGAGTAGGGACCAACTACTGAAGGATGAATACTCAAGATCTTTAAAATCAACATTAGCTGCTGGTATCTTACCTGCGTTGTAAGCTCGGACACAGGAAGCTTTTCCCTGTTCTTGTCCGAGGACAGGACTGGTCACTTTAAGTTCGAAACTAGCGAGGTAGTAAACACTGGCAATCGGATTCTTAAGTGTCAACTCGTACTGTCCCTTGCTAAGGTCGGCTTCATCGACATAGGAGTCTGGGCAGGATACGCCTACATATCCATAAAGGGAAGGCGCACCGTCCTGATGAGGAATATCTAGGGTAAGAAGGTCTGAGCCATTCAAGCTGAAGTCACTTTTGCTTTGGACGTTCACATCAGTCCAACCGAACTGATCAGGGAGATAGCTGTTGGACTCAAAGCACATGATTTTTTCTTGAGGCTGGGAGCTGAGATAGCTCGATCCACTAGGGCCTTTCAAACTGATGCTGTACTTGTCGAGGGCGTAGGGTCCGACGCCCATCGTTCCATTGTATTTTCCGGTGCGGAGTTCTTCTTTTTTAGCTCTGAAATTGAGGGAACGCTGATAGGATGGAATTTGGCTTAGGTTTTGTCCGGCAGTGTAGCCACACTTTTGCTCAGCTGTTTGAAAAAGAATTTTGATCTCGTGTGTGACATTTAAATCACTCAGAGCATCTTGTGAGAAGCCCAAGGACATATCAAGATCTTTGCCTTCATTGGGATATGATTTGGAATTGAGGATCATATAGGTAGACTCCATGTCGTCAGAAAGAACGTCATAGGTGTTCAAAAGGAGTAAGCAGATATGATGAGCTCCATACCCGTACGTTTGAGTGGGAAACTTCAGCTGAAAATTGCTTTTTAAAACCAAATCGCTGGTTTTTATCTCTACAAAATCTTTTATGGGATCCATCCCACATAAGATGAGCTGATAAGTCCCAAAAGCGAGGGAGTTAAATTTTACGACTTTCTTTGTGGCGTCGATGCTCAGCATGTCTCTGTGCCAAACATAGTTTACAGAATTTATGGAACCGATGGCGCAGATGTTTTTGTCTTTTTTCTCACCAGATGAATTTAGTAGATCCATGTTGGACTCTGGGATGATATAGGGAAGGCTCACCTGCATAGGGAGGTTCAGTTTGTTGATAAGGTTGCTGGAGCTGTCTTTTGCTAGCAGAGTGATAGGGGCAGAGATAGCGAGGAGAGCTGGTTCATGGGAGTTGATAGCCTCTTTAAAGGCATCCGGTTGGTTTGCTTGGCTTATGACAACTTTTGCCCCTGCCGGGAGACTAGATGGAAAGACTTCCGCAATGCTTCCTTTAGCTTCTCCGTCAGGCATGGTGAGGATTGTGCTTCCCGTTATGTTGACAGGTGCTTCAAATCGGACAAAGTTATCTGGATTGGCGTTGAATGCAGACTTGCTTTGTGCACTTTTTTTGCTACAAGAAAAGAATAAGGAGAGGGTGCAACAGATGCCAATAGCTATGGATAATTTATGTGATTTTAGCACGGCGACCTCATAGAATCATTTTTTATCAAAGCTTGGAAACCATCTCACAAGTCGTTTAGCTCAGTATTTTCGTCACTGCGCTGCTTGCCCCTCAATGTCTTGCTATACGACTTATGGGATGGTTCCTAGTAAAAAGTTTAGGTAGCCTCCCTATTTACTGAATCAGGGTAGGTAACCATTTCTTGAGAGGCACAAATCTGACTCCCTTATCGGTTTCCTTCACTTTTTCTTGAGGATCATAATTCGCAAATAACACCATCTTGCTTAACGACGATGGAATAGCCTTCTTCGAGGTCTACTTCATCGGTTAGGAGATGAAGTAGGGCTTCTGCCCCAATCTTCGCTCCCGTACTGAATGGCTTTTCTTCAGCTGCCACGAGTTCGATTTCTTCGCCGTCTGGACTTTGAATCATGACTTGATACATAGACACCTTTCTATTTTGGAAGTTTTCTTTTTCTTTCTAAAGAGGGTGTTTCCCCATCTTTAGAAAGGTGCTGGGGACCCCCCTTTGGAGATGGGAGATCTAACGTCGACGTGTTTTAAAGAAACTACGTTTGGGGGTTACTGAACGAGAGTAGCTGCGTGTGGGAGCTAGCTGTGGACTTGGATTTTTTTTCTTAAAAAATGAACTCCGAGTTTGATCAGAAGAGCCACTGCCCCTCTCAAAAGTTCTTACCTTCGCTGGCGAAGATGCGCCTGAGTACTTCCTCTGGTAGGAGCGGATAGCCCCTGGGGTGTCTGATTTAGCTCCGAAGCCCCCTAATACAGATTTTCCTGCTTGTGGGGGAGGGGGAGCATAGTATTGTGGTTTATCAAAGATAGCTCGACCTATGAGTTGGCCTGCCAGCCCACCGGCTATACCCCCTGCTGCTCCTGCTAGGAAGGGACTCCAGAAGGAGGGAGCATGGGATGCGGGGGTAGAGGCAGCGTTGCTTGCTTCGGAAGCAGGGGCCCCGGAGGAGGGGCTCTCAGGAGAGCTCTCCTTCTGACGAAGGGTGATCTGATAATCTTGAACGAGGTAGAGGACAGAGGGTTTAGACTCTTCTGTAGAGTAGTCAAGTTTTGCTCGTTCTTTTTCTTTGGTCTGTTCGTCTATACGAGCGAGTTGAAGACTTTCTATTTGGAGAGGCTGCGGGAAACAAGGCGGGGCATTGAGTAGTGTTAACTCATATAGGGATTCATCTCTGTCGTAGATAGCGGTTTGCACCGGATAAGATCCTGCGCTGAGTGAGCATTTTCCAGAAAGAGAGGTCGCACCCCTTGTTTCGGTGAGGGTGCTTTCTCCTGAGCGTTGACATGAAGAGAGGGTAAGTTCTAGGAGCACAAGACTGAGAAAAAAACGTAGAATCATGGTTCGCCTTTTTTATTTTTCAAGATGAAAGTCATGAAAAAGTTCAGGCAAAATCATACATGAAATAGAAGCATTTGAAAATAACTTCAATGCAGATCTAGGTTCGAAAGGACGTACTATGACTCAAAGCTCTACGATGACCTTGTATCATTATTGGCGCTCCTCATGCTCTTGGCGAGTTCGTTGGGCTATGGACTTAAAAAAAGTCACCCATGCATTAGAAGTCATTAATCTCTTAGAGGGACAGCAGAACAGTTCAGACTTTCTTGTTCGGAACCCATCGGGTGCTGTTCCTTGTCTGAAGGTAGGCTCACAATATTTTGCGGAGTCTCTGGCTATTTTGGAGTATCTGGAGGAGTTGTTCCCGGAACCATCTCTTTTTCCAAATTCACCCCTAGAGAGATTGAGAGTAAGGCAACTGGCCAACATCATCGTTTCTGGCACTCAGCCTTTGCAGAATCTTATGGTGCAGAGACAGCATTCCTCTGACCCAGAAAAGCAAAAAGAATATGCCCAGTTTTGGATCGGGCGAGGTTTGTCATCATTTGAGTCGGTTTTACAGATGAGGTCTGGTTCTCATAGTTACAGTTGGGGTTCTCAGATTAGCTTGGCAGACATCTGCCTTATCCCGCAGTGCTACAATGCCTTGCGCTTTGGTTTTGATCTGAGTGCATTTCCCCTGATTCAAACGATCTATCAGAGAGCGATGGACACAGAGGCGTGTAGAAGATCGGCCCCCGATGCTTACGCTCCTTCTTGAGGCAAGGGGCGGTAATGGAAACTGAACGGCGGTCTCCCTTAAGAGCTACCTTTGAGTTTTTTCCATAGTCGGAAGCGCTAGCTTCAGATCAGGACCGCGAAAGAATTCAATGCTGTCCCCCAGGCTGAGGTGAATAGCCCCGTGGGGGCCATCCATAGCACAGAGAGCGTGCTCACTTTTATTCTCAATCGTAAAGGCTTCGCTTTCCGGCTCGAAAAAACCTTTGCGGATCGTTTTTTTCTGAGATGATGGATCATCAAAGAGCTCTCGCACAAAAAACTGAAAGCGCCTTTTCTCGAGAGGATATCGCTCTCCCCCTGCGGCATGGATAGCTGCACTGCTGCCGCAGGCTGTCGATACCCAGATCCCGCTGGATTTCTGTTCTTCAGAGCGGGCACCAACTTGAATTCTGTAGCGAGTTGTAGCGGGAGGTGAGCTGTTGGCGTAGAGGAGGTCGTTTAAGACTGGCTCTGTGATCATGGAGCCACCTGTCTGGGCAAAGCTTATTTTAGCTCGCAGCCTGCTGACGAGAACAGAGGGGCTATTCCCTTTGAGGATCTGCTCGATCACCTCTGGCAGGTCATTGATGGATCCATGACAGAGACGGCCGACACTGCGGGAAGAGGAGCGAATTCCTAGGAGGAGAGCTTCTGGCGATTCAATATGATGACTCGCTTCTAGCAAAGTTCCGTCCCCCCCAACTGTGATGACAGCAGAAATGGGACTTAGATCTGGCCAGAACAGACCTCGATTGACTTTTGTAAAAGAGATCTTTGCTTCTTTGAGGAGTCGAAAGAGCTCCTCAAGGGTCTCATAGTGTTCCTTGTGCTCAACGAGTAGTGTTTCCATGTATTCGCGACGGGGAGACGAATCACCAATTTTCTTACTGATCTTCTCCCCGTGGAGTTCAAGATTTGTTTTTTTGGCGACGACAAGGATGTTCATCACTCATCCTTCGTCGATTTGTCATCTAGTGCCAGGTATTCAGGGTTTTTATAGACGGCCTTCTTCTGATCGAAGCGGTCCCGAGACTTTTTCTCAAAGTCTTGAAATACAGTATAACCCTCGCTGTAAGCGATAGACTGAGCGGTTTCTTCCCGCTTGTCTTCAGTCAGGGCTTTGGTGTCCGCTGGATCTTTTTTCAAAAGACGCAAAATGTAGAACTTATTTTGTGAAGAGAGCACGTCACTGGCGTCTCCAGCATTCTTCAACTTCAAAGCCGCTTCGAGCAGCTCTCTCTGCGAGCCTAGGCTTGGGATGTAATTTGTAGAGAGAGCGAAGGCTCCGGTGCTTTCCCAGCGAAGCCCTTGCCCTTGCAGATAAGTAGTATCTAAAGTCTTGGCCTTTATTTTTTCAAGCACCACATCGGCTATCTCTTTGGCAAATTTGGGGGCTCTTACTTGTTTAACAAGAGTTTCGACGATTTCATCGGAGGCTTGTTCTAGCGATTTTTCATTCTTAGGTTTTTTCTCTAAAACTTTGATGATGTGAAAGCCGAATGGGGTTTCGACAACAGAGCTGAGTTGACCTGGAGTCAGGGCAAACGCTGCATCGCTGAACTCTTTCACCATCGCATCTTTTGTGAAGAAACCAAGATTTCCACCTGAACTTTTCCCAGAGGGCTCATCTGTTTCTTTCCGGGCCAAGGTTCCGAAGTCGGGTTCGCTTGGCACCCTTTTAAGCAGGGTTTCTGCTTTGGACTTAGCTTCTTCTTTGGTTCTTTTGACGCTACTGGCTGCGTTTCTAGCCCCTTTGTAGGAGACGAGTATGTGTTGGGCCAGAACTTTTTCTTGAGAAATAAAGTCGCTGAGATGGCTGTTGTAGTAGGTTTTAATTTTCTCTTGAGCGTCTTTTTCTTCTAGAAATGCGTGCTTGTCTACTTCTTGGAGGGTGATCTTCATCTTGTCTGGGTCGACCTTCATGAATTCAATCTCCATTTTGGTTTCGCTTACCTTGTAGTCGAGCTCAACTAGAGATTTCGGAGCAAAGGTAGTCCTTGAAATAAAGCTGCGTAGTCTCTCCACACTTAGGCTGCGGCGGATATCCTCTTGAAAGGAAGATTCGGAATGCATGTTGCTGCGTAGAAATTGTCGAAATAAATCGGGAGAGAATTTTCCATCCTTATCTCGGAATGCTTTGATATTATTGAGATATCTTACGATCTCTTCATTGGAAGCCGTCAACCCTAGCTGGTCGGCTTCCAGCGTGAGGATGTGGCTGTCGATCAATTTATCCATAACCATTGAGGCCATTTTCATGGTCTTAGGATCGAAGTCAGCCCCATAGCGACTCTTCAATTGTTCAGCCTGTGAATTGTAGGCTCGGCTGAATTCAGAAAAGCTGATCTCATCCCCTCCAACACTAGCAGCCACCCCACTGAGAGAGCGATCTCCAGACTGTCTTGGCGCACAAACGCCAAAAAAGGTGAGGGAGAAGAGACAGAGTATTAAAACTATGTAGACCCCTAGGTTCTTCTTGTTTTCCCCTGAGGTTGTTGTTGTCCTCGTCCGGAACATTCCTGCCTCCACTAGCGTAAAATGCAAATTTATGGTACCCAACAGTAAACATATAGTATCCTCAAACAGCTTGGATCGCAAACTTGGATCTCAGTTGAATGATAGACAGAGATTAAGAGGGATTAAGAGGGAGTATCCATGTTCTTTGATTGGCTTGCAGGGATTTTTTCGAATGATTTGGCGATTGACTTGGGGACAGCAAATACTCTCGTCTACTTAAAAGGGAGGGGAATTGTAACAAATGAGCCATCTGTCGTAGCTGTACAAACTGATGGGCGAAGAGGGAAGAAAATTCTGGCCGTCGGGACAGAAGCAAAAAATATGCTCGGCAGAACTCCAGGCTCGATTACAGCCATCCGTCCCATGAAGGACGGGGTTATTGCAGACTTTGAAATCACGGAAGCTATGCTCCGTTATTTCATTGAAAAGGCTCATAACCGCAGAACAATGGTTAAACCGCGCATCATTATTTGTGTTCCTTACGGTATCACTGAGGTTGAGAAACGTGCCGTTAGGGAGTCTGCAGAGTCTGCAGGTGCTCGGCAGGTTTTTTTGATCGAGGAACCCATGGCAGCGGCTATAGGTGCTGGACTTCCCATTACAGAGCCCAGCGGTAATATGATTGTTGATATCGGGGGCGGGACGACAGAGGTTGCGGTAATCTCATTGGCTGGGATTGTCTATTCGAAGTCTGTTCGCGTCGGCGGCGATAAAATGGATGAGGCTATCGTCAACTATCTGAAGCGGAAATACAATCTGCTCATAGGTGAGAGAACAGCGGAGCAGATTAAGATTACGATTGGTACGGCTTATCCTGATGATGAAATTCGGACTATGCATGTCAAGGGTCGCGATCTTGTCGCGGGAATTCCTAAGACGATAGAAATTGCATCGGAGGAAATTCGAGAGGCGATCGCAGAGCCTGTGAACACGATCGTCGAGGCTGTGCGTATAGCCCTTGAAAAGACACCACCTGAGTTGGCTGCTGATATAGTCGATAAGGGGATAGTCTTAGCGGGTGGAGGAGCCTTGATTCGCAATCTTGATATTTTGCTTAGGGAGGAGACTGGTCTCCCCATTATGATTGCGGATGATCCTCTCTGCGCGGTCGTTCTTGGCAGTGGGAAGGCCCTTGATCAAATTGACATCCTGAGCAGTGTCGCTATGTCCTAGCAGGACCCTTACCGTGATTTTACGCCACCGGTTAGCAAAACAGAGAAAAAGATTGTGGTCCCTCTTTTTTGTGACCGCGTTGGTCTCGCCTTTCGTCTTTTTTTCATCAAAGATGAGACCGCTTGAACAAAAAGGTTCAGGTCTTGTCCTGCTTGGTCAGGAGGCCCTCTACACGGTTCAATATGCTTTCTTTAGAACTGTCGACTTTCTTCATTCGAGTTGGGAGAATTACTTTCATCTTGTGGGTGTCAGCCAGGAAAATTCTCACCTGAGAAAAGATATTATTTGGCTGAAAGCTAGGATGCTCGACTATGAACACCAGGTTACGGAGAGTTCGAGACTACGCAAGCTTCTCAACTTCTCAGAGATCTATAAGAAAAATTTGATTATCGCCGAAATTGTCGGCCAAATAGGCCACTTTCCTTTCCAAACCTTGCGGATTTCTCGAGGGAAGAAGCATGGTCTGAAGGTAGGTATGCCAGTTATCGCAGCGGATGGAGTCGTCGGCAGAATTTTGCGTGCCGGGTATCTTTTTTCAGATGTTCAGCTTCTGAGCGATACGAATTTCCATCTCGATGTGATTGTAGAGAGGACAAGGGTAAGGGGTGTTCTCAATGGTGTCACAGAGAACCGCTGTCGTCTGCAACTGCCCCAACGTACAGATCTGCGTATCGGTGACACGATCATTACTTCAGGGGTTACCGGATCTTTCCCCAAAGGGCTTCCTGTTGGGATCGTGACTCGGATCAGCTACGAGTCGGATAATATCTCTCAGCTGATTTCCATTAAACCTTGGGTAGATTCGCAAAGTTTAGAAGAGGTGATGATCATAGCTCAAGTGAGCGCTGAGTTGGAGACGATAGAGGAGACAGCAGGATCTGCCTGGATGAGTATAAAGGAGTAACTGCGGTGCAAGAAGGGAGGGGAGTGTGAGGGGGCGAACGGTACGGGCCATCACAAAAAGAAGCTTTTTTAGAGAGGGCATTCCCCCCCTCTTTAGGATTCTCCCCCCTGGTGTCATCAAAGATGATGCCTAGTTATTGAGAACTCGTATGCTGATCATGACCAATTGGAAGTTTTCTGTTTTATTTTTGTTGTTCTTGCTTACTCTACAGTGTTTTCTTATGCCGACGTGGTTTGGTCCTTGGCTCTACTGCGATCTTCTCACCACTTGGCTCTGTATTGTTTTTGTTCATGCCTCTGCTTTTCAAGCGGTGTACACGACGATCTTGACAGTACTGTTGCTTGAAACGCATGGGGCTAGTCCATTTGGGCTCTATCTGTGCTTTTACTGGATATTGGGTTCACTGATCTTCCTTTTACGCAGTCATATTTCTTGGCAAAAGTATTCCCCTTGGCTCTCGTTGATCACCTGTGCTCAGCTATTCTTTGTCTGTCTCGAAGGTTTGGTCCACTTCTCTAAAGTAGGGAATTTGGCAATCATGGATTCGGGAGCCTTGTTTTATCCGTTGGTCAGGGTTCTTGCCAGTGTCCTAGGGGGCTGGCTTTTAAGCTATACCCTAGTTTTTAAAGTGCAGGAGGGAATCCAAAATTGAAGGATAGACACAGGGATGAGAGCCCGATTGCTGAGTCTCGATTTTTTGGGGTGAGCCTCCTTATCATCTTTGCTTTTGCGTCTTTTTCTGTACGGGCTTGGTATGTCCAAATTTATCGCGGTGAATATTATAGCCGGCTGTCCGAAAATAACCATATTCGTAGGATGGAAATTCCAGCTCCACGTGGGATGATCTATGATCGCCATGGTCAAGTCCTGTTGGGGAATAAGCCATTTTTCGATCTTGTTCTGATTCCTCAGTATGTAAAGAATGAAGAGAAAACATTAAAAATTTTAAGTGCCTTGCTACACATCCCTCTGGCAAAATTTAAAAAAGCAGTAAGGGATAGTTTTGAGCAGCCTAAGTTCTTGCCGATTACTCTCAGTCGCAATCTTTCTGTCCACGAGGTTGCGCTTGTCGAGGGGAATAAACCATTTCTCCCCGGCATCGATATCCAGATTGTGCCGCGACGTGATTACAAGGAGAACCCGGATACACCTGCTCATGTGGTCGGTTACATTGCCGAGATCAGTGGCTCTGAACTTAAAACAAGAAATGAGAATGAGGTGAACCCTTACCTGCCGGGGGATCTGGTTGGAAAACAGGGCCTGGAGGGCAAGTGGGAAGGCTTTCTGCGTGGTCGACGAGGTCATAAATTTATTCAGGTGGATGCTTTTGGACGGCAGACTGATCTGTTTGAAAAAGAAGGCTGGAAAACTCCGATCAAGGCAGCAGAGCCGGGAGCGGATCTCGTTCTTACGATCGATAAGAATCTCCAGAGTGCGGTTAAACAGGCCTTCCGGGGTAAATATGGAGCGGTTATCGTCTTGGATCCTCGCAGTGGAGAGATTCTTGCTATGCTTAGCTCGCCAGACTACGACCCCTCTCTTTATCAGGATGGCATCAGTCCTAATAAGTGGCAGTCGCTGATTTCAGATCCCTTCAAGCCACTCTTTGATAAGACAACAGGGGGCAGCTTTGCGCCGGGGAGTGTGTATAAACCCGTGGTTGCTCTTGCCGCTTTGCAGGAAGGGATCATCAACCAGCATTCCAGTTTTTTTTGTTCTGGATCCTATTCCTTGGGTCGAGATGTCTTTCATTGTCATCAGAGGCATGGACATGGAACAGTTAATTTAGCTCAGGCTATGGCCAAATCCTGTGACGTTTTCTTCTATAATCTTGGTATGGAGCTTGGGATCGATCGTATTGCCAAGTATGCGAAGGCCCTGGGTTTGGGGCAGAAGCTTGGGCTGGATCTCAATAAAGAAGAAGCCGGACTGATTCCTACGAGTGAATGGAAGAAAAAAACATATAAGAGCTCTTTCACCAGAGGGGATGCTCCGCCGATATCAATAGGGCAGGGTGCCAATGTGATGACACCGTTACAAATAGTGAGTCTCTATTCTACGCTGGCCAATGGTGGCATTGTTTGGAAGCCTTTTCTGGTCAAGAAAGTCATGAACTCTATCGGAGAGACCCTGCAAGAGTTTCAGCCAAAGGCTATCCATCAAATCGATATCATCTCTGAAAAGCATATGCAGTTTATGAGAGAGTTACTTCGTCAGGTTGTCATGAACGCAGACGGTACGGGTCGTCGCGCTCGGGTAGCCGATGTAACTGTGGCGGGGAAGACGGGTTCAGCTCAGGTTGTGAGCCTTAAGAAAAATAGAAATAGAGATCTGACGGTGAGTATGAAGTGGCAGGAGCACTCCCTGTTTGCAGGGTTTTCCCCAGCAGAACAAGCAGAGATAGCGGTCGCGGTGGTTAGTGAAAATGACACGGAAGGTGGCGGTGGGGTGGCTGCTGCGCCGATAGCGAAGAAGATTATTGAAGCCTACTGGGAGCTTAAAAAGAAAAGGCCGCTGGGCTAAATTCTTCTTTCGCATTGACGAGGGTTCTCCATTTTTCGTCATTGCGAGGAGCCGTAGGCGACGAAGCAATCTTGCCTTTTAAACCGAGATTGCTTCGCTATCGCTCAGAATGACGAGGTTCTCCATGTATACTTCGACAAGCTGCCGTTCCTAACATGTGTAAGGTCTGACTGATGAAACGTGTCCCCGGAAATTTACAAGATATATCGAGTCGGAAGAAGCCTCTTTTTTCGCCTCAGATTGTTATTCTCACGAGTCTGTTTCTGCTTCTGTCTTGCATTGGCATGATGAATTTATATAGCGCGGGGACAGAGAGTTCTCATTTTTATACTCAACTTAAGCACATGGGCCTCGGCTTTCTTGTGTTTTGTTTGATTGGTTGGGTTGTTCCTCTGCATATTTTCAATACCTATGCTTACGTCCTGTATGGGGGGGTGCTTTGCAGTTTGGTAGCGGTTCTGATTTTTGGGCATAGTGCGGGGGGAGCTAAGCGTTGGCTCGATCTTGGCATCATTGGAGGCCAACCTTCCGAATTTGCCAAGTTGACGATGAGTTGTTTTATAGCCAAATTTTTCTATGCCCATCGTTCTTTGCATACCTATGAGTTGAAAGATCTCCTCTTTGTCTTTATTGCGATTGCGGCTTACTTTGTTCTTATTTTTATACAGCCTGACTTTGGGACGGCTGGGGTCTGTCTCCTCATTGCTTCCGCTCAACTTGCTTTTATACGTTTCCGTATCCCTAAGAAAGTCCTTATAGCCCTATCGGTTGGCGCCAGTCTAGCTCTGGCTGTTGGTTGGCTTTTTTTATTGAGACCTTATCAAAAACTGCGCATTTTAAATCTGATCAATCCAGATCTTGATCCTATGGGCTCTGGGTATAATTCATTGCAATCGCTTGTAGCCATAGGGAGTGGTAGTTTTTGGGGGAAGGGTTTTTTCAAGGGGACACAGACGCAGTTGCAGTTTTTACCCGCCAGGCACACAGATTTCATCTTTTCCGTTTTTGCAGAAGAACAAGGTTTTATGGGGGTGAGTCTCGTTTTTCTTGTTTTCTCCGCGATAGCCTACATCAGTTTAAACATAGCCCGAGATGCGAAGAACACTTTCGATGCGCTGCTAGCCATAGGTGTTCTTTCCCTGATCTATATAGAATTCTCTATCAACATCGCTATGGTTTTTGGGATGTTTCCTGTGGTGGGTGTTCCTCTTCCCTTCTTTTCTTATGGAGGAACGGCTTTGATTACAGCTTGCGCTTCTATGGGGCTTCTGGTCGCTATAGAGCGGGATGGTTTTCGCGAAAACTGAACTTATCTTTTAGGAGCTGGGGGGCCAAGAATTTTTTGAACCTGCTTTTCTAGGAAGGCCAGATCCATGGGGCCTGCCTCTCTGTGTTGAATGATCCCTGTGCGATCGATGAAGAATGTCTCGGGAACTCCTGTTACCCCATATTCGATAGCGATATGCCCTTCGGTATCGATAGCAAGGTCATAGCTTTTACCAAGGCGTTGAGCAGCTGCTAGCGCATCAGTCTTTTGATCAAAAATAGAGATGCCGAGCACACGGAGGCCATCTCCTTGATATTTTTGCCAGAGAGCCTCAAGCTCCTTAGCCTCTTCTTGACAGCTGTCACACCAGCTTGCCCAAAAATTGAGAACGAGAGCTGTTCCTTTAAAGTCATCGAGTGAAGTTGATGTTTGAGATGAGTCGGGCTTCTTGACAGCTTCTTTTCGCAGTCTAGCTTGCTGGAGCGATTCGGTTGAAAAAGCTGGAGCTGTCTTGCCAAGCAGGTGGGATGGCCTATGGTTTGGATTCATCGAGAGCCCTTTGAAAAGCACATAGGTGAATCCACCGAGAAGAAGCAGTCCTAGGAAGAGGGGCAAACGAGCTTTCATTCCGGTCCTTTTTTTGTGCTGAAGAGGGACTTTTTAACAAGTTCAGATTCAAGAGAGGGGTGGATGTCGGGACGCTTGTATTCTTCTGAATGTTTGACTAACAATTTAGAAGCTGCAAAAGAACTAAAATCTGAGGAGAGCTGTCCCTCAGCAATGACCCCAGAGTTTTCTTTAAAAAGATCAGGAGGAGTCCCTCGATACGATACGAGGAGTTCAGTCGCATCAAGATCACTTAAAATAAAATCAATTTGAAGATTTTTCCTATCTCTCACAATAGATCCTGATTTCACCATTCCACCGATCCGAATCTTACCCGATCTCTTCTGTGGGTTTAAATCTGCTAATTCTTTTGGTGTGTAGTAGTACACGGAATTGTTATCTAGGCTTAGAAAGGAGGTGATAGCGATGGCTGCAATAAGCACAGCCCAACAGATGCTCTTAAGTCGTTTTCTTCCACTCATGCTTCTCCCTCCCCGGATTTGGTGCTTTCTAGCTCCTGTTTTAGAGCGAATAGATGTCTTCTGAGCTGAGCTCTCTGCCATAGGATATATGTGCTGAACCCAAAAATGAGGATAACGGCACTGAGATAGGCCATAAAAATAAATGGCTGAGCATTTTGGATCATAGCTTAAAGCTCATGTTGCAATTTGTTCAAAGCCTCGAGCGAAGTCGAGGGGTCTCGAATCTATACCATAGGATTAGCATGATAGAGAATAGTTCTTGCTGTTGAGATAGGTGCAAGGATGGTTAGGGTCGATGCAAGGAGGGGGCAGGGGGGAAGCTGTGTAGCTGGTTCCCATAAAAAAAGCAACTAAGTGACTTCAGCATCGTTGATGGAAAGTTTGTATTCAAGGAAGTCTATGAGTTTCTTTTCGTCCTCTGGTTCTATCTGAACAATTTTAACAGCGATCCCTGGCCCAGTTCTTTGTGCCTCTGGGTCCGAGGGGTAGACAACCCGAGCCATCTTCCCATTGAAGAAGACTCGTTTATCTGGGCCGCCAAGTTCCATCCAGATTTCCATAATGCTCGAGGGAGTAAAGGGAAAGCGTCCCGGCTTTTCAAATTCTAGAAAGAAGCCTTTATTGGAGACGTCTTTTGACATGAGGTCATATCGAACTGTTGATCCAATAGAACCCATGATAACCTTCAGTGGTTCTTTGAGTAGGATTCTTACTGTTCGTCGATTTTCTCTTCCTGACATGTTCTTGTCCTAGCAAAAGGTCTGCAGGATCTATCGTCACAAGGGAGAATTACTTTAGAGATTTTCCAGAAGAAAGTAACACGCCCCCCTGTGCTCCTGATCGGATTCTGGTTCGTCCGTCTCAATAACGAGGAGGGTTAGATCTTTGATAGGTCGAAACCCTCTGTTTTTAAAGAGTTTATGAGCTATCTGCATGCTTTGTGTGGCCTCTAAGTAGAGTCTTCTATACCCGAGGTATTTGGCGGCTTCGATACTTCTATCAAGAAGAGCTCGTCCGAGGCCGTGCCCTCGGTAGTCAGGATCGACGACCAGATCGCGGATCTCACCAACCCCTTCGCTTGAGGGAAGGCCATGCAGAGGACCTAGTCCCACACAGGCCGCTGTGCGAGAGGGGTGGATGATCTCATCTTTAGCCACTAGGAAGTGGCAGCCTTCTTGGGAATAGCTTTCATAAAGATTTTTTAAGCGTCGAAAAGTTGAGACGAGTATGCATTTTCTTTCATCGAAGATATCTAGGTTGCGATGTAGGAGCTCACAGACCGGAGCTTCATCTTCGCGAGAAAGGTGCTGAATACTGATATTTTCAATGCTCGTGCTCATGGGGTACTCCAGTTAAAGATTATCTTCCTAGACAAATACCCGTCGCTTCTGCTGTCAGGAGGATCTCATCTTGTAGAGATAGTTGGGCCCTTGCAAAACGCGCTATGTCTGCATAAGCAGTATCGGAGATGTGTTGACCTTTGAGGACGACGATGCGGTTGAATTGTTTTTGCTTGACTAAGTGGTACGCATGAACAGCAAAACGGGCTGCTAGGATTCTATCCTCTGGATTTGGGGTTCCCCCTCTTTGCAAATGCCCAAGTACGGTGACCCTCGTATCCATGTTGGTTTTTTGGAAGAGTTCGCGGGCGATAAGTTGACTGATTCCTCCTAGATTCTTTGTGCCAGACGTCTCCTCTTTATAAAGGGCGTCCCCACCTTGGCTTCGGGCTCCTTCGGACACGACGATCACGGAGAAGTTTCTACCCCTAGAACTTCTGTCTTGAATCTTCTTTAACATAGCGGTGTAGTCGAAAGGAATTTCAGGAATCAAAATGACATGGGCACCTCCAGCTAGTCCGCCGTGTAGAGCTATGTACCCGGAGTCTCGACCCATCACTTCGAGGAGCATGATGCGATCATGGGATTCGGCTGTTGAGCGCAGTCGCAGAACGGATTCAGCGACTAAATCGACACAGCTCGCAAAACCTATCGTTCTGTCGGTTCCAGGGAGATCGTTGTCGATAGTCTTTGGTATCCCTATAATGGGAATACCGTTTTCCATGAGATCGACGGCTAGGCCTTGAGTTCCTTCTCCGCCGATGAGGATGAGGGTGTCGAGCTTAAGTTCCGTCATCCCTTGCTTGATGGCCTCAATTTTTTTTGATTTCTCAGGTCCGACGAGAGGGTTCCCTTTATTGTGGGTTCCTATGATAGTGCCACCTCTGCAGAGAATATCAGTTACGTCTGGAAGGGTGAGTTCCGTATAACGTAGCGGTCTTTCCATTAAGCCGTTAATGCTGTCATAGATTCCCACAATTTGGACGGACTTATCTTGACTGGCAGCTTGAACGAGAGCCCGAATCGCTGCGTTGAGTCCTGGACAATCACCTCCTCCGGTGCAAATTCCTATTCTCACTCGATCTCCTTCAGTGTTTTTCACCTAAGTTTGGGGTCTACAGTCCTAGCTGATTCTTGCTAGCCTAGCAGGAGAATAAACTCAGGTGTCTCAGTCTTTAGATTTTGGTAAACGGGAATTATATTTGTAACATACCTTGAGAGCCGCTGACAAATCACAGCTCGATGGGATAACGCCCTTCTTTTTGGCGTGAGTTAGGGAGAGCTTACGACTGCGGTTTCGATCTTTGCAAACCTACTCTTTGTCTCTCTTATAACTGGCTTTCACTTCTTCCGCGTAGAGGCATGTTTTTTGTAAGATTTGACGAACCCCAGATTTTTCGTGCTCGTCTTCACTTTGGAGGAATTCTTGTATCTTTAGACGGTGAAGGCTTATTTTTTGCTCACAGGAGGGTTCCTGATTTAGGCAGACTTTTTGTTCGGGATAGCTTTTTTCAAAAAAAGACTGAAAGTGTTCCCAAGCGATAGCTTCTTTCTGCCCTCTATCATAACCTTCAAATTCAACAGAGCTGACCCGGTCCATGAGAGCCTTCTCGTGGAGTTCTTCATTTCCAGCTAAGATGACAAGGAATCGAGATGTGTCAACGCGTACTCCAAGGTCGCTAAGAGTCACAGTCTTTTGGTTAGGACTCAAAAAATCGAGCATCAGAGATTTTAAGCCACTCTTATCTCTTTCATTCAAGACTTTGTCGGCTTCATCGAAAAACAAGATGGCATTGCTCTCAATAGGGGAAGCACCTTCATGAACGAGGGCTTCGGATAGTCTCGAAAGGGTTTCGAGTTTCCAGAAATTGCTAATTCCAAATCCTAGGCCACTTTCTTTCATCCAGCGTTGAGGAGGGCCATCTCCAAAATTGAGTTTAGAATAATCTGTGAAGGAGGACTGTTTGAGGAGGTCGTTGGCACTTGCATCTGCAAGTGAAATTTTGATTAAGTGTAGACCTGTTATGGCTTGTAATCTTTGGGCTAGATGTGTTTTACCTGTTCCTGGCTTTCCAAAGAAATAGAGAATAGATCTTAGATCTAATTGATTTTTTTCCTTATGCGAAGAAGAGATATGATGTTTTAAGATGGGGAGAACTTGAGATCGAGTCTTTTCTGGGTAATTTTTTAAGGCCTCATCTAAGTTCTTCTGTATATCAGGACGATCTGAAATCTTGACAGGATTTCTCGGTAAATTAAAGATTCGATCTAGATTTTTAAAGTAATTTAAAAAATCTTTGGAATCGATGGAACTGTCTTGATCGAGAAAGTTAGAGTTTCTGAGATAGACAAGATGTTGTTGCAGAACTTGCTCATAATTGGGTGGAAGGTTTGAACCTTCTTTTTGAATCCTCTTTTCAAAGAAGTCGAGAGCGTGGGTGGGGTTCCATAATTGCTTCGTATGCTGGGTGAGACAGCTTAAGAAATGAAAGGGTGCACATTCTGCAGGACTGAAGACAAAAACTTGTTTTTGGCAGGAAAGCCGATGGCTGACAAAATCTTCTACTGTTTTGAGAAGTGGGCGTACGCCCAGGTTTATGTGGTCATCTTCTTCAGCTAATTGGAGAAGAGACGTGATGAATTCATCAGATATTTCTTCGCCTTCTTCTGAGGAAAGAGCTCCCAAATGAGAGCAGGCAATCTCAACTCTTCGTCTCTTTTCAACAGAGCTGAAAATGATAGTTTGCATCTGATGGTGGAGGGTTTCATGCCGTATAGGGCTTGAGCCAGAAAAAATGAAAATAACTTTCGAGACGTCTATGTGAATGCCGAGATCGTGAAGAAGAATATCTCGTTCTTGATTGGTGAACATATCTGTTAAAAAGGAAAGAAGCTCTGCCTGGCTGTTCTTCTTGAAAAGCTCATCAAAATTTTTGATGAAGAGAACAAAGTTAAGATAGTTCTTCTTTTTTGGTAAAGAGGAGAGGGTTCTTGATAACAGACTGAGCTCTCGACCTGGTCCAGGTCGAGATGATTCAGAAGAATCTTTTTTCCCAATAAATTGATCGAGAGTCACTCCAGCTAGAGAAATTTCTAAAAAGGGTAGACCTAGGGTGTCAGCGTATTTTTTTGCCAGAAATCGTCTCCCACTTCCATTGGGTCCTTGCAGATAAAGAGGGTGGCCGAGCTTCTGCTGTGTGAACCGGGAGCTTAGTTCGAGACTTCCAGTGATTTTTTTGATGGAATCTTGAACTTCTTTTCCGTAGTTTTGTAGCAATTGGTCTAGTTCTGGTTTGATCTCAGTAAATGATAGTTTTTTAAATTGACGTGGGATGCTCATGATGGTTTCGATGGTGCTCAGAAGAAGTTCCATATCTTGTACAGTTTGATCTCCAGATTGGATATCTGGAGGTGAACTCATGGAAAAAGATGGGAAGCTATTCTTTTGGAAGATGATTTTTTCAAGAAGATCCAGACGTCTTTCAATAGCTTTTTGCTGATCTTCTGAAAACTCAATTTTTAGATCGAAGTATTTCAATTCGAGTGCCTTGGCTTTGACTTTTAGGTCAGAAAAAATGGAGATCTGCTCTTTCTTTGAGCCAGAAAGTGAGGAAAGAAATAAATTTTTATAAAAAGAACTTAGGATGGCAGTGAACTCGTAGAGTTGGAAAGAAAAAATATTGGCAGCGATGAGGTTTCCTGTCAGAACAAAGAGGGCCCCTCCTAGTGCCGTTCTTAGCTGCCTGGTTTTGGTGTATTGATAGATGACGATGGGAGCAAATACGCTGGAGTAGGCCAGGACATTTGCGAGGAGGTCTGAGCCTAGGCGATAGTAAGCGGCTCTTCTTGCTGCTTGAAGGTAATGATCTTCAATTTCAATTCCTCCTTTGCGATCGATCTTCACATCATGACGAATCGCTTTTTGAGAAGACTTGAACTTCGCCCTACATAGTTTATATAAATCCTCTTCCTCTTTATCTTCTTGAACTGTAGAGCTCGGGATTTCTTCGGCTTTAACCTGAGTTGAACTCATTGAAGCAGAGCTCATAAGCATAAACAGGGAGAGAATAGAGGAAGAAATATTCGTCGGGATTTTCATTTTGCGATCGTATCTTTATTGAGTAAGAGGCTGGAAGCAAGGGGGGTAGGGGGAACTGCGCAACTGTTCCTACCCTAGAATTGCCCAAAATCAGCTGCTATTTCTCCCAAACCCCTTCTTTGCAGAGAAGCGCGGAACATACGCTCCTTAAAAGTGAGCGTCAATCATAGAAGGGCATTAAATATGGATTTACTCGTATGGGCTCTTTTCTTGCAACTCAGTTTCGCTATGCTCCCGAGGATCGATGCTGGGCTTCGTCCAGCAGTCACAAGAGCGCAGCCTCCTGCTCCGTCAGGAAGGCTGTCTGGAGCGGGAAGGATGTCTGGAGCAGGAGGTCCAGCAGTGGCTTTTGCTACAGACTCGATGCCAGTCTGCTCTCCAGGTGCAGAGGCTACTCTTGAAGATGGACGAGACATTCCTCCTGACCCGACTGCTCTCGTTAGTTCAGCAAATCCTGCAGATCCAGTAGATGATGACGGAGAGGATAGGGGGACGGTCACGACCGGTAGTCAAGTTGATGCGACTATTCGTGATGTACGGATGAGTCTCTACCAGTTTCGAGCCTTCCTTAATCTCCTCTCGAGTGCTGTTGTTGTTGCGACAAAGGGAGGGAAGATAGCCGTTGTTAATGATGCAGCTTCTGCTCTGTTTAAATACCCGGTCGGGATACTGGAAGGAGATCAGAGGCTCATCCGCCTAAGTCGTTGTGAGAGATCTGGGATGTTCGTTACCTCGTTGATGCCTAGAGAGATAGCACATATTCACCACCTTTTGATGGAAAGACGCATTCAGTCTGGTGAGCAGAGAATCGGTAAAGCCCCAAGAAAAGTTGTGATCAAAGTCAGACAAGATCCAGACGTACCTATATCAAAAATGAAGGATATCCCTGAACCTATCCGCTTATTGGGGGAGAGGATCCATCTTCGTTCAGATTATGCGAATGAACAGTTTATGCGAGTAAGCTCTTTTCAGGAGGAAGAAGGGTATGCCTTCCGTGAAGCGATGATGACCTTGGGAGAGATCCGTATTGCAGAGGAGAGTTACTTTATCGCTTTCTTTGATACATCCTCTTTAGCCGCAGCTCTTTCTGCTCGACGAGCCTCATTTGCCTCAAAGTTGGCTGCAGATGCGGTTGGTGATAGGGGTATGGCTACTGCCCTCATGTCTTCCTCGTTGGACTCAGCGAGAGGTTCTCGTGAGGTGGCTTCTCTTAGACCAAGAAAGGCTGATGGTTCTGTTATCTTTGTTGATATTGTTGGCTCCACTGTGGCTATGTGTGGGAGAGATCCCGACGAAGTGTTTGGAGATCTTAACCAACTTTACGAAAAATTTGATCAGGTTGTGCTCAGCACACCGAGTGCTCTTAAGATCAAAGTGACGGGTGATGGATACATTGTGGGGGTCGGACTGAGTGAGGGTGCGTCAGCGAGTTCTTTCGCAGAATCGGCTTCGACAGCTGTAGAAATGGGGAGACGCTTTCTTGAGATTGCCAAAGTGCAAAATCTTTGTGGTCGCCCTGTTGAACTGCGAGTGGGTATTCACAGCGGGCCCATTATGATTGGTATTCTCGGAACTACGAAGAAGACTATGGATATTCTTGGATCCACGGTCTCTGTGGCGGCTAGAATGGAGAGTAAGGGGCTTAGGGGCCAGATCCAGCTGAGCGGAGAGGTCCACCGGCACTTGGCTCCGTCCCTGAAAGCTCTCTTCAGAGTTCGTCATGACCATGGGGTTCGGCAGGAGGAGTTCAATGGGGAAGTCTTTATTTCAAGTTTCCCAAGCGATCGTTAAAAGAGGGCTGCCTATTTGAGTGCGACTAGGTAGGCGACCCAGGCCTCACATTCTTCACCTATTTTTTGAGGTTTGAAGACCCCATCGCCCTCTCCCTTGCGGGTGGTCCCTTCCCAGTAGACCAGGGTCTGAGAGAACCCAGCATCTGCTAAAATGTCTTTGAGTTCAGCCGGGGACCAGAGTCTCCAGTCATAGTGGAAGACAGAGTTTCTTCTTTTTTCCCTTTTCCGTTTGAAGTGAATGGAGAACTCGGCCCCTTGGTCGATGGGGTTAAAGTTTTCCTGGTCCCAGAAATAGCTGAATTCCTTTTCTTCGTGGTACGTTTCTTCCATATTGGCTTCGTAGCACTGACTGCCACCGAAGCAGTCGAGGATGAAAACTCCATCCGTCCGGAGGCTTGAGTACACTCGTGAAAAGTATCGCAGCATGTCCTTTCTTTGTTTAAGACAAAAATAGCTAAAATTGAGCGCGCAGACTAGATCAGCGGGAGGGAGTTTGGCTTTCGTGACGTCTTGTTCATGTAGGGAGATTTGAGAGGCTTGGGCCTTTTTAAGTTTACTGAGTCGATTGGATCTCCCATAGTCGAGGGGTTCTGGATCGAAGTCTACGCCAATCGCTTGATGGTCTGGGGAAAGCTTAACCCACTCGCAGCACAGGGCAAAGGTCCCACAGAAGTCCTCTCGCAGGATCTTGGGAAGCTTTTTTCGATGGGTTCGGTAGGTGTTCCTCAGGAATTGAGCTTCGTATTTAGGGGACTGAACAGCCCAGGTATAATAGGCGTATTTATCGAATTCTTTTGACATTTTTGCTTGCAAGACAAAGATCCTCTCTCGTGAAATGGAAAGCCTTGTAAAAAGGCGATTTGTCCTTATGATAGGGGGTCGCGTGGGGGCGATCTACAAATCCCTGTTTAGGTGAATGACCTTTTTATCTGTGAGTGCTGAAATGAGCGATAAAAATTTTCCAAAGCCAGAAGATATTCAGAAAGAGTTTGAGGAATTTGTTCAGAAAAGATTTGGCGGTCAAGTTCATGTCATCACCCAGGAGCTCCCCCTTCAGAGTCTCAACAAAAAAAAAACCAAAAGGGAAGAGCGAACGGAAGAGAAGTTTTCTCTCTCCTTTGATCTGAAACCGAAGGATATAAAAGCCCATCTTGATCGCTTTATCGTAGAGCAAGACGAGGCTAAGAAAGCTCTAGCTATAGCCGTATGTGACCACTACAACCAGGTGATCTCTCATTTGAAGGATCCACAGTCCTCTCTTCTTGAAAATTATGTCAAACAAAACGTCCTCATTTTAGGGCCGACAGGGGTCGGTAAAACCTACATGATCCGTCAAATCGCCAGACTGGTGGGCGTGCCTTTTGTGAAGGCGGATGCTACCCGTTTCAGCGAGACGGGCTATGTCGGTGCGAATGTCGATGATCTCATCCGTGATCTTGTTCATCAGGCAGATGGTCATATCGAAAAGGCCCAGTGTGGCATCATCTATCTGGATGAGGGCGATAAACTTGCTAGCGCTAGCCAGACGGGCCAGATGGGGGGACGCGACGTCAGTGGGCGTGGCGTGCAACTTGGTCTTCTGAAGCTCATGGAAGAGACTGAGCTTGATTTAAGGGCTGGCCATGATCCCGTCTCCCAGATGCAGGCCTTCATGGAGATGCAGCAGAAAGGGAAGGTTGAAAAGCAAGTCGTCAACACGAGGCACATCCTATTTATCGTCAGCGGCGCTTTTACAGGCCTGGAGTCGATCATCTCGAAGCGCTTGAACAGAAGTAAAATCGGCTTTACTCGTGAGACGGATAGAGTGGACCTCACAGATCAGATTCTGCAACATGCCTCGACTCAGGATTTTATCGATTTTGGGTTTGAACCGGAGTTTGTTGGTCGGCTTCCGGTACGAGTGGCTTGTCACCATTTGAATGAGGAGGCCCTTTGTCTGATCTTAGAAAATTCGGAAGGATCCATAGTTCAGCAGTATAAGAATGCTTTCAAGGCTTATGGCATAGAAGCCGTTTTTACCCGCGAAGCTCTACAGGCGGTAGCATCGATGGCCGTGCAGGAAAAAACTGGGGCTCGTGGCCTGATGACTATATTGGAAAGAGTCTTCAGAGATTATAAATTTGAGCTTCCTTCAGCTAACCTTGCTACGTTGGCTGTCACGGAAGATCTTATCCGACATCCACAAAGAGAATTGAAAAAAATACTTGAGATCGTAGAACAGGAGCATCAGCTCGAGGTCGATAAAGTGAGGGGCTTCGAGACGAAATTTGAAGAGAAATTTAAGATTCAGCTCCTTTTTGATAGGCAGGCTACGCGTTACCTCTGCCTGGAGGCGCAACGACTTAAGACCCCGATCGATGAGCTTTGCCGGAGCCTGCTTCTGAACTATGAGCATGGATTGAAATTGATTGAACAGAACACTGGGCAGCATCAGTTTACTTTAACGGAAGAACATCTGAAGAATTCTTCTCAAACGTTGGAAATGATGGTGAAGGAATCCTACACCAATAGGGTTTCTCGTTAGCTTCTTCAGTAGCAGGGGGGAGCATCCTAAAGAGGGGGGGGAACGCCCTCTTTAGAAAAAAGGAGATTAGTTATGAAAAAATTTAATATCTACAGCATTTTTTGTTCATGTATCTGTGTTCTTTTTTTGACATCTCCACTGTCAGCTGCTTCCGAAGCTTCGGGGAAGCAAAAGGTGGAGAAGCCAAAAAAGAAAGTTTTCATAAGCCAGGTGGTAGATCACCCCGCTTTGAACGCTACGGCGAGAGGGATTGTCGACGCTCTTGCAGCTGCTGGTTATAAAAAAAATGAAAATCTAGATTTGAGGATAGAGTCTGCTCAAGCTCAGCTTCCCCTATCTGCTCAGATCGCAAGTAGGTTTATGAGTCAAAAACCAGACGTGGTGGTTGCGATCGGAACTTTGTCAGCCCAGTCCTTTGCAAAGCAGGCTCGAGCTGGGGAAGTGAAGTTGATCTTTAGTTCGGTGACAGATCCCCTGGGAGCAAAACTCGTACGTAGCCTTGAAAAACCAGAGTACAATACGTCGGGGGTCTCTAATTTTGTAGAACTTAAGCCGCAACTCTCTTTGTTTAAAGAAATTCAACCTAAACTCCTTAAAGTGGGAGTTCTCTATAGTTCAGGGGAACTGAATTCGGTCAGTGTCGTCCATAAACTTGAGGCAGAGGCGACGGCCCTGGGACTTCAGCTCATCAAACAAACGGCATCACGAACGGCTGATGTTGCTCAGGCAGCCAGTAAGCTTGCTCAGCAAGTGGGTGCTATTTTTATAAGTAATGACAACACAGCGCTCAGTGGATTTCAGAGTGTTGTGCGGGCTGCTCAGCAGGCTCATATCCCCGTGTATGTTAGTGACTCAGATGCGGTGGAACTGGGTGCAGTCGCAGCTCTCGGGCCGAATCAGTATGCGATTGGTTTGCAGACGGGGCGTATGGTGGTTCGTGTTCTTGAGGGAGCAGATGTAAATCGAGAAGCGGTCGAATTTCCTGAGAAGACAGAGCTCTACCTTAATCCTAAAGCAGCCCAGAAGGCTGATCTCAGCTTCTCCAAGGAGCTTCTTAACCGTGCTACTAAGGTGCTGCTATGACATATGCGGAGATCTTGTCGAGTCTCGAGATTGGTTTGATCTATGGTGTTGTCGCCCTGGGGATCTATCTTACGTTTCGAGTGATTGATTTCTCAGATTTGAGCTGTGATGGCAGCTTCGTTTCGGGGGCGGCCGCTTCTGCTGTAACTTTGAAAATGGGTTGGCACCCAGCGTTTGCTCTTCTGAGTTCTCTACTAGCTGGTGGCTTTGCTGGCCTTTTGACGTCCCTTCTTCATCTGCGCTTTCGCATAAGCCCTCTCTTGTCAGGGATCCTAACAGCCTTTATGCTCTATTCTCTCAATTTGAGATTGATGGGTGGTGTGCCCAATATCACTCTTCTTGATGAAATCAATATTTTTCATTTTGGTAAACCTCTGTTCATTTTGATGGCTATCTCTGCCTTGATTTGTTTGGGAGTGAGTTTTTTACTGGTCACTGATTTTGGGTTAGCTCTGCGCAGTCTGGCTCATAATCGGGATCTAGCAATGGTTGGTGGTGTTAGACTTTCTTCCTATACTTTGGTGGGCCTCGTTCTCAGCAATATTTTGATTGGGCTTGGGGGAGGACTGTTTTCGCAGCATCAGGGTTTTGTGGACGTGTCTCAGGGAACAGGCACTTTGATTATTGGTTTAGCAGCTCTTATGATCGGGGAAAAAATTCTTCCCTTTCGTTCGATTTGGCTAGCTTGTTTCGCCTGCTTTGCGGGTTCTATTCTTTATCGTTTTGCATTAGCGTTTGCTCTTCATAGTGATTGGCTTGGTTTGGAATCTGCGGATCTTAATCTTTTGACAGGCCTGATTTTGATCTTGATCATGTGTCTACCGCGTTTAGAGGGAGCGAAGGGATAAATGTTGACGATCAAAAATCTACAAGTCAAAGTGAATAGAGCAAGTAGGCTCGAACGGACTGTGATTCAAGATCTGAGTCTTCATGTTAAGGCCGGAGAATTCGTTCAAATCATCGGCAATAATGGGGCTGGTAAGTCCACCTTGTTTCATGCTTTGTCAGGTCACATGCCTCTTGCAGCAGGTCGTATCGAGATCGGGGGGCAGGACATAAGTGCTTGGCCCTATTTCAAGAGACCAGCTCTGATTTCCCGAGTCTTGCAAGATCCAGGACTGGCTGTGATGGATCAGATGAGCATAGAGGAAAATTTGAGTTTTGCTCTGCTGAGAGGTCGATGCCGCACCCTGCGGCTTCATAAAACGGTCTCTAGGCTTTCTTTCTTTAAAGACAGACTCGAGCAATTGGGAATGGGCCTTGAGTTAAGATGGGATGAGCCCTGTTCGCATCTTTCAGGAGGGCAGAGGCAGGCCCTCAGTCTGGTTATGGCGACGCTGATCCCCTCGAAGCTCCTTTTGCTCGATGAGATTACGGCAGCTCTGGACCCCAAAATGGCTGATCTTGTCATGAAGCTAACGGCTAAGATTGTAGAAGAGCAAAAGCAGACCACTATGATGATCACCCACAATATGTCACACGCTCTTCACTATGGAGACAGAATCATACTGCTAGGGGCCGGTCGTATCATCAAAGAGTATACTGCTGAAGAAAAAGCTAAACTCACCCCTCTTGATCTTGCTGCTGTCTTCGAAGAGGCTGCTCAGGCATGAAGCCAAGTTCAGCAGATCCGATTCCCTTAGCAGAAAAAGCTAGACCCAAGAAATTTGATGACTTGATCGGTCAGGAAAAAATCTGGGCGAGTGGGGCTCCCCTCAGACGCTTGGTGGAGGCAGATCGATTTTATTCGCTGATCTTTTGGGGCCCCCCTGGAACAGGAAAAACGTCTCTAGCACGGATGATTGGTCTGCATTCGGAACGTTCCTTGATCGAGCTTTCTGCTGTCGACTGTGGTGTCAAAGATATAAGGGAAGTTGTCGAGCAATCTGTCGAAAGAAAGCGTCTTCAGCAGAAGACTCTTATTTTGTTCCTCGATGAAATTCACCGTCTCAGCAAAAATCAACAGGATGTATTGCTCCCAGCTATTGAAAAAGCGGACATCAAACTTATTGGAGCAACGACAGAGAATCCCTCGTTCACCGTCATTCACTCCCTTCTATCCAGAAGCCTGGTCTTTGCTTTTTCACTGATTAGCACCGAGAAGATGTCCGCCTTTCTGTCCGATAGATTGAAGCAGGAGAGGCCTGACATAGCAGAACAGATACCCCCTGAGCTTGTTCAGATGTTGGCTCAGGCGGCCGGGGGAGATGCCCGTAGAGCTTTGAATCTCCTTGAGTCGATGATGGCGATTTATAATCCTGGGGATGATCTTGAGAGCATCAAAAAGCTCATGGCCTCGATGGCCTTGCCCTTTGATAGGAAGGGCGACCAGCACTACGATACGATTTCAGCTTTGATCAAATCTATCCGAGCCTCGCATCCTGATGCTGCTTTACATTATCTAGCCCGTGCCTTGAGTCGCGGTGAGGATGCCGACTTCATCGCTAGACGGCTTATTATTCTGGCTTCTGAAGATGTCGGTAATGCGAATCCACAGGCCCTTGTTTGGGCGACATCTGCTGCGACAGCCTTACGTATGGTCGGGATGCCGGAGGGGAGAATCATCCTCGCCCAGATCACGACACTGCTTGCTTCTTCTCCGAAATCGAATCGTTCCTATGTCGGGATCAATCAAGCTATGGCTGATGTCAAACTTTTTCCAGAGCTAGAGATTCCTTATCAGCTGCGGAATGCTCCAACCAAAATGATGAAAGATTTTGGCTATGGCAAGGACTACGTCTATGCGCACGATGACCTGGAGGGAGCCCGGCAGATGTCTTACTTGCCAGAAAAATTAAAAGGAAAAATTTACTACGCCCCCTCCGACCAGGGTCATGAAAAAAATATCAAGATCACTCTCGAATATTTAAAACCAAGATCATGAAGACGGTGAGGGGAGGGAACGGCCCCTCACGAGATCAAGGAACGCCCTCTTTAGAAAAAAGAATAAAAGATTATGGATTAAACTTACGTTGTTCTAGACGGGTCATAAGACTGTAGACACAGGGAACGATATAAAGGGTCAGAATGGTTGAAAGCAGAACTCCTCCGATCACAGCCACAGCCATTGGTTTTCTGGTTTCAGCTCCAGCTCCCCAGGCAAAAGCAGCAGGAAGAGCTCCTACGATGGTTGCGATAGACGTCATGAGTATGGGACGCAGACGATTGGGACAGGCTGCCAGCAGAGCTTCACTTACATTTTTGCCTTCTGCTCGAGCTTGATTCGTAAAATCCACTAACAGAATGGAATTCTTTTTGACGATGCCCATAAGGAGGAGCAGTCCGATCATGCTGTACATGTTCAAAGATTGGTTTGTCACGAGCAAAGCAAGAAAGGCTCCGGAGATACTAAAGGGTAGTGCCATCATGACGGTGATCGGATCTATAAAGCTATTAAATTGCGATGCTAAAACCATGTAGGCTACGATGAGGCCTAGGATGAAAGCCCATAGCAGACTTTTAAATGTATTTTTAAAATCTTCTGAACTTCCTGTAAGGAGAGCGTTGTAGCCTGGAGGCAGGATGTTTTGGGAGACAGTCTTGACCGCATTGAGAGCGTCTTGTTGTGACTTCCCTTTAGTGATATTGCCAAAAACAGTGACGGCTCGAGAACGATCCGATCTGGAGACGGAAGACAGGGTGCTCTTTTCTTTGATTTCGACCAGATCCTGTAAACGAATCAATTCTCCTCGATTATTCCTCACATAAATTTTGTTGATTTTGTCGGTTCGGCCCTGTTCGTCTTCAAGAAGCTTAAGTTTGATGTCATCGCGGTGTCCACCTCGCGGATAAGTCGATACGACTAGCCCACCGATCAGTGCGTTGATAGTGCTGCCAATGTCGGCGACAGATACACCCATGGCACTTGCTCTTGCTCGCTTCGGTATGATCTGTAGTTCAGGCATGCCTGTCAGATAATCGGTATCGAGGTCCGTAACGAGACCAGATTTCTTTAATTCATCCATGACAAGTTTGGTCAACTCACCCAGTTTGTCCCAGTCTGGACCTTGGATTGTAAATTCTAAGGGAAATCCTCGAGAAGCAGTAAACCCACGCATGGATAAGTCTTGCATGGTCACTTTGACATCGGGTGTTTTGTTAAGCTCCTCTCGGAAAATAGTCATTAATTCGGCTTGGGATCCTTCATGACCTAAGGTGGCTTCGATCCCCCTCTCCCCTTTTGGTTTTAATGTGACAAACACCATTCCGCTGTTGACTTCTCCACCGCCAAAACCACCGATAGTGGCATAGTATCGGATGACCTCAGAACGCTTAGAAAGGAAGTCCTCAATTAGTTTCATTTTTTCATCAGTATAACTGAGTGCAGAACCAATAGGGGTTTTTAGCTTCACCATGAAGCGACTCTGGTCTTCAGGGGGAATGAACTCTTTGTTGATTTTTGATAAGGTCATAAAACTGAGCGAGAAGAAAACCAGAGAAAGGCTGATAACCAGCCAGCGAAAGCGGAGGGCTATCGACAAACTTTTTTTATAAAATTCCTTGAGGGCATGAAATCCTGCTTCTACTGACCGGCCAATAATCGTTGTTCGTTCTTCCACATTAAGAAACTGTGAGCAGCGCATGGGGGTAATCGTCAGAGCTTCTACGAGAGATAAGAGGACAGCAACGGTCATCGTCACTCCGAATTGCAGGAAGAAGCGTCCGATAATACCCTCCATAAAGGCAACCGGCAGAAAAATAGCGATGATCGACATAGTCGTGGCAATAGCCGCAAATGTAATTTCACGTGATCCCACTAAAGCAGCTTCTAATCGGCTTTTTCCCATTTCGCGATGACGAATAATATTTTCTAGCACCATAATGGAGTCGTCGACCACAATGCCGATGGCTAGAGATAGGCCCAGAAGAGTAAAGGTGTTCAGAGTGAAACCTGAAAAAGATAAAAAAATGAAACTGCCGACAATCGAGGTTGGTATAGAAAGGAGGACATTGAACGTAGAAGACCAGGACCCTAGGAATAACCAGCAAACTAAAGCCGTTAATAAAGCAGATAACAGGAGCGTCCAATTCAAGTCCGCTACAGCCTCTTCGATGAATTTAGTACTGTCAAAGTTGAGACCGAGCTGCATACCTTTCGGGAGGGTTTTTTCTAAGGTTTTAATTTTATTTCTTGTCGCTTGTGCTACAGCAACGGCATTCGCACCCCTCTGTTTTTTGATCCCCAGACCCACGGCTGGTTTGCCGTTACCCCGACTGATCCGACGTATATCGTCAAGACTCTCATCAAGATAAGCCACTTTGGAAAGTGGAATAGGGGTGAAGTTGGGAGCGCCGCCACGAGTGTTGATGAAGATTTTTCCAAGCTCCTCAGCGCTGATAGCTTCACCTAAAGTTCTGACGTTATATTCTCTTTTATGCTCATTGAGCCAGCCAGCTGGAGGTTCCCCGTGTTCCTTTGTGATAGCGGCTATAACGTCATGAACAGTCAGCTCATATTTGCGTAGTTTTTCATTAGAAACCCAAACCCGTAAGGCTGGAGCGATATATCCACCCAAGTTGATATCACCGACATCAGGTGTGGTTAGAAATTCTTGTTGAAGGTGATCTTGTACGTAAATCATGAGATCACGTAAGGAATGGACGTCACTTTCCAAAGTGATCCACATAATAGGTTGATCTTCAGGGTTCGTTTTGGTGATGACGGGTGGATCCATTTGTTTAGGAAGTTTTTTGAGAGCTTCCGCTATTTTAGATTGAACATCTTGCACGGCAAGATCGATACTGCGGCTAATATCAAGTTGAACAGTAACAGTTGCAGATCCATTTTTTGAAACCGAGGTGACGTGTTTTACCCCTTGAATCGACATGACTGCGTTCTCGACTACGTCTACTACATCCCGTTCCATCACCTCAGGGGCTGCTCCAGGCAGGGAAAGTCGTATCGTCACGACGGGAAAATCGACGTCTGGCAGTTGACTGATGCCCATGCGTGTGAAAGAAATTCCACCAAAAATAATCAGAAAGGACATGAGCATCCAGGCGAAGACTGGTTTTTTAATGGAAAGTTCTGAAATGAACATGTCTAATGAGTCCCGTTTAAAATTTCATTTTGTTCTGCAGCAACGGTCAGGCCCATATAATCGCGATAGCCACTGATCTTCACATTGTCGAGGCTACGGATAGCAGCATCATGTTCTGACATCGCCTGAAGGACTTCCATATTAGAGGCGAGGCCAACGAGGTATTCTTTGTGCAGCATCTTCATATTTTTTTCTGCAAGATCTCTCCGGTTCGACAGTTCTTGAACTCGAAGAAGATCAGATTGAACGGTTTGGTGAAGGGAGCGAATTTCCTGTTCAGCACTCCGTTGGACTTGTTCTAGCGCTAGACTAGCTTGTTTTGCCTGTGAATGGGATTCAGAGATCTTTGATCTTAAAAGCCCTCCGTCATAGAGAGGGGCTGTGAGAGAAATACTGACATCCCAAGGGGTATTTTTCAAAACTCCTTCTCTGTAGGCATAGTAATTGCCGATGAAGTCAAGAGTTGGATAAACGGCTCGCTCTACCGCTTTTGAGTTTTCACTGGCTGCTGAAACTTTTAAAAGAGCGGCCTGTATCTCGGGTCTTGTTTGTATGTGCTCTAGATAGCTTTCTACGGGTCCCAGCTTGACGATCAAATTTTCTTTTACCAAGGATTGATCAGAAGGGTAGGCTGTTAAAAAGTGGAATATTTCACGTGCAATTTTTAAGGATCCTTCTATTTGGGCCATTTGTGCTTTTGTATTGGCTACAGAACTTTGCATGCTGAGAATTTCAGTTTGGCGAGAACGACCAATTTTAACTCGGTAGCTGAGTTCGCGGATACGTTTGTCGTAGTTGCGGAGTTCGTTTGCCATATTGAGGAGTTCTTTTTCCAGCGATAGAATTAAAAAATAATTTTGTAAAACATCTTGAAAGAGTAGTTTAATAGCTAATTTTTTTGATTTTTCTTGAGCTTTTTTTAGGATTTTTTTCTGTTCGATCATAGCTAACTCTTGGAACCCTCGGAAGAGGGGCTGCGTGAGGTTAATTTTCAATAAAGGCTGGGATCGTGGATTGAGATCGTTAGGTGATCTTGCTAAATGGGAATAAGTTGCCAGGGCTGTCACCGAAGGGAGGACGGCACTCAGGGCCTGCTTGTAGTGGCTCTCAGCCTGAATAATCAACTCTTCTTGACTAGAAATCGTCTCACTTTTTTTAATAGCAGCCGATAGGGCGTCCTCTAAATTCACTGCAGTAGAGGATGCCTGTGATGGATTTGAAAAAGGGAAGAGACTTATGATGAAGAAGAAAAAGTATTTTTTTGTGAAAAAATATCTTTTAAGTTTTAACACGACAGCTCCATTCGCTAATGTAGAGAGAGCGACCGCTACTTAGTCGGGATAATAAGAAATTTATTTAGTGAATGAGACGGGAGCTGTCAGGGAGAATGAAGGGGGGAGATTGAGCCCCAGCTAGGGGCTCAGAGTTCTGTATATATGGGGATAGGTTTGATTCTTTTTGAATGGGGCTATCACACTACTGTGCGGGCTTTGTATCTTGCTGGCAGAATTTTCCATTCCATTCGCAGTTTTTATTTTTTGAACACATGTCTTTTTGGTTAAGATAGGGACAGCTTGTGTGGTCGCTTATTTGGCAGAGATTGACTCGTTTGTTCCAAAAGCAGCCGTCTTTTTCTAGTTTGGCGCAAGCGGGACCGCTTGTCATCGCAAAACAACGTTTGGATTGAGCTGGTAAACAAAATCGGAGTGTACGTTCCCAAGAACAAGACTTCTCTTTTTTGCAAGTCGGTTCATCAATTTGTTTGGCACATTCTTTATCCGTGTTGAGAGCACGTTCTAATACGAGGTCATTGTTGTTGGCCCACTCGATAAGAGTTGCCTTCATGTCGCTCTTGATGGTGTCGAAGGGTGTTAGATCCATTTTCTTAGATAGGCATCTTGTTACTCGCGCATCCCAATTGCATATTTTTTTCTGTGAGGTACACAGAGTCTGATCTAACATTTCACAGGAGTCATCGACAAGAGCTACGCAAACATTGGATTCAGGGATCCAGGTACAACTCTTCGACTTGGCACAAGTATTTTCATCGGAAGCATAGCCGCATTGATGACTGTCAAAACAGGTTTTGGCATCTTCCCCCCACAGACAGCCAAGCCTTGAGCAGCTGTCTTGTCTGGTAGCGTTTGTACAGGCGGAGCGTTTGAAAAACGATGTAGAAAGACACTTCTTATCCCAGATACATCCACTGATGTCGTTGCAGGACGATTCTTTTTTTGCGGAGCTGCAGGAGCTTGTATATGTACTCATGCAAGAATTGTCATCCCAAGTGCATCCCCATCTCATAGCTTTACAAGATGCTTCTTTTTTTGCAGAGCTGCAGGAGCTTGTATCCTTACTGATACAGGATGTCTCATCCCAAAGGCAGTTATCGGCTGTGCAGCTAGCCTCTTCTTTATGACTTGAACACATCATCGCTGAAAGAGCTTCAGAACTATACCCGATCAAAAGGAAAGCAAACAGGAAAAAAGAATGCAGTCGACAAGCCATGATTTTCTCCTCACTTTTTGATGTTTTTATTCGCCCATCATATTTTTGAACAAGGCCCCCAAATCGACATCTTCCGCTTTGCTAGCGGGGGGTGCATTTTCGAGACCTCCTTCGTCGATATATTTTTGAGTTTTAGCTAGGGCAGAATTGATATTAAGAATTGTACCATCTAATTGATTCATTTCAGTCAGGATGGTGCTTATTCGTTTAATAGCAAGTTGTATGAGTCCACCATCTTTGATCTCACCATCTTGACCTTCCTGTCCTTTTTTAGTGAGAATTTCTAGTTGGTCCAACATGCCTTTTACTCCGTATTCAGCTTCGTACCTTTGGGCAAGAAAGACACCCCGAGCCCGTGTAGCTGCAGGAACATCTGCACTGTCCGCAAAAGCTTCTGCTCCGGAGACGCATGAGTTGAGGATGGGCATGAGCCCTAATTTTTCATTGACAATTTGTGAGCCAAAATTCATGGCCATTTGGCCGGCCATACAACCTTTAGTGATATCTCCCAAAGCGGACCCAATAAGGAACCCAGCTATGTAAAATCCACCTTGGATCAGACCTCGCTTCACAGAGTTGAGTCGATCATCATGAGCAATCCTCATTTCACAGGATGCTAATGCACTCTCTAAATTTTTAGAAAGCATTTGAACCTGATACATATAACCTGTCAGTTCAGATTCGGCGTTTGCAAGTTCGAATGATTTTTCCCTTACTTTTTCTTTGAACTTATTTACGAAATCAAATTTCTCCGATTTTTCAAAGCGATAGCTGCAAGCAGCTCTTTTGGTCAGGGAGTGTTCTTTGCTGATACAAGGATTGATGACGTAGTAAAAGTTCCCGGTGTCAGCACTGATATCGGTATATGTTTTCTGAGTCGTGAATTCTGAAACTAACTTGCAATGACGATAGTCGCTCAAAGCAAGGGTCCAGGCCCATTTGAGTTCATCGATGTCGATTTCTTTTTGGTTGTTAGTTTTGGCACCAGTGAGGGTGTTGAGTGAGTAGCTCCCGTTGCAACGCATGATCTCCACATAATCTGAGTTGCGCTTATCTATGCTGATAATAGGGAATTTTAAATTTTGGTCGTTGCTGACCGATGTCGCTGCAAATTCTATTTTCTTCTCAAAAGCGGTTCTGACCATGGAGGGGTGCAAACGCCCTGCGTCAGGATCTGTTTGTGGAACACTGGTCGGATCTGTGGTGTTTCCTGAATCTGTGAGAGTGGGGTTTGCAGTAAATAGACTCTGTGCGCTGGTCTTCTGTTCAGGAGCCTTGTTACAGGCTGCGAGAGATAAGATCATAATCGTTAAGTAGCCTACAGAAAGGATCTTGCCAAAGAAGGATGATGAAATTTTCAATTTTCACCTCCTGCCGCAGCATCTACTTTTTTTGGAGCAGCAATACCTTCTCCAGCGGCAGCTTTATTCCCCATGGCTTTGGTATTGGCTTGTTCGACATACTGCATTTTTTTATTGGTAATAGCTTCAAACTGTAGGGACAGATTTTTGATTTCTTCAGAAAGTCTTACCCCAGCTTCACAGGTTCTAGGCATGTCTTCGACTCCAGCGGTAAGATCGACGAACATATTGCGAAAGGTATACCCCCCAACGGCTCCAGCCATCTGTATCCGATCCATCCATGCTCCGAAGCTAGTCCATTCCGATACATAATGCTTAAATGTTTTCTTAAGGCCGTTTCCTACCCCATTGCCCCAGGCGTCGGGTTCGGCTGTTCTAAACTCCAACATGATGTCGAGTCCAATAGCGACCATGGTGGTGATAGCATCGCGTCTTTTCTTAAAAACTTCTCGATTGTGTTCACGCTCAGCGCAGGCATCGAGCTCAATTCCAGCTTCTTGACCTTTTTCTGACAGGCTGCGGATGACTCCATCCAGTTGAACGGAGAGCTCATCTATCTGTTTGGCTGCCGCTTTATCACCTTCGCTTCTTAGATTCGTATAGTCTTTGAGTTCATTCGAGATACCGATCTGCTTGGAGCAATTACGGTTACTGAGCTGGTCCTTGTCGGTTAATCTTTCATTACTGACACAGGATCGCATGAGATAACGAAACGATCCGTTAGGAGCCCAGGAATCATAGAAAGTTTTTTCCATGGATCCATTAGAGATGATCGTGCAGGCACTTGTGTTTTTTGAAGCTGCTGTAAAAAAATCATTGTTGCGGTACATCCTGTCTTTTTCTGAGATACTGAGGTTGCTGATTTCGATGTCTTCTAGGCGGATCGTGTCGAGCCCCCCACTGATAATAGCCTGACTTTTGCATCTCATGATTTCAACATAGTCTGCATCTTTTGGTTTTTCATAAACGAGAAAAGGTGTTTCAGAATCTATAAATTTCTGAAGGCCAACGACAAAACGAGTGATGAAGAATTTCTTATCATCGAGGTCATGAGCAGAGACTTTACCAAATCTTCTCCACGGTGGATCTTCCGGATCATCATCATCAGTTATTCCCAGTTTTGTGAGCTCTGATTTTTTTGAGCTTAACTCTGCTGCATCAGACGTTGCCTGTGATGCTTTGCGCGTTGCTCGTTGCGAGGGCTCCGTGCTGGCCTGGTCACAGGCTGCCAAGGAGAAATAAATAATAATAATGAGGATGGCAGATAGCAAAAAGCTGTGAGATGGAATCCTCATGATAGTCGACACCCTCGTTCTAAGCTCTGGAGCGAGCGAAGCTCTTTTCGTCTTTTTGGGCGTAAATCTTTAAAAACAAGATAAAAACTGTATGTCTTTAGCTCCTTAAGCTGCTAACAAGCTGCAGATTCTGATTTCCGTCTCATTTTTACTTCTAAAAAAATAAGGGAGAGAGGAAATCCTTTTAATTTTATCAAAAATCATGTAACTCTTGGCTAGCTTGGTCATTTAATTTAAAAGTAGGTGAATTCTCAATTCTTCTAAGGAATTATGAGGGAAGAAGACGTATTTATGCTCCATGTTTTAAATAGGGCACAAAAATTCATGTTCCCCATTCGGAAGGAGGAGTTGAGAAAATTCTTACCGATGCTCGCTCTTTTTTTTCTGATTTCCTTAGTTTACAACATTCTTCGTTCTATGAAAATTGCCCTCGTAATCTCCGCTCCCCAGTCAGGAGCAGAGATTATTCCCTACTTAAAAGTTTGGGGGATCTTGCCGGGGGCTTTATTACTGACCTACATCTTTACGGTCTTATCAAGACGTTTGAGTCGGGAGTATGTATTCTACTCTATGGTCTCAATCTTCCTGTCTTTTTTTCTAATCTTCGCCTGTATCCTGTATCCTTTTAGCTCTTATTTAGAATTGTCAGGGCTAGCTTCGTACTTGTCGGAGCGGCTTCCCAAGGGGGCTCATGGCTTTGTTTCGATGGTGCGTTATTGGCATTTTAGTCTTTTCTATTTATTTTCAGAGCTTTGGGGAAGTGTGGTCCTCTCGATGCTTTTCTGGGGTTTTGTCAATGAGGTGACAAAGATGGCAGAGGCGGAGAGGTTCTACAGCGTATTTTCGGCTTCAGGGCAGCTTTCGTGTATAGCAGCAGGGCAGCTCGGACTCCTGTTTTCGTTTGAGAAGGCAAAGTGGGACGACTCTGTTCACATCTTGCTTGGTCTGGTTCTGGCGTCTGGACTTGGGATCATAGGGCTATTTTTCCACCTTAGTCGAGTTTTTGGCCCTGAAGTGCATGAAGGGGCTCACACTTCAGAGGGGGCGACGACTAAGGGCAAAGGTCGTTCTCAGGGTTTTTCTCTTGCAGAGTCAGTTTATTATGTCATGCACTCCCGCTACTTGATTTATATCGTGTTGATGGTGGTTGGTTATAATCTGGTGTTTAATTTGACGGATGTTCTTTGGACAAATCAGCTTGGTCAACGCTTTCATGAGGACCCTGGGGCGATTAATCTCTATATGAGCAAGATGACGACAGCCAAGGGTATAGTCTCAGCCATCTCAGCCGTTTTCCTTTGTGGGTATGTCCTTCGTCGTTTTGGCTGGCTGGCGGGTGCTCTCGTAACCCCGCTGATTATTTTTGTGACGAGCATTATCTTCTTGCCGTTAACCCTGTCTAGTCAGTCCTCCACCCTGGAGGCCTTGACCTTGGCGCTTCATTCACCCGTCAGTTTAGCGGTGTTTATTGGCGCTATTCAGAACACGCTGACGAGGGCTTCCAAGTATACGTTCTTCGATGCTACTAAAGAGATGTCTTTTATACCCCTATCTCGATCGGAACAGCGAAAAGGGAAGGCTGTTGTGGATGGGATCAGCTCCAGGCTGGGGAAGTCGGGAGGCTCCTTGATTTATCAATGTCTCCTCCTTTTGCTGACAAGTATCTCTGCGGCAACCCCTTACATTATTGGGATAGTTTTTATCACCTTGTTTTTGTGGATTTATGCCATATTCAAGTTGAATAAAGAGATGAAGCCTTTGCGAAACCCTCGTCACTTTTGACTTACCCTGACCTCTAAGAACTGCCGATTGTTTGCACTTGCGTGGACGGAACTAGGGGCATACAGTCTGACCTCTTTAACTGCTGTGGCACTTCGTTTGTGGCAAGAGGGCTTGGGAGAAAACCGCGCAGTCTCCAGTTTTTTCCCAAACCCTCTTCCTCGTCATGAAGGAACACAGTTTCATATATCTACACAGCCGAGGTTTTAGCATGTCGTCTCTACAGTCTGGAGCTCCTTCTCCGAATCAATTTATTCCCGGTCAAAATATTCCGGAAGACAAGGAAAAAAGAAAATTATTAGACGTAGCGGTGGGAGCGATTGAGAAGCAATTTGGCAAGGGCTCCATCATGCGTTTGGGTAAGGATTCCGCCCAACCCGTGGAAGTGATCTCTACAGGTTGTCTTTCTATCGACATAGCCCTGGGGGTCGGAGGACTAGCCAAGGGCCGTATTATTGAGATTTTTGGACCAGAGTCGAGTGGGAAAACCACTATGACTTTGCACGCCATTGCAGAGGGTCAGCGTCAAGGTGGGATGTGTGCTTTTATTGATGCTGAGCATGCTTTGGATACAACCTATGCGAAGAAGATCGGGGTTGATCTCGATAATCTTTTAGTCTCTCAGCCGGATTCTGGGGAACAGGCTCTTGAAATCGTCGAGATGCTGGTTCGTAGCAACGCCGTCGATATGATCGTGGTCGACTCCGTGGCGGCTCTCACACCCAAGGCAGAGTTGGAAGGTGAGATGGGGGATAAGCATATGGGACTTCAGGCTCGTCTTATGTCTCAGGCCCTTAGAAAGTTAACGGGGGTTATTTCACGTTCTAAGTGTGTGCTTATTTTCATTAACCAATTGAGGATGAAAATAGGAGTTATGTTTGGTAATCCGGAGACGACAACGGGGGGGAACGCCTTGAAGTTTTACTCCTCTGTGCGACTCGACATACGTAGGATCTCCTCGGTTAAGGATGGTGAGGACACTATGGGGAACAGGGTCCGAGTAAAGGTCGTGAAGAATAAATTGGCAGCGCCTTTTAAACAGGCTGAGTTTGATCTGATGTTTGATCAGGGCTTCTCTCGTTCAGGGGACTTGCTTGATCTTGCAGTGAATAAGAACATTGTTAAAAAAGCAGGGACTTGGTTTTCTTATGGAGAAGACCGCTTAGGACAGGGTCGAGATGCAGCGAAGTCTTATCTAGAGGAACATCTCGACGTCATGGCTTCCATTGAAAAGGAAGTGAAGCGAGAGTATGGGATTGGCAGGCCTAGTGAAGTCAGTTCTGAACTGAAGCCGGAGCTCATGGTGGAGGCAGATGCCGCTGTCAAAGTTGATAAGTCTAAGGTTCTGGAAAAAGTCCGGATGAATGCCTCAAAATCGGTACAGGATGGCAATGGGCACTAGAACTGATAAATCTGTTTCTCCTGCGGGTAAGGTGGGCCTCGTTGTGGCCGTAGCGGTCGGTTTGAATGCTATGATTGGAGCTGGGATTGTCGCTATCCCTGCTTTTTTGTCTCATGAGGCTGGCCCTGCCGGAACGATCTCTTTTATCCTCAGTATTCTAATCGTTCTCTGCATGGGGCTTTCTCTCGCTACGCTCGAGATTTTGCACCCGACAGAAGCTTGGTCTTATACTTACCCCAGTTCTTGGGGTGGTCATAGGCTGGGAATTTTGTCGTCTAGTTTCTATCTGATCGGAGTGACCGTGGCAATGGGCTTTCTGGTCCAACAGGCAGGGGTCTGGTTTCAGCACCTCATTCCCATGGAGGACCAGCGTCTTCTGGGTCTTCTTGTCTTTGCTGCTCTTGTTCTTCTTGTCTTAGCAGGGGCTGTGATCTCTTCCTGGGGGCAGTATCTTATCGCTATCGTAGTGGTGGGATCTTTATTAGCGACGTCTTCTGTGTGTTTTTCTCACTGGGATTCTAAGTTGCTCTCCCCCTTTGCTCCACATGGGCTTTCTGGCATTCTTGCGGCGACTCCCAAGGCCATGTTCAGTCTTCTTGGGTTTGAAAGTGTAGTTTCGCTTTTCTCTATCGTAAAGGATCCCCATAAAAACGTACCGAAAGCCTGTGTTTTGAGTGTGCTGGTCGTGGGGGGGCTGTACCTGATTTTTGCTTCGTCTGTGCTTGTTTCCATACCCCCGTTCTTTTTTGAGAAGGGAGCTGAAGAGACTCTATCTTCCGTTCTAGGTAGGGCTTTTCCTGAGCATGTTTATCTCTCTTTCTTTCTATGGCTGGGTGGCTTGTTTGGGATATTGGGTACTCTTCATTCGATGATCTGGTCGTCAGGGCTTCTTTTTGTCAATGTGCTGAGAAAAGTGCGGGCTAAGCCTTTCTGTTCGTTTTTTAAAAAAAATCTTCCCCATGAGAAGATGTGCCTGCTTCTTTCGAGCGCTTTGATCGCGACTGTTGCGTTGAATCTCAGCAGTTCCTTGATTTTAGATCTCGCTGTTTTTTTGATTGCTGCAGCACAGGTTCTTTCTATCATGGCACTTCTCTTTGAGCGTAGTCTTTGGCGTACAGGGCGGAATTTTCTGACCCTGATGGCTATCGCTGGAGGTGCTGTCTTTATGTACTACTCCCTAAAACCATGGTTTTGAACAAGATCGCGAACGCAATCTCTCCTCCCAGTGGGGGAGTGGTGCTTCCCTCCAACGTCATAAGTGGGCTTGAGATTCGGCTAAGTTCTTGATACACAAGAGATCATTGTATTCCTTCGGCTTTTGTTTTCATGGGGACTCCGATGCGTAGAAACTCTTTGTTAAGACTTAGGTCGGTTTTTCTTGTTTTTGTTTTTTCAAATTTCTTTGCGAGTGTCGCTTTTTCTGTGTGGTGGCCCTTCTCAAAGAAGCCTAAGACTGCTCCAGTCGATGTTGCTCAACCTCTGATTCTAAAGCCTGGACAGCCTTCTGATGAGCCGCACGGATTTGAGCTCATAGAGGATGATTTAGAGTCTGCCCTGCCGGGAGTATCCCTTGCTGGAGTCGGAGCGCCAGCGCCAGTGGCTGGGGTAGAGCCACTTGCTGGAGTCGAGGCAGAGTCAGCGGCTGGAGGAGGCGATCTGCCATTAACTGAATTTCTTTCCGGAGGAGCAGCGGCGGTTGCGCCTCCTGCGGGCTTATCAGAGCCTGGAGCCAGTGTAGAAGCTCTTTCTGGGTATTCGGCTCAACCAGCTCCAGAGGGCTGTCCTCTCAGTTCCCCTAGTCTATGCAATGCTCCTGGCGGAGTTGTTGTCGGGCATTTTCCACCACCAGCTCTTTTTCTTGCAGCGGCAGCCGGCTCTGGAGCCCCGGTCTTTGGATCAGCTTCTGTTCGCTATGCAGGCTGTGCAGCGGCCCCCTCTACTGCGGCAGGATCAACAAGGCCAGTGGCTTTGTGTTCTTACATGAAGTCGCTGGTCATTTCTTGGGCTAGAGGAATTTGTAATCTTTTTGGATTTTTTCTGGGGCGTAGCCGCCTTCGTTAGTTCTATCGTATCTGTAACGCTCATGGTTTGCACAGAGTTGACATCGCTTTGTGTGAACCCATAGACTAGATAACACCCTATTTTCACCCAAGGAGTTTCACATGAGAGCTTCGCTACTTCTTCCTGTCAGTCTGACTTTTCTACTCAATCCCTTTGCTCATTCTGTTTTTGCAGCAGGTAAAGTAGCGGCAAAAGCTGAAGTCGTGCCAGCTAAGACGACAGCTGCTGGTGGTTTTAAAAGCTATGATTTGGACAAGGCGCACTCCAAGGTCGGCTTTGAAGTTTCCCACTTGGTGATATCGACTGTCGATGGTCAGTTTAACCAGTTCTCTGGCTCTTTTGACTATGATGAAGCTAACCAGTTGATGAAGAATGCGAAAATCGACATCGATGTAGGAAGCATCAGTACGAATGAACCAGACCGTGATAAGCACTTGAAAAGCCCAGATTTCTTCGATGTGGCAAAACACCCGAAGATGTCTTTCGAAGATATCAAACTTGTAGCTGCAAATGGAAAGCCAAGTAAAGTTCAGGGGACTTTGAATATGCACGGAGTGAAGAAAGAAGTGACTCTCGATGTCGATTTCAAAGGTTCAGCTAAAGATCCTTGGGGGAACCAGAAAATTGTTTTCAACTTGGAAGGTCACCTCAACCGCAAAGACTTCGGCCTGAACTGGAATAAAGCACTAGACTCTGGTGGTGTTGTTGTGGGAGAAGAGGTGAAGATTGTGATTAAAGTCGAAGCTAATATGAAAAAAAGCTAGGAAATGAAGTCAAGAAGAGAAGTTAAATCAAAATTCTATGGATAAGGTCTCTGCATCCTCCTATAAATCGCCTCTGCATATCTGCCTTTTTCAGCCCGAGATTCCTCAGAATACCGGGAATATAGGCCGCCTGTCCTTAGCGACAGGCTCGGTCTTGCATCTGATCAAACCCATTGGATTTTCGTTGAATGACTACTATTTGAAGCGAGCTGGCCTCGACTACTGGGAGTATGTAGATCTTCGTATTCATGACAGCTTTGCAGATTGTTTGGGGAGTTTTCCTGAGAAGCCTAGGATGGCTTTTTTGTCCACAAAGGCTGAGAAAAGTCTTTGGGAGATGCCTGAGCTGGATCTTTTAGTGTTTGGCAGAGAGACCTCGGGATTGCCTGATTCTTTCAGAGAGCAGTATCCAGACTCATTTTACAAGATTCCCATGTTCCATGAGAAGGTTCGAAGTCTCAATCTGGCGACGAGTGCAGGAATTAGTGTCTACGAACAGTTGCGGTGGCGAGCTATTTCTTGAGCTTTTTGCCTCTTAAGAAAACATCGGGAGATCTATGAATAAGTTAGGGTCCTATCTATTTTTTTTATCATCCATATTCCTCTCTGGAAGCTTAGCTCAGGCAGAGTCTGTCCCGGAGATTCCCTTGACTCAGGTTCTACACGGTTTTATGAGTCACCAGGACGGCACAGTTCTGGGAGAAGTCCTCCTGTCTGATGAGAAAAACGATGAAAAACATGTAAGAATAAAAACTTATAGATTCACTTCTCAGATCTGGCCTGTGACTACGACAGCTGATGTCCCGACTACAGAGTGGAAGCACAGATTGACACTCTATATTCCAGATGATCTCAATCAGGATACAGCTCTACTCCATGTCGGTGGTGGGTACAACTGGGACAAAGATGGCAAAGAAAACTTTCAGGAATCCAGAGAGAAGCTTGATTTTGTGGGCATTGCACAGAAGAACCGAGCGATCGTGGTTCATCTTCAAGATGTACCCAATCAATTTCTAAGCGTGGGTGGTCGGTTTCAAAAAGAAGATCAAATCCTAGCATACACGTACATGCAAGTGATGAAGGACCCTCTAAAGAATGCCTATCTGGCAGGTCATTTGCCCATGGTAAAGGCTATTTTAAAAGGAATGGATGCCGTTCAAAGTATTCTGCTGAAGGAAGAGATTGGCATAAAAGGATTTGTCCTCTCCGGAGCTTCGAAGAGGGGTTGGGCAGTCTGGCTTGCAGTTCTTGAGGATGAACGGATTCAGGCGATTATTCCTATCGTTATCGATATTCTCAACACACAGAAGTC
The DNA here is from genome assembly GCA_017985985.1 of Oligoflexales bacterium. Lineage (GTDB taxonomy): Bacteria > Bdellovibrionota_B > Oligoflexia > Oligoflexales > Bog-1112 > JAGNWK01. The sequence goes on from JAGNWK010000001.1 coordinate 55,353, forward strand.
TATATCGCATATCTGCTACACCTACCAAGATGGCTGTCCTTTTGCGCTGAGAGACTACGCCGAAGCCGGTGTTACCTCCCGTCTTGAGACAGAAGAGTTTGCAGATCTGATGAAGATTGAAGATCCCTTTAGTTATTTAGGGCCAGGCTATGCTCCCCGTTATCGCGTCAGGATGGCCAAACCTAAACTTATTATTTCAGCGAGTGGTGATGACTTCTTCACTCCGGACTCATCGTGGTGGTATTTTCAGGCACTTCCAGGGCTTCAAAATCATATTCGCTATTTACCAAATTCTATGCACTACTTTGCTGGCAATCCCATCAGCGATTCGACGAAAAGTCTGGAATCTATCAACCAGTCTGTCCTGTCTTACTTTGGTTTTATTCTTCATCAAAAAACCTTGCCGAAATTGAGTTGGTCCTTTTCACAGGATCAGATTCACTTGCTCTCATCTCACAAGCCCAAAAAAGCCGTTCTTTGGTCAGCCCAAAACGAAGAGTCTAGGGATTTTCGATTCATCAATAAGCACACGACATGGCATCTTCTTAAGAAGCGGATCAGGCTCTTCTTTTCTATGGAAGTTTGTGACACTTGCTATGTTGCACAGGAAGTTCCATTAACTTGCGAGGGGGCTAGTTGCGAGATTATCACTCAGAGCCCTGCTATCAAAAAAGGCTGGCAAGCTTCTTTCTTAGAGTTGCATTATGACATTGACGGTACAGACTTCGTTCTCAGTACAGAGGTGCATATCCGTGAAGCAGCCCATCCGAGTTCTCATGGTGCCGTCAAAGAGCTTCCTGGCGGACATTAGTTTTGAGAACTTATCTTGACAGACTCAGGTCTATAAAATAAAAGACTGTTTCAGACTTTAGAAGAGTCCTAGGGGCATAGCTCAGCTGGTTAGAGCATTAGCCTTACAAGCTAAGGGTCCACGGTTCGAATCCGTGTGCCCCTACCATTCTTCTTTCTTTCCTTATCTTTTTCCCATATATTTTGAAAAAATTTGTTAAAGCTCGAGACACCTTGGCTACAACTTATGTGTAAAGGCAAGATGGCTTCGTCGCATCCGGCATCCTCCCGATGACAGCAGTTCTTCATCGCAGAGCCTTGTCATTGCGAGCGAAGCGAAGCAGTCTCCATGTAAAGGTAAGATGGCTTCGTCGCCTCTGGCTCCTCGCATGGGCTCTAGTCCTCTTAACTCCCCAGTACCTATGAGCAGTTCCTATCAACATGACAAATCGATGAGACTGCTATAGAGTGCTGAGGCTGTATACGTCTATTAGTTAAGAAGCGGAAAGCCTATGCAAGACCCTCGGTTTATCAGGAATTTTTGTATTATTGCTCATATCGACCATGGGAAGTCGACTCTTGCAGACCGTCTGATTGAGAAGACGGGAACATTGTCCCAGCGAGAGATGCGATCTCAGGTCCTTGATAGTATGGATCTCGAGCGGGAGCGGGGAATTACGATTAAGGCCCAAACAGCCTCTATGAGTTACCGGGCCAAAGATGGTCAGCTTTATCAACTGAATCTTATCGATACCCCTGGACATGTCGATTTTAGTTATGAGGTGTCTCGAAGCCTGGCAGCCTGTGAAGGGGCTCTTGTGATCATCGACGCCTCCCAAGGGGTTGAGGCTCAGACACTTGCCAATGTGAATCTTGCTCTCAAAAATAATCTTATTTTGATCCCTGTCCTTAATAAAATAGATCTACCGAATGCAGATGTGGAGAAAGTTCTAGCCGATATGGAGGAAGAGCTAGCTATCGATCGGAGTGAAGCTCTTATGATCAGTGCCAAGACGGGACTTGGAGTTGCCGAGGTGCTGGAGGCAATTGTTGCACGGATTCCGCATCCTGCAGATGCCCCAGACGAGCCATTGAGGGCCTTGATCTTTGATAGTTGGTTTGACCCGTACCTAGGCGCAGTTTCCCTTTGCCGCATCATGTCTGGCAGTTTGAAGCTGAAAGGTCAGCTTCAAATGATGTCGACGGGGAAAAAATTTGAAGCCCTGAAGGTCTGTAAACTGACGCCGAAACCTGTCGACTGTCCTGAACTTAACAGTGGAGAAGTGGGTTTTGTTTCCGGAGCGATCAAGACAGTTTCGGAGACCAGGGTTGGTGATACGATTACGGAAGCCCTTCGTCCAGCTGCAGAGTCTCTGAAGGGTTTTGAAAGTGCAAGGCAGATGGTTTTCGGTAGTATATTTCCACTTGATGCGAGTGATTATATTCTTCTCAAAGAGTCGATCGAGAAGCTGAAATTGAACGATGCGAGTCTTACATCTGAAGTGGAGAACTCCAGTGCGCTGGGTTTTGGGTTCAGGGTAGGCTTTCTTGGTCTTCTTCATATGGATGTCATCCAAGAAAGACTGGAACGTGAATATAATCTCGAGCTTATTTTCACAGCGCCATCAGTTGCCTTTAAAGTCTTCCTTATGGATCAGACCTGCATCACGATTGACAATCCCTCTAAGCTGCCAGATCCTTCTCGCATTGAACGTATTGAAGAGCCCTACGTACGAATGACGGTGTACACCCCAGAAGAGTTCATTGGGGCAACATTGAAGCTCCTTCAGGAGAAACGAGGGATTCAGAAAGGCCTGGACTATTCTTCTCGTAAGAAGGTGACCATCACGTACGAACTACCCATGAGTGAGATGATCTTTGATTTTCATGACAAGCTGAAGAGTCTCTCCAGGGGGTATGCCTCCATGGACTATGAGTTAATCGACTTTAGAGAAGGCGATCTCGTTAAGGTTGATATCATGGTCAACCAAGCAACTATTGATGCTTTGTCTTGCATCATTCATCGGAGCCAAGCCCAGTACCGGGGTCGGGCTCTCTGCAAGAAGCTCAAGGCGACTTTATCTCGCCATATGTTTCAGATTGCTATACAGGCAGCGATTGGGAGTAAAATCATTGCCAGGGAATCTCTTTCTGCTCTGCGGAAAGATGTGACAGCTAAGTGCTATGGTGGTGATATCAGTCGGAAGCGAAAACTTCTCGAGAAACAAAAGGAAGGTAAGAAGAGGATGAAGTCTGTGGGCAATGTCGATATTCCACAGGAGGCCTTCCTGTCTATCTTAAGTTTAGATGAGGAATAAGGGGAACCATTGCTGCTGGTTGCTGCTTACCGGACTCTTCTTGGGGTCTTGTGGGATAGACCGTCTCTATATGGCTGCAACTCCTGCTTCTCATAAGTTAGCCTTCGATGTGCAGCTCCGTATGGCGAAGATCTCTTACGATAAAAGAGAGTTTAGGAAGGCCTACGAATACGCTGTTACTGCCTACAATATCAATCCTGAGTCGGAGGAAGCCTCACTTACTCTTGGTTATATAGAAATAAGTTTGGCTGGACTGGATACTTTTTCCCTTATCAAGAAGTCTAGCGAGCTCAGCAAGAAAAAAAGTCAGGCGGAATCTCTTCTTCTAGCAGATGACTCCAAGCAGAGTGGGGACGACTTATCCGCTTTGAGTGATCTTCTGGGGATCACGGATGAGGAGTTTGCCTTGCTGGGGACGCGTAACGAAGAGGACCCTGAATTTCCGGTGATAATTCCTGTTTGTGCAGAGGAGGCGCGGAGCACCCTCGAACGTCTTCAGCTTACAACCCATGCCATACAGGTGATTTGTCCGTTTGTAGATGAAGATGTTCGCCTTTTGGGGGATTATCGTCATCGCTGTAAACCGGTCAGCTTTAACAGACAGAAGAAAGAGAGTGCTCACTTTCTCTGGGTTCTCAGTCATATCCTCGAGGCCTTTGCTTTCCAAAAAGTCCTCAACTTTTCATCGCATGGTCAAGGTAAATCGAACCTTGAACGTAGAGTTGAAAAGCTTAAGGATGTCGATCTTAGCGACCCTCAAAATATTACCCAACTAGTGAGCAATCTCTCTGGAATCGAATCCCTGCTGCAAAAAGTTCTCCCCATTGCTGGAGCCTGTTCAGAGGAGTTCCCAACGACACAGATGACAGGCATGATCAATGACCTACTCGCTATCAGCGCCTCCGCTACCAAACTACCTGGCGCCCCAGACAGTATGAGCAAAGCACTCGCAAAGATTGGCGACAAAATCAAATTGGCGCAAGATGGAGCTGGAAATATCCCGGATATATTCTCGCGACGGAAGGCTTTGAAGAGCGATTTCACAAAAAGTATAGCTAGCACTTTAAAAGGAAAAATAGAAAGCGTAGATCAGAGTCAGTACAGTTCTGAGGCCCAGAAAAAGCTGTGCTCTTCTCTAGGAGATATCAGTTCAGGGACGACAAGGCCTAGTTTCTGTACTTAAGATTGGGATGTCACCCCGAACGAAGTCGAGGGGTCTCGTAGCGGCTCCGTCTCTATTGAGACCCCTCGACTTCGCTCGGGGTGACGGAAAAATCGAGTTACAAGGGGAAGTCTTTAGAAGAGGAAGGAAAAACTTCTTTTTCAGGTCCCCCTATCCTCCTCTAAGCAAAGCTTTGAAGATGAATACATTGAAGGTTTCTCATCTCTTTAAAAGTTATGGCTCTCGTGTTGTCTTAAACGATGTAAATTTTGAATTAAAACCTCGCAGTGTTACAGCCGTTTTGGGGCCGAATGGAGCTGGCAAGACGACACTTTTTGATCTTATCTGTGGGTGCAAAGGACCTAGCTTTGGTAAAATTGAGCTTTTAGGTCGGGACCTAGACAAATCGCCAGAGTCTTATAAAAAATGCATAGGATATCTGCCGGAGCTTCCTCCTCTCTATCCAGAATTTCGTGTGGAAGAAGCCATCATCTTTGCTGCTAGAATCCATGAGATTCCCAAAGGAAAATTAAAACTTGCTGTGGACAAGGCTTTGAGGAACCTTAACCTAGAGTCTGTACGCAAACGAGAAATAGCTAAACTATCGAAGGGTTTTAAACAGCGGGTTGCTTTTGCTCAGGCCATTGTTCATGGCCCTGAACTGATAGTTCTCGATGAGCCAACAGAGGGTTTAGACCCCATACAGATTGTTGAGGTCAGAAATCTCATCCGGGACTTGGCGCAAGAACATACGGTTCTATTTAGTTCTCACATCCTTTCTGAAGTTGAGCAGGTCTGTCATGAACTTCTGATCTTAAACAAGGGACGGGTCTTGTTTCAGGGAGGGCTGGCCGATCTGAAGAACAGTCTGCGATCAAGAATCTCTTATCGGCTGCGTGTTTTTTATGGGGCCGAGAATCTTTTGATGGATTTGTCCACCTGGGCTGGGATGCAGACTTGCTCGATCAAGGAAAGTTCAGGTGAAGATGGAGAATTGCGCTTTGACTTGAAGCTGTCTCATCAAGAGGATCTGTCTGTTTTTTTACGAGATTTGGTCTTGTTTCTCATGGGGAGGGGCTACATCCTGAAAGAGTTAAGTCCTCTTTATGGAAGTTTAGAACAGTTTTTTACACAGGAGTACACGTGATCCGCGTTTTGATAGAGAAAGAGATCTATTGTGGATTTGCGTCTCTACGCTTCTTCGCCATTTTGTTTTTATTTAGTCTTTTTTCTGGTCTTGCTTTTTTTTATTATACGGACACTTTTATCAGTATCCAGAGTCAGGCCCTCTCTAAAGGAGGACCGATCTTAAAACCTTCTCAGCTTTTACTTGTCTACTTTGAAGCTTTGCATTTTGTATTTTTGATCATGATCTCAGCTCTGACCATGGGGGCCTTCACGGAAGAAAAAAAGCAGAACACACTCCGTTTTTTGCAGTCGTCACCTTTGAGCTCTTGGAACCTAGTTTTTAGTAAGTATGCAGCTCAGATGCTGTTTATGTCGCTGGCTCTTCTCGTCAGTGCTGTGTATCCCTTGTATCTTCTTTACTATAGCCACTTAGACCCCAACCTTGTTCTGTGCTCTTATTTGGCAGCGCTGCTTGTCCTGAGTTCCTACACGGCTTTTGGGCTTTGGATGTCTGCTATAGCAAGTTCTCCCCTCACAGCTTTTCTTTTTACTTCTTTAGGTCTTTTGTCTTTTTTATTGATGGGCTCATCGTCGGCTTTGTTTAAAGCGTACCCCTGGTTTGAGTCCATTCTCGCGTATCTGGGTTCTTCAGAACACTATTCTATGATTGCTAAAGGTATATTGACCGTTTCGGATCTTGGTTATTTCTTGTCGACAAGCTCGCTGTATCTTTTCTTCTCTCTACTCAGTTATGAAAGTTTACGATGGAAATGAAGATTCCGGGATTTGACCGATGCTCTTCAAAGTGTAGAAGTTTGATCTTGAGGTGGAGATCACAGTTCGAGCTGAACCGTCAGCTCGGTCAGTTGACCCTTTACATGTTCTCTATCTTCATTTTCATTTTGTTCTCCTTACTTCTTCATAAAGAACGTTTTAATCGGAAAATAGATCTTACAAGAGATCTGAGCCATACGTTATCCAAAGAAACAGTGAATGTGATCTCTAAGCTCAGAGAGCAAGCGCAGGCTTCTTCTCAATCTCTTCAGGTCCTCGTGTATGTGAAGGATCCAGAAATTCAGCGAAATATTCAAAGACTTCTTTATCTTTACCAAGAAGCTGGTGCATCTTTCGATCTTGAGTTTCTAGACCCAACCATCCATTCCTTGAGAGCGCGACTCGATAAAATCACGACACCTTACAGCATGGTTTTAAAGTGGGATGGAGAAGAAAGTGTTCTTCATCAAGTTAATGAAGAGAGTCTGACTAATTCCATACTCTATCTTCTTAAGAAGACGAGAGCTAAGAGTGTGTGCTTTACCAGTTCGAATGGGGAGCCCTCTTTGATGGATGAAAGTCCTCAGGGAATGAAGATACTTGCTGAGCGTTTAAAAAATTTTCGGTATGAAGTCCTAGCGATCCCGTCTTCTTCAAATGCAGAGAATTTGTTTGAGCAGTGCATGATTCTTGTCGTAGCCAGTCCTCAATTTAATCTGCCTATTTCAGATATTAAAATTTTTAAGGACTACTTGGATAGAGGCCGGTCTATGCTTGTCATGGTGGATGCCATGCGGCCGACAGATACTTTGAATTCCTTCCTGAGTCTTTATGGACTTGAGTATAGCAATGACTTTATCATTTTGAGGTCAGAGGATAAACGGGCGGCTCTGTTTGGTCATAATACGGCTATTATCGATTCTCTTGATAAAGATCATCCTATTACAAAGGCTTTTCTTCAAAATGGTTTTAAAGTATTGCAAGTCGCTGAGAGCCGTTCTCTTCGGCTGGTCTCTCGGCCTCAGGAGCAAGCTGATGAACGGGGAGTGGAAGACCCTGTTCGTGTTAAGATTCTAGCAAGAACATCCGCAAGCAATGTTCAAATTCCTGAGGTGTATACATTAGAGGATTTGAATATGGTTGAAACAAAAGATCTCGGTCATGCTCCTCTGCCTTTTTTTGCCTTGGCAGAAAAGAAGAACATGAGACTGGCCGTCTTTGGTTCAGCTCAAATGATTTTAAATCAGGGTTTTAATCGCAGAAATAGTAGCGAAATTATTCTCAATACGATCAGTTATTTGACGCGTGATGAGGATTACATAGCTCTTAATCCGAAGGCAGAGGATTCTAGTTTGTTTAAAATAGAATCACGGTCGGATCTCTATCTTCTGTTGTTTCTCTGTTTTGCTTACCCCTTTCTCTACCTTTTTATGGGCGCTTCTTTTTTGTTTTTCAGGAAAAAATATAGATGAAAAAGTGGAAAGCTAGGATCACTTTTCTTGTTTTTTTACTTATAGTCATTCTGTCCTTGAGCTATTTGGATGAATTTTTATCGTTTGAAAAGGAGCAAAAGAAGAAAGACGGACCAGAGATTTTTGTTATGCCCTGAAGCCTAAACGTGCCCCTCACAAAGAAATTCTCTAATAAAGGGTTTTTTATGAAAAAAATAATGGTGATCTTGCTCCTCTGTTCAAGCACTCTCTCGGCGCAGGACGATGCGGTTCAAACAAGTTCTACTTCCGAACTAGGAACCTTGGATTTGGAAACCATCATTCAAAGAACTATAGTGCACTCTAAGGCTATTGAGAGAGCCCAGCATGATCTCAATGCCCAGGTGGAGAGGACAAGAAGCAATTGGGCTAACGTAGCTCCCAGGGTTCAAGCCGATTACAACGAGCTTCACTTCAAGGATAAGTTAATCGCCCCATTTGGACCGCAGTCTCTTCTGGTTCGAAACGATAAAAGCAAAACTGGGACTCTGTCTATTGTGCAGCCTATTACTGGTCTTTATGCATTGAGTGAGAAAGCTCACTTTGAAGAGGAGCAGAAGCATCTGAGCGAGCTAGATGTGAAAATTACGACTAGAGATCTAAGTTTTAGTGTGGCTGAGGTTTATGTGAGGGCCATTCAAGCTAAAAATATGCAGCAGGTTCTCAAGGATTCAGTCTTTGCAGTTGAACAGCAGAGGGACAATGCTCGAATCCTGGAGAGGGCTGGTCGTATAACTCATGCTGACACACTTCGCTTTGAGCTCGCACTCTCGGAGGCTAAGGCTGCAGCGAGCAAAGTTCATGCCCAACTCGAAATTCTTAGAGGGCATCTAGCTGAAGTCATTGGGGAGAAGTCGTTGTCTATCGATGCGATCCCAACAAATCTTCCTGAGCTCAAACAGGATGCCCTTCCTTCACCGGACATTTTGATTGAAGAGGCTCAAAGAACGAGGTTGGATCTTGACAAAGCCAGATCAGCGAAACGAATGGTTGAATTCGGTACCAAACTAGCTTATGCCCAATTTTCACCGCAAGTTAATCTTTTTGCCCGCTGGGAAAAAAACTTTGGGGAGCTTACGGCTTTATCGGGAGAGAGAGTTACACCCGTCTATGGGGTTCAGGTGACCTGGCAAATTTGGAATAATGGAAGTCAGATTTTTGATTTGAGAGAAAGCTTTGAACGAGAAGCTGCCAGTCGGGCTGGCTATGAAGAAGCTGAAAAATGGGTTCGCCTTGATGCTCTGAAGTCAGTCGAAGAGGCTAAATCTCTTATTGAAACTCGAGAACTCGCTAAAGTCGCTGTGCAGCAGGCCGAAGAGGCTTACCGGATAGAAGAGGCCCAGTTCAGGACGGGTAATAAATCTTCTACTGATCTTGTTTTGACCCATTCCGCCCTGTCAGGAGCTCGGGGTCGTTTTGTATCGGCTCAGGCTGATTTGGTCTTGGCTCATTTTCAGGTACAGAAAGCTCGAGGGGTAGAAAGACCGATGGTTTCTCTCTAATAGTTTTCGCGAATGGTGAGGTTATCTATGCTGATGGAAATAAAAACCTGTGGAAATTGCAAACGTTCTTTTTCCAAGGAAGCAGACTTTTTGAGTGGTACCAAGCGGTGGCGTCTATGCAATATGAATAACCTATGGTTTGACTGCACTTGTGGATCCACTCTGATGATACCAAAAGGGAAATACCCTTGGTATTCACCCAGTATGGGGATGAGTACTCAGGCTGGAGCTATATTCAATAGAATTTCACAGATCTCGAGTTTACCTCATATTCCCTCAGCTATTATGGAGCTACAAGTTCTTCTTGTGAGCCCTGATGTAGAGATGGAGGAGATTGTCCGGTCGGTCAAGAAGGATCCCTTTCTTGCAAGTGAAATTCTTCGCATTGCTGAAAATTTAAAAAGTACGAGGGACATGTCTCCTTCCCCGATGGGGTCTCTGAAGCATGCCATTGCTTATGTAGGGCGAAAAAATCTTAGCAGTTTGGTTATGGCTGCAGCTATCCGCTCCTTTTCCCTGCAAACTAAAATATTTAACGAAGACGCCTTCTGGACCCATTCGTTCCTCACGGCATCTATTGCAGAAGCTTTAGCTATCCGTTTGGGTTTTGCTGCGGAGGGAGATCACATCTATATAGCTGGTTGCCTTTGTAATCTTGGGAAACTTATCTCTGCTCTTTGTTTTCCTGATGAGACAGATCAGGTACAGCTTATGATCGATGACGTAAAGACGATGTCGAGTTGGGAGAAAATTGAGAAGCAGTTCAATCTTCCGAGCCACTGTTCTCTTGGAGAGGTCGGGGGAGCGCTGTGGGGACTGCCTCCTCTTGTTATCGATGCAGCTAGGTATCATCATTCAGAGGATTTGCCTGAAGAATATGCTTCCTCAGATTTGATCTCTATTGTGAGTCTCTCTAACTTGCTCTCTCATTGGATTATGCTCGAACCTCATCGTATCGATCCTTATAAGCTTAACATCTTTGCGAAACGTTTGAATTTTTCGAAAGAAGATTTAGATCAACTCGCTAAAACTTACTCTTCCTTTCGATCTTTGATTCGAGCTTAATCCCAGTGTTTTTTTAGGTTCGCATAGGTTCCAGCCAGGGAAGGAGTAAACCCATACTCTGTTCTAGCATCTGCCCTTCCTTACTCAGAAGTCTATGCTGGGACGAGGGGAGAACACTCAGTTTGAGTGTTTCAGGCCATCTGTGCCGCTGGAACCAGCGTTGAAGAAAGTCTGGTTTACATAGAGGATCTTCCCCTGCACAGAGAAGGTAGCTAGGCAGTTTAAGGACTTGTAAGGTTTTTCGGACTTGGGACATAGCGTCGAGGAGCTCGTTAGCCAATTGGTTGCTGATCTGAGAAGGGCTGAGAGGGCCGAATAGCCCCCGATGCGCTCGGAACTCTAGACCGGTGAAGTTTGGGCATAAGCCCCTAGGGGTATGGAAGTTAGGAGCTATCTGCGAGAGAATTTGGATCATTTTTCGAGAAAAATTACCAAGGGGAGGGTCCAGAAAGAGTAATGGTGACGTTAGAACAAGTCCTGCACAGAATTGGGTGTATTCAGCGGCCAGGAAAAGGGCGACGAGGGCACCGGCTCCTTGTCCAATCAGGATTGGCTTTTGCCCATCCTCGTTGTATTTCACCCATGTGAGCACTTGCAGAAGGTCAAGGATAAGTTGGTTGAGGTGCGCAGATGAGGCTGTGTTCTTTTGGTCTTGTAAACTCCATCTCATGTCAAAACCATAGACGTGAAAACGGGTTTGCAGGCAGTACTCCGAGAAAGCAGCATAGTTCTCGAAGGTTTCTCCTAAGTCATGGACGATAATAATGGGAGTGTTTTTCATTCCTCCCAAAACTGAACCCTGGATAGAGACAGTAGATCCCTTGTGATCGACAGGGCAGATATAAGTGACTGTTTTTTTGACGGAAGAATTCATCAAAGCTACCTTTGTTTATTTTTTGGGAGAAACCAGCTGCGCACCCATTCGACGGAGCCTGCCCTGAGCACCCATTCGACGGAGCCTGCCCTGAGCGGAGTCGAACGGGCTCAGGGCAGGCTCCGTCGAACGGGCTCAGGGCAAGGTTTTCTCCCAAATCCTCTTCCTTGCTTTGGCTCTTAGAGAGAGCTAGCCTTAGATCGGAGTTCTCCTGCCTTCTTTAAGATCTCTTCTGGACTTAGATCTCTAATCCAGAGATTCGCACTCTTCTTCGGTCCATCCTTTTCATTTTGAGCTTGCTCTTTGCTTTGGGTGGCTAGCTTTTCTAGTGCATCAGCCGTTTTTTCCAATGAACGTTTGAGCAAGACTTTGTCGGATGGGTATTTCTCGGCGATGCTGTTAAACTTATAGGCACAGGCGTGCCAGAGGCCCTGCTTGCAGTAGAAGTTAGCGACGAACTCTTCGGAACCCTGAATTCTTTTCAGACCTTTTTGTTTTAAGTCTATCGCCTGTTGAGTGTAGCTGCTCTGGGGGTGTTGCTCAATAAGGGTTTGCCATTCTTTTAAGGCAAGTTCAGTATATTCTTGCTCTCTATCGAGGTCGGCAGGGGCGTCTTGCCAGTAGGACATGCCTACCCGGAAAAGAGCAAAATCGACCTGAGCGTGTTTTGGGTGTAGCTTCACAAATTCCTTATAGGAAGCAGCGCTTTCTACATAATGACCAAGTTCAAATTGACAGTCCGCCAAAAGAAGCTCAGCCTCAACCGCATATCGACTATAGGGGAAGCGTGCTTTGAATTCGCCTAATTTTTTAGAGGCTATTTCATAATTCTTGTCGTCATAGGGCTCCTTGGCTATGCCGTATGAGGCCTGTGGGTTATTGGGATCCAGTTCCTTTTCTGTACAAGAGAGGGCTAGAGGTAGGCCGATGAGCCCTGTCCTAAAAATCCACGCAAGAATATTTTTTCTTAGCAATTTTGAGGTCCTTGTTTGCCTAATGTTATGTTGTACTTGCTTTTGACCGACACTAAATGAGTGGAGGACTAGCTAAGGTCTATGAACAAAAAAGCACAAAGAGTTGGAATAGGCAAGGGCCGCAAGCGTCTCTTGATTCTTTTGCCTTTCGCTTTGTCCATTGCTCTTCATCTTCTAGGTTTGTGGCAGCTCAATCCTGGAAGGGAGAAGCAGAAACTTGAAGCGGAAAAATCAGCAAACCGGGCTTCTATCCCTATAAAGATACATCTAGCCAAAGAAAAGAAGGCTCCCCCAAAAGAAGAAATGGAGTCCAAAAGAATTGTTGAAAATAAGCTACTGCAGACGGAAACCCCTGAGAAATATGAGGCACTGGCGGAAGTCGATCACAAAACAGGGAAAGAACAGATAAAGGTAAAGAGAATCCTCCAAAAGGAGAAAGCTTTATCTCCGGGACGAATGCCTGCTTTTAGTAAAAAAGAAGCTTCGAAGCAGAACATTACAAAAAGGGAAGCTCTCCTGGAAAAATCATCGGGCAACACTTCAGAACCATCTCTTCTCTCTGACGCAAAGAAAAAAATACAAAAAAATGAGAAAGGTCTCCGTACTGAAAAAGGTTCGAATCCTTATGCGAGTCTAGTTCTCAAGGCTAAGGACATGATGAATCAGGATCTTAGCGAGGGAGGGTATTTAGATTCTGGGGATGACGAAGAAGGAGAAACTCTTGATCTCAATACGAAGGAGTTTCGTTATATTGGATATTTTACAGGATTGAGGAAGGCTATCGAGTTGGCATGGGTCTACCCTTATGACGCCGCTCGTAGAGGTCTACAAGGGAAGGTTCAACTTCGGTTCACCATCAAAGCTGATGGCAAAATCAGTAGACTTGCAGTCCTTCAGACATCTGGACATGAAACTCTAGATCAGGCGATTGTAGAGGCTATTAAGGTGGCAGCTCCGTTTGCTCCTCTCCCTAAAGGATTCAATAAGGAAAATTTAACCATCACAGGTAGTTTTAATTACGTACTGAGTGGTGTTTCTTCCTACTAGGAACCATTCATCGAGATCTACTCTTTTCCTTTTGGCAGCCAGATTTCGAGAAGAGTTCCAGCTTCCGTACTAGTGACATTAATTTTAGCTCCCAATTTATCCAAATTTTTTTTAACAATAGACATCCCGAGCCCACTGCCGAAAGAAACTTTGGGATGAAATCGAGTGAACATTTTAAAGACTTCGGTCTGATGCTCTTTTGGTATACCGAGGCCATTGTCCTCAATTTTTATCAAGATTTCCTCCTCTTGTTCAGAGATATAAATATTTACAAATTTATGGGGACGTCCTGGATGACAATATTTTATGCCATTCGAAATAAGATTTTCTAAAATCTGAGTGATTCGTAATGTGTTAGAGTAATAGGGCGCCGTTAATTTTACGTCAGTCGATATCACAACATGATTCGTGGAGATGAGATCGGATAAACGTTCCTTAATTGTATCGATAATGGTGTTAAAATCTATCAGTTCGTTCTCGGTTTCTTTGAGGTCAGCTATTGCTAAATTGAGAATATCTTCTACCAAAAGATCTAATTTTTTTGTTTGTTCGATGATTTTTCGTAAATTCAATTTTGCTTCATCCAGATTTCCTGTTGCGATATTCTTTTCGATATGTCGAGCATAGCTCTGGATGGTTTTCATTGGAGCTCTTAGATCATGTGATGTTCTGTATGCAAATTGCGAGAGCTCCTCATTGGCATGCTGCAGCTCTAAGTTTTTCTTTTCCATCACCCTCTGAATCTCATCTTTTCGTTCGGTGATGTCAATAAATAAGTCAGTCTTTTCTTCGATGTCTTTTTTCATATTCCGATGATTCCTTATAATGAATGTGCTCTTTTGAAGAAAATCACATTGTTGGTAAAGAAAACGTTATTGGAAAGAAGGTGGAAGATGAGAAAAAGGCGTAAATAACAATGGCCTAGGGGCTTCTGGAGAAGGAACGCTAGCGTTTGGAACCGCTGCAGGAAACATGTGTGTAGGGGTAGGGCTATAGGGGTGTGCTGCAGCATAGTGGTTACCAAAAAGGATGATGTTTGCAACTTGGGGTGTGATCTCTTCACCTGGATCAACAACAAGATGGGGATTGATAATTGTGTATAACATAACACCAGGATTAGCTGGAGCTGGTAAAAACACGTTGATCGTTAGTTCCCAAAAATAGGCGACGAGGTGCAATTCATAATCTGTTAACCAAAATTCACTTTTAGAAAGGGCTTCAAGGTAGGCTTCTAGATACTCTTCCCAAGGGACCAAAGGCCCAAGCTTAAAGTGGTCTTGAATAGCGCTAGCTAAGATCTCCATGAAATGATCGCTATTTGCTCCCTCTAATTTGGCTCTAAGCCTTCTTATCAATTCACCTCGGTTTATATCTTTTCCAGTGACGCGAGCAAGGGATGTGAAAGCGCAATCTCCATTTCCCTCTACGTTCTCGATCATGAACTGGGTCATGATACCTTCTGCTGCTAGAGCTTGGACGATCGTCCCCGAAGTTCGGACCTCATGTTTAACCTGTGCAAAGAATCTGGCAATAATTTTGGTTTGCCTAACAGGACCCCGATGAGATTGTCCTGAAGTCCAAAGCAGGACGGTCGCAGACAGTTGTTGTTCGGCGCCTAGTTTTAGTCTGTTTTGCATGTGACGGAAGGCCGCGATCTCTTCTCCTTTAGTGCTAATAAAAATCGAAGAAGCTGGATATCGCCTCATGAGACTAAAGGCTATTTGAGCTTCGCTGAGGTCGTCTTCCCTGCTCAATCTAACCCTGGGGGGCTTACCCTTCAGGGTTGGTGGCCCAGCAAATAAATGGACAAAGGGTCGATCGCTGAGGTCGAGAAGAACATGGATTGACTCTTGATCATGCTTATTGATGTAGTAGCAAAATTTTCCCAGGTAAGGCATTTCCATTCTATGAAAAGACTCAAAAAATTCTTTAAGAGCTTCTTTTTTTTGGGATTCAAATTTTTCTGGTGTTTCAAAAATTGGCGTGTCTGTTAGAATTGATTTTCGTTCTAGCATAGCCCGCGTTGGGATCACAACAAAAAAGCTTGCTCCCTGTCCTACCAGATATGTTATCGCATGAGCTATGTTCCGAAAGGAGCCGGAAGGCTTTCTAATCATGGCTAAGAAGGCATCCCAACTGAGTGCGATCTGGAGATTTTGATAAGCCTGAGTTCCTTCTCTTTTGCCCAGCATTCCAGCTTCGGCTAAGCTTGTTATCGTCTGCTCAGGACTTTGATCCCACAACTCAAGATCGGCCTCGCCACCCTGGCTATGATCAGTGAAAGAGAAGAATAAGCAGGAAAGAAATAAAATGATTAAGATATTGTGATGAGCTTTTATTTTCATTTAAAACCTTTAAATACTATATTGAAATCTAAAAAGATAGATAAGACACTTGTCATGTGGAAATTAAATTGAGAATAGAAGAGATCCCTTCTGTCTTCTTATATATACTCTACATTTGTAGCAGATTAGGATTCAAATTTGCAGCCATAGGATGCAATATCATGGCAAGGAAATCAAGTTCTGAGATAGACAGTAAGGGAGTGAACCATGACGAGTAGAATAGATTCTATTGATTGGAATGAGTCCTATATACAAAAAGATGCTCCATGGGATAGTGGAGAGGTTTCTCCAGAGTTTCGATCCCGATTTGTGGAGTGGAAGATCGATTCCTTTTCTCATCCGCGAGTATTGGATATTGGTTGCGGTAGTGGGACAAATGCTATTCATCTCGCAAAACACCAGTTTCATGTTACAGCCTGTGATCTTTCTCCGGAAGCCATTTCTTTGGCCAAGAGGAAGGCACAGGACAGTTCTGTGTGTGTGGAGTGGATGTGTGCAGATTTCTTGACGCATGATTGGCGGTGCCCACCTTTTCCTCTATTGATAGATAGGGGCTGCTATCACATCTTAAGGCATGTCAATCTTAATCGCTTTCTTACTGTTCTTGATCAATTGACGCATAAGGGGAGTTTGTTCTTTGTCCTTACGGGTAATAGTCATCAAACTGGTGAGGAGGGTCCTCCAAAAGTTTCTGCAGAAGAACTTTGCCAAGAATTGGGTCAAGTTTTACATCTTAAAGATTTACGAGAATTTCGTTTTAGCAAAGTTCGTATAGGGGATAGGGAAACAAATCCGTTAGGTTGGTCGTCTGTTTGGGAAAAACATTAAATTTCAGGCGTTCTCAGGGTTGTGCTATCGATGAGGTCTCTTAATCGATAAGGGTAATACTATGAAATGGTTCATTCTCAACCTAGTTATTGGCAGCATAGCAAGTGTGGGTGTGCTATTTTTCTTTAAAACAGCACACCTAGTAAGCAAGATCGTACCGATCGACGGGATAAAAGCGCTAGGCTCTTTCTTCACCCAAAAAGAAGAAAATGCTTATCTCCCTGGTTTGATCATCCATATTGGCATAGGAATTATTTTTAGTTTCATTTATACGCTCATCTTTCAAGCTATTCCCATGCGTACAGCTAGCTATAAAATATTTGTTTACTCAGCCCTTGGCATCGGACTTGGCCTCAATCACGGTGCAGTCGCTGGGCTCTTGCTGAACATTGGTTTTTCGCGTCATCCGATCGATCACGTCCAGAAACACGCTTTGGGTTTAGCGCTAACCTGGACAGTCGCTCATGCTGTTTACGGATCCTTGCTGGGTTTCATCTATGGACTTACGGAGGGAATTTTGGAGTAGGAAGGCATAAAAGATCCATAGAGGGCAAAGAAATTTAGCAGTGTTAGAAACGTCCTGAATAAAGACTCCACACGCATAGAGACTTAAGTAAATAAACAAAGCTAAGAGATGAGATTGTATATAAAGTCTGAAAAACAGCCTCAAATATTTTCTGAATCCGAAGAAAATAAATATGAAGTCGGTCGGCCAAAAAATCCAGAGGTTAACATTGTGATGTAAGATGGTTTGTCGGGAGAAAACCCACCCCCAGATGAAAAAAAGGCCAAAGAAACCTGCGAATAGTCCCCATAGAGTGGAATAAAATGAGAGAAAGGAAGGGTAGAACTTGCTTTCTTTATATTTCAAGAAAAATCCAAAACATAAAAACAGCGTGCCGATGGAGATGATCCAAGGAAAGAGTTCATTCGAAGTGTGAGGGATCCGGTCTCCTTGAATTAAGACCTCTGTCGCAGCGAACAATTTTGTTCCAGGGATCACCTGACCAGAGTCATCAATTTGTGGAATCTTCTGGATGTGATCATAAAACATCAGGGGATGAAACATTTCGATCCAAGCATTATTTTCTCTTTCCAGTTCGCTGTTTGAAACAAGGTCTAAGAAAAAGGTGATCCATGGACGGTCAATAAAAATTTCACGCATATGGCTACGTAAAGTTAAATTAGCCAGTTTATTGCGGGTATGTTCTGCTAGTTGGCCATGTAAGGCTTCATTGAGTAAATCTCGAACAATAGTTGCACAGTTATTATAGATGTAATGATATACGTAATATTTTTTTTCAGGCTCTAGACGATGAGTAACGAGTTGGAATAATTTCTGTTTTTGAGAAACACTTAAATTTAACTGGTTTTGAAACACAGATCTTTTTTCTGATTTGTAGTACATGAGTAGGGCGTCTACTGGGACTTCATCCACCCAATACATTATAGGTTCGCTTAAAAAATCAATATACCAATGAGGAGGGTAGCTATAAGTTCCCCAGCTTAATGAGGTGTCATCGCCAGTCTTGGTATTTGTTAGGCGCAGGACGATGTGACCGACGCTAGCTATAAGATCACGGCCTGTATCTACAGTTATAATACGAACATTTAAGTCATTGAAATCAGTGGGTGGAGCAAACAATCCATAGGAGGGACTCGAAAACAAGCCAAGCATAAACAGATAAAATATTCTCTTTAGCATAGTCTCTTTCGGGTATGATAAATTTCATTCTATATCTGCATCTATCGGTTTTTCATAGGTTTTCTTAAGCTCGGAGCGGTTTTCTTAAGCTCGGAGTATTTATCTCAGAACCTCGTCATTGCGAGCGCAGCGAAGCAATCTCCGTGTATAGGCAAGATTGCTTCGTTGCCTCCAGCTCCTCGCAATGACGAAATGGCAGAACCTCGTCATTGCGAGCGCAGCGAAGCAATCTCCGTGTATAGGCAAGATTGTTTCGTTGCCTCCAGGGCAGGCTCCGTCGAGGGGTTTCGAGTTAAAACAAAACAGACAAGTAAAGTTCCCCTAACTGAAGGACATTAAATGACTGCAGATTTCGTTGAAAATCCTGTAATAAAAACATGAGCTAAGAGCTAACCGTTTGTAAAAATATGTAGAGTTATGTTTTATTGATAAAGAATAAATTTATTTGACCGAAAATCAACAAGTCTGAACGGTGACTGGAAATCTTACGAATCGTGACAAAGTATGTGGGAATAGGTATGAAATATTGTCATTTTTGGTCAATAGTGATGTGTTTTGAAGCTGTTCTCGTAGCAGGGAGTGGATTAGCTTTTGAAGAAAAAATAAAGAGGGAAAAGATTGAAGTTGAACTCAGCCCATCAAGTATAAGGTCAGAACTAGATTTGGCCTGCCAAGTGTACCCTAAATCATCTCAAAGTATTTTTGTTCAAGAAAATCATGAAAACATCAAATCTATTTTGAAAAATGAAGGCGAAATGGTTGTTAATAATGAGGTAATTGCTGTTAGTTCGGACACAGATTTGATGAATCATATTTCAGATAAAGATAATGAAATTAGAGCTGCCGCTAATGCATTGAAAAAAGCTGAAAATGAAAAAAAAGAATTAGAGCGTGAATATAACGATAAAAAAAATGGCGCTACTAAGAACATGATTGCTGCGAATGATTTAAAATTAAAATTCACACAAATTGAAGTCAAAAAGATAGATATTCTTCGCTTGAAATCAAATTTTCAAAAAATTGAATATGAAAAAAAAGAGTTAGAGCAACAGGCTAAAATTGGCTCTTACAAAGCAAAAATGGATGGAGTTATCTCATTTTTAATTAAGGAAAAAGATAATCTTAATGGCTTGCTAAACTCTTATAAGGGTGATTTGTTGGCGACTATTGAAGGTACTGGTGCTTATGCCCTGCGTTGTACGGCTATGGATTTTCAAATAGGAAAGCTGGTTTTAAAGCAAAAAGGTACGTTTACCTTTGAGGGGTCTTCGAAAGAAAGATCTTGCGAAATTAGCGGTTTGCACCCAGTTAAAAAAGATGATGAATTTGGCTTTTTTGAACTGGATTGTTCTTTCAAGGAAGAACAGCAAATTTTGCGAAATGGTTTGCTTGCGAGAGTGTCTTTTTATAGTGGAGAGACACTGGTTGAAAAGACTTTGCCTTGGAATGCCGTTAAAAAAATAGGCAAAAATTATTCTGTACAAGTGAAATCTAGCGATTCATCTGGCTTTAAAACAACTCAAGTGAAGCTTGGTCGTCATGGACTCTATCGAGTAGAGGTTCTTGAAGGTCTAAAGAAAGGCGAAAAAGTTTTAGCTGACTTGTGGTGATCATTCTTGAAGCGATTAAACTGCGTCGAGAGTTCCTAAGGGGAGTGTTTCTAGGCTAATTACATTCGTAGTGCTTCGTAGGGGTCGAGCCGAGAAGCGCGTAGAGCTGGCAGCATACCGAACCCTAGGCCGATACAAATTGAAAAAGCAAATGAGATGCTCACCACCACCGGAGATATAGTGGATTGTACATTCATCATTCTCGCCATGAGTACCCCACAATAAACTCCAAGAATCGATCCAAGGATACATCCTCCAATGCAGATGAAAACAGCTTCCATAAGAAACTGGAAGAGGATCACGAGGCCTTTTGCTCCTAAGGCTTTTCTTAGACCAATCTCTTTTTTGCGCTGAGCGACTGATAAGAGCATGACATTCATAATCCCAACGCCACCTGTGATAAGGCTGATGATAGCGAGTGACAGTCCCGCAAAATTGAAGCTATCCGAAATTTTTTTGCTGGCTGCAATTGTGCTGGCTGCGTCACTGATATAAAAATCATCTCCAAATTTTGGCTTTAAAATAGTCGAAGCTATTTTTCGAGTGAGCATGGCATAAGTCGCTGCTTCCGTTTTGATTGTAACTGCACTTTGCAGGCTTGATTTTGGGACGATTGAGTCAAGAAAATTGATCGGAACAATGATCGCATTGTCAGCTTCATTTCCTTTTCTTTTCAAAACACCTATGACACGAATGGCAAAGAGCTTGTCTTTGACTTTTAAATAGCCCTTCTGCCCTATGTAGGGCCCATCAGCTAGTACTTTTGTAGCAGCTTCTGCACCCAAAATAGTGTCAAAATTTTTAGAGTAGGCACCTTCTTGATGGAAGTAAGAGCCCTTTTTCAGATCCAATTGATTCAAACTGAAATAATTTTCGTCAGCCCCGATCAGACTAAGATCAAGTTCCTTGTCTTGAAATCGAATTTTTCCATTCGATGTTTTTGTCATAGAAAGTTGGCTAATATAAGGGATATAAGTCTTTAAAAATTCTAGATCCGATGTGTTGACTGTGTATTTAGGATTTGGATAAATTCTCAACCAGACCAAGTCAATGCCCATGTTCTGCATTTGTTCTGCAATTTGTTTTTTTGAACCCTCGATGGTACTCAGTGTGGCAATGAAGGCCGCGCTACCAAAGAGAAGCCCAACCATAGTCAAGATAGAGGTTAACTTACTGATCATCAGATTTTGTATAGATAATCGGATTAAACCTAGGAAAAACATCTTTTGATCCTATTTTTGAAGGGCAAGTTCCAGTAAGTCTTTTAACGAAAGAGGGTCTTTTAAAAGGCCTTGCATAGTATCTATAATTCTTTTTTGGACGGTGGGTTCGTTTTCTTTTTTTAGACGTTCAGTCAGTAAACTCAGAGCAAGGTGTGTGTCAATAAATTGCACTACCCAAGCTGCTGACGTACGAAACATACTGTTATCGGAGTCGAGCATATCCTTGATAATGTTAGTTATTAACTCTTTTTCATAGGGCAGCAGAGACTTCAAGGCGTTGGTTCTAGCGCGTGGGTGTACGTCGAGCAGGTACTTCTTGATACTCTCCCTTAGGTGAGGATTACTGCTGAGAAAGCCTTCTAGGACTTCGATCGCATTAGCACGAACCCGTCCATCTGTGTCGGGAAGTGATTTTTCAATGAGAGCTAAGGAAACCTGATCACCCCAACCTTTCATAATGGCTAAGGCAGAGGATCTCACCCGTCCATCCTTATCCTCTAAAGACTTCTCGATGAACGTTCGAGCGTCTTCACTTAAACTGGCTACGGGTTTAGTGCGAAAGTTGTTGATAGCAAGGAACCTCACCCACTCATTGCTATCGTTGAAGGTAAGTTTACATAGCGATTCAGCAAAACTTGCTTCAAGGAACCTGCAGTTTCTCATCACTTCTGCACGGATACTCCAATCGCTATGCTCAACAAGCGTCTGTATGATGGCTCGAGCTTCAGGAGTATTCCATTTGCTAAAGGCCCGGACAGCAAAAAGGAGAGTCTGGGTCTTGTGTTCGATGGAATTATAAAGATTATAGATAGGTGCAAAGTCTTCCGGCAGCTGTCGCTTATCATTAATGATAATGTCCCAGAGCGTATCGACGAAGTGGTCTTTCTCATCTCTCTGCTCGAGTCCAGCAAAAATTGGATTTTGTACCACATCGTCACGGGTAATCAATCCATCTTCCAGATAAAGAATACGTTTGGCGTACTTACAGTGATGCAAAGAGTGCGTAACTTGTACGACGGTATGCCCATGTGAATTGAGCTGTTGCAGCAGAGCCATAATCTCTGTGCCTGTTTTGGGGTCCAAAGCTCCAGTTGGTTCATCGGCGAAGAGAAAGAGTGGATCACTGACGAGGGCTCTTGCAATCGCGACTCTTTGCTTTTGTCCACCGGAGAGTTGGTTAGGACGGTGGTTGGCCCACTTAAGCAGACCGACTGCTTCTATTTTATCTAATGCTTTTTGCTTTGCTTTGAAAGGACTCATCTTACGGTAAAACAGAGGGAGCATGACATTTTCAACGATAGATAGCCCCGGCAAGAGATTAAAATCTTGGAAAATAAATCCAATTTTTTGATTGCGAATGGTGGAGAGTGCATCTCCAGACATAGTTGAGACATCTTTATCCATCAGGAAATATTTGCCACTCGTCGGTGTGGCTAAGCAGCCTAATATAGAGGAAAGTGTAGACTTGCCCGATCCGCTGGGGCCCATGATGGAGACGAACTCACCTTTATCAATGGTGACAGAAATCCCCTTAAGAACTTGAATAGTCTTATTTCCTAAAGGAAACTCTTTTTTAATGCCTTCAAGACGGATCATAGTTTGCCGACCTCTTCTGGAGCTAAACCTTGAACTTTGCGCAGGTTAGAGGCAGCACGGTGTAAGTCAATGCGTGAATTAAGCTCATCAGTTTCTGCCGAATTGCCATCTTTTTGGAAGTCAATAATATTCCGAATACTTGATTCTCCTATTTGGTAGCGATCAAATTCAGCTTGTAATTTGGCCAAAGATAGACCCTTTGATTTGGACGAAAGTTTTAATTTTTGTTGGGCAGCTTCCGCGGCATTAATGGCAGCCATAATTTCACGTTTTATTTGATTTTGTAGGGTTTCAAAATCAAGATCATCCTTTTTCAGTTGATTTTTAGCAGCAATATAAGAATTTTTGGCCTGATAGTTAAAAAGATCGTAAGTCAAAGTGAGAGTGATGGATTTTTGTGGTGAATGAAGATCTAGAGGTTTTTCTAGGACTTTTGAAACGCTCTCTTCTTCTCTTTGCTTTTGATATTGGAAGCCCAAGTCTAATGAGGGGAGGGTGTTTGAGTACGAAAGAGTAGCATTTAAACGATCATTTTCGACTTTCCAAAGGAATGTGCGATAGTCAGATCGGTTGGCTTTAGCAACAGCAAAGAGTTCTTCAAATGAGAGTGTTTCAAAAACAGGTAGAGTCAAGATTTCTTTAGGATCTGGGTAAATGGACTCTTTGGCATTGATAACGCCTTTTAAATCTTCAATAGCATTTTTATATTCTTGTTGGGCTGCTACGACTTGGGATTCAGTTTGTGCTACTTGCAACTCAACCTGTACCAGTTCAAAATTGGCAATTTCACCTTGTTTGAAGAGTTCTTTGGTGTCTGCTAGCAAGGCCTTTGTTGCAGCAAAAGTATAGTTAATGATTTGCAGTTGAGCTTGTTTTTGAAAAACAGAATAATAAAGATTTTCGCCGCTATAGAGAGCGCTAATCAAATTTTTTCGAAATCCTTCCCGAGCTGTATCGAAGGTCAATTTTGATACTTTACTTTTTGCCCCTCCAGTAGATATGACATTGTTTTTAAGGAGATGAAATCCAAAAGTTGCCCCCATGTTAAGAGTGGAGGACTCTTGTGTACTGAAGGGGGATATGGATTCATCTTTGCTGATCTTAGGAAGATTGAAGTTATAGTTAAATCCCCAATCTGTTTCGCCACCTATCCCCAAGGTGAAAGATGAACTTTTTGTTCTATTGGTGCTTTCTAGGGTGGTAATTCTGTCGAAACTTGTAGCTGAAGAGTCGCTGCTTGAAACTCCCAAATTAAGTTGAGGAAGAAGCATTTTGCGATCAATCTCATGCGTTAATTTTGCAAAGCTATTATCTAACCTGGCTTGTTGTATCTGTAGGTTTGCACTCAGAATTTGGTTAAAAAACTCACCTTTCGGCATGGTTTTTTTAATTTCAGGGGGGAGTGCATAAGGATCGACGGCTTTGAGTACTTTCTTAAAAGAAGAATCATTTTTCCCAAAGGAAACATCGAATCTTAAGATGAGAAGGCTGACAAGAATAAAATTTGAAATACAGTTATTCTTTATCATCGATAAATACCCATTCCTTATCTTGTAGGCCGGATACGATCTCTACTTCATTTTCATTACGAAGGCCGAGTGTGACGGTCTGTTTAGTTGGGGCCATATCTTTGTTTTTAGAGGCAAGCACTACGGACTCTCCTCCAAGATCTCTGATAGCAGCGATGGGAATTAAATACACATCTGCCTTTTTTTCGAGAAGGACAGTAGCTTCCCCACTAAGTCCTTCTTTTAAGCCAGGGTTGGTTTTGTCAAAATTGATTTGCATTAGAAATTTTTTAGAAATACTCTCACCATTTTTTTGAGCTTGGGAACTAATTTTTGCGACTTTACCTTTTAGAATATCTTCTATCCCTTTGAGCTTTAGATCAATAACTTGCCCAGTACTTAAACGGTGAGTGAACTCCTCTTCAACATCACAGCGAAAAACTAGCTTCTCACTTTTGGATATAGAGAGTAGTTTTGTCCCAGCTTTGATATTTTCTCCTCCTGTTTTTATCTGGAGAAGACCTATGATACTTCCTGATTCAGACGCTAAAATGTCCCCTGACTTCAAGTCTGCAGCTTTGGCAACAACCTGCTGACGCAATTTGTTCAATTCAATTTTCTTTGATTCAAGATTGGTTTCGGCGAGTTGAACTTCATTGAAAGCTTGCTCATATTCTTTTTGAGCGATGATTTTTTTGGTAAAAAGTATTTTTTTCCTTGCGAAATTATCGTTCTTTTCTTTCGTGAGGAGTGTTTCATTGCGGACTTCTAATGTCTTTAATTCCAATTGACTACGGGCATCAGATAGCGCTTTTTCAAGAGGGATTTTGCTGATTTGAATCAGCTTATCTCCTTTTTTGACTTTTTGACCTTCCTGAAAATAGGCTTTTTCTACCACCATATCGTAGAGAGCATTTATATCGACGCGATTTTCTGCCTCTGTACTTCCGATCCAGGTTTTCTGTCTGAGGAACTCACCTTTCTTGATGGGTATAGCTAGCAGTTTTTCGGAGTCTCCAGCGCGAAGAATCGAAACCATTGGGAAAATCATTAAGAAGGCTAGAATTGGTTTTCTGATTTTTAAAAGGATTTCAAGAAGTGTAGAAAGCCCCATCCATTACCCCAATATTGATGATCGGTATGAAAAATTGGTTCTACAGATATCTTATATTCATTGCAGATGTCGTGAATCCGGTAATTTTTACCGTGATGGGGAGTGTCAGGTACGGTCTATGGTTAGCGGTTTTGGCTTATCTAGTCATCACCCCACTGGGAAGCAAATGGCAGCATAAAGTGTGAAAATTCCCCATAAAAAATCAGATCCGATTTATTTATACAGGATTGTTCCTATGAGCCACTTACCTACGAGAATCCGAGAAATTCGAAAATTCCATGGAATAACAAAGGAGTAACTCGCAAAAAGTGCGGGTGTATCCCTTCCTTCTATGAGCCGGATGGAGCAAGGGATCAATTAAGACTGATTGAAAAGAAATTTGGCCTCAAGCGTCATAGCTATGTGGATCGATTCAAGCTTCTGATGCTTGTGGGTCAGCATAGTTTATCTTCAACTACTATTTTACCAGTGGTCGCGGATTAGCAGAGCTCATTGGAAAATGTGGCTGTTCTTATTGAAAAATATGCGAGTAGCCCCAAATTAGAGCTAGCTGATTTTTTTAAACGAATACTCTTTTGCTTTGTCATTGGCACTTCATGTCAACTGCTAAGCCCGCCACCCTGAGTGGGGGGCTCGAGTAAACCCAGAGCAGACACAGCGATCTTGCCGGACAGTAATTTGGCGGTCCCAAGTGGAATCGAACCACTATTTAAGCATTAGGAATGCTTCGTTCTATCCATTAAACTATGGGACCGAAGGCCAGATTCTTATTAACCATCTTCAGCCAACTTGACAATTCTTATTTGCTCAATTTAGAGTGCGCTCCTCATATAAATGCTCGGCACGACGAACATAGCTCAAGAAAATAGGCTAAGTTCTTAAAGGCGACTCGGCCCGAGTAGAAACTGGCGGCGGCCGCCCCCAGCCGGGATAGCAGTGGCGATATTTTAAAAAAGGCCCCCTGATGAAGCAGTATCTGAGCTTACTCGAGGATGTATTAAAAAATGGTGTGGAAAAGCAGGATCGCACGGGCACGGGAACACTGTCTGTGTTTGGTCGGCAAATTCGCTATGATCTTGCAGAGGGATTTCCTTTGCTCACCACCAAGAAAATCCATACGAAGTCGATTCTTCATGAGCTTTTGTGGTTTTTGAAGGGCGACACCAATATCAAATATCTGAAGGAAAACGGGGTAAAGATTTGGAATGAGTGGGCCACTCCCGAAGGAGAATTGGGCCCGGTGTATGGCCATCAGTGGCGTTTTTGGCCAGACGGAAAGGGCGGGCATATCGATCAGATCGCCAACCTTGTCGACAGCCTGAAAAACAGGCCAGATAGCCGGCGCCATTTGTTTCATGCCTGGAATGTTGCCTATCTGCCGGATGAGACCAAGAAGCCTTGGGAAAATGCCGCTGATGGAAAAATGGCTCTACCTCCCTGTCATTTGCTTTACCAGTTCTACGTAGCCAACAACAAGCTTTCATGTTTGCTCTACATCCGTTCCAACGACCTGTTCCTTGGCAATAGTTACAACACAGCCAGCGTTGCCTTTCTCACCCACATGCTTGCCCAGCAGTGTGGCTTTGACTTAGGTGAGATCATTATCTCTGTTGGGGATTTGCACCTCTACAAGAACCATCTGGATCAAAGCAGACTGCAGTTGACACGTGAGCCTCGGCCTCTGCCAAAACTGGTCCTTAAACGCAAGCCAGATTCTATCTTTGAATATCGCTACGAGGATTTTGAAATCGTGGGTTATGACCCACATCCCCACATTGCTGCACCGATCGCCATTTAAGGGGGACTACATGAAAATTTCCATCATCGCAGCGATAGGCTTGCACAAAAGAGAAATTGGATTTGAAGGAAGACTGCCCTGGCACCTTTCATGGGACCTGAAGAACTTTAAGAAGCTCACCATGGGGCACCACATCCTCATGGGACGCAAAACATACGAATCCATCGGTAGACCCCTACCTGGTCGAACGTCTGTCGTGCTGAGTCAAAGGAATGTCACAAGGGAAGCTGTCACTGCCAGTGCTAGCCACTTGAGTCGAGAGGCTCTGGATAAAGGGAGTCCGAATCTGATCTGGGCAAGCCATCTGGATAAGGCGATTGATGATGCCCGAGCTAAGGGAGAGTCCGAACTCTTCGTCATCGGTGGCGCGCAGATTTATCAACATATGACCGCAAGAGCAGACAGGATGTACCTCACCACTGTGGACTACTCTGGTCCCAGTGATACGTATTTTCCAAATTTTTCTATGTCTGAGTGGACAAGCTTACACCGAGAAGAGCATGCAAGCTCTGCAGAGCAGTCCCTCTCCTTTAGTTTTGAGATTCTGGAGAGAAAGTTCTGAGAAGAATTCTCATAGGGGTTTGAAGTGATAAATTTATTAGTGGTGGATGCGCAAGTTAGGACCAGCAGCCTTAGAAGCAGGAAGAGGGGGGAGCCTCCTCACTTCTCCTGCCTCCTCCTTAGCCTTCCTGAGCTCTGCAGCCCTAGCAGCATCATCCCCAGGACTTGGCGCCCTTACAAGTGACGGAAGAAAAGAAGATGGTTGGTCCCGGGAAACTCCTCCTATCAAGTTATCATCGATCCTCTTGAATATTTTGTCTTGTTGGCTAACAATCTCTCGTTGCTCTGGAGAGATCTTTCCCAACTCATCTTGAAGTCTTTTCATAAACGCGGGAGGATCCTCGCTTACCCAATCTTTTGTTATATCGGCATCTTTGGGACTTTCAAAGCCTTGCGCTGTTTCTTCAATCACGCTTTGTATCCCTTTGAGGGCAACTGCCCTCTCAACTTCAATACCAACAACGCTTTTCAAATCAGGTGGCACGACATCAACTCGAGCAAGATAACCAGCTCGCAGGAGCTCAAATCTCAATTCTGCAGTTCTCTCTACGGGATCAAACTTAACAGCAGGATCAGGTACTGCGAGAGGTCGAAGTTCCAGCCGCAGTTGGTTTGCCTGTTCCTTTGCGTTATAAAAGTTGGCAGCATCTTTCAATGACATTTCTTGGATCTTTCCATCCATTATCACTTGACACATATCCTCCTCTCTTGGGTGTGGAAGGATAAAAACATTGCGATGCTCACTCCAAGTATGAAAATCTTGTCTTCCACCAGAAGAAAATTGAAGATTCACCTGAAAAGTTAAAACCCCCTCCAGCTGTCTTTACCTCTGAAAGTTTTGCTTTCAATTCTTCACCACTTAATCCAAAAGATGGGCCTGAAGAGTCTCCTTCTGCAGAGCTTGTTCCATGAGAAACGTTTCGTCCCTATTAATTTTTTTACAAGAACTAAGAAGAAACATCATGGATAAGAAATATACATATCTAACTCTCATGAACCTTCCCCTAAGCTCAAGAAAATATTTGCCGATGCAAGACTGTTTTGGAAGAAATGAATTTAAACTTAATTTCTGATTTTACACGGGAAATTTGCTGACACCAAATGTCATTCTGTCAGGCAGAATTCCTGAATTATCTGTCTTTTTTAATTTGATAGCTCTCGACGGAGCCTGCCTGAGCGAAGTCGAATGGGTTCGAGGGGACATGACTTAACTAGTCGGGAGAACCTCACTCAGAGCCAACTGTTCTAAGTACTCCTAGCTAACTTGTCTAAAAAAATTACTGAAGGTATCTATACATGAGATCTTTGATGATGGTCTGATAGGGGCGACCATCAATTTTTGCTTTAAACTTGAAGGCTTCGAGAAGATCTTCCGCTACTTTTATACTTATAAGTTTGCTTTTTGTTTTACGTCCATCTTGAGCTATTAGTCTAAACTCATCAAGGAACTTAACAATCTGATCAGGTGAAAGCTGCTTGCAGTGCTCAAGATATTCATCTGTAAAAATCTGTAGTGCCTTTTCTTGCATCAAATTTTCTCCAATGCTTCGAGATCCATTAGATCTTGTGGTCTTCCACTTTTTCTCTTCATTTTTATGAGATCTATTTTTGATAAAACAAAAATTTTAGAGGAAGATATTTTTTTTTCGATAACGGAACAGTTCTCTAAATTTTCCGTCATGATGACATCTACAATTTCAATTGGATTTTTAGGATTGTAAAAAGACCAGGCAATCAAATTACGCTTCTCGAGATACTCTTTCCTAAAATGAAATACTTCTGATGCAGTTACCGGTAGTCTTGGCTGGAGGCCTATCGACTTTAAAGCCAATTCTGTAGCAATAAAAGCTTCTTCTTCATGCTTAATAATAAAATCTATATCAATAGTCCCTCGTAGAGCTCCATGCAGAGCAACAGCATATCCGCCCACGACAGCATAAGAAACGGAGTGAGACTTTAAAGCTGTGCAAATTTTTTCGAGTAAGGTCATACAATCTCCTATGGTATATACCAGTATATACCATAGTTAAAGCTCTGTCTAATAGACTCTTTTGACCGTAAAATCAGCTGCTAATAAAATATTGAAAATGAGGACGCACATACGCCACTTCGTTAAGATTTAATTTTGAGATAAGTTTTGAGCTGACTCGGATCGAGAGGTTTTTGAAGCAGCACTGTGACATTGAGTTTTTTCAGACCTTCTATCAACTCTGGGCTGCTGACATTTGAGATAGCGATCAGGTTCGCCCATTCCATCATCTTCAAAGATCGGATCGTCTTCAAAAGTTTGATCCCATTCTTGTCGGGGAGCTGTAGGTTGATAAAAATATAGGCGATGTCAGGATACTGCGCCATGATTTTCATAGCCTCCGGAATCTCTCCGGAATCCAGAAGGAGAAATTGTTCGCCAACGCAATCACGAAGAGTTTGGCGAGCTTTTCCGTCATCATCTACCAGTAGGATTTTTTTCCTATAGGCAGCTCGAGAGTTCTTGTCCTGAGAAGACTCCGTCTCAGGAAGAAGTTTAAGTCCTCTCAGAAAATCGATAACATCTTTTTTCGTTCCTTCTTTTTTGATTTCGTAGACTGCTAGTGCATCTTTTAAAAGCATCTTTACCTTCTCCACTTGAGGACACGGTCTTATCGGAGAATTTCGTCAAGATTTGAGAAAGTGGAAGAACGTATCTTCTTGATGAATTTGCGTTTATAGTCTGTCTGCTAGGCTAGGGCTGTCATATATTTGACTCCCTAGTCTGTGAGGGGCCTATACGCCCCAGAAACTAAAGATATGTTTAAAGGAGTTTATATGTCCGTACTCGTAGGAAAACAGGCACCAGACTTCACTGCCGCAGCTGTTGTAAACGGCGAGATGAAAGACAAGTTAAAGTTGAGTGACTACAGGGGGAAGTACGTTCTCTTGTTCTTTTACCCACTAGACTTTACTTTTGTTTGCCCGACTGAACTTCATGCTTTCCAAGAAAAAGTTGAAGATTTTAAAAAACTCAACTGTGAAGTCATCGGCTGTTCAGTTGATTCCCAATTCAGTCATTACGCTTGGCTCAATACCCCAAAAACAGAGGGTGGTATTCAGGGCGTAAGATACCCTGTCGTCTCTGACATCAACAAAACAATCGCACGTGATTACGACGTGCTCATTCCTCAGGATGGCGTTGCGCTTAGAGGAAGTTTCCTCATCGATAAAGCCGGAGTTGTTCGTCACCAAACTGTAAACGATCTTCCCCTCGGCAGAAATATTGATGAGTATCTGCGTCTGCTCGAAGCTCTTCAGTACACAGAAGAGCATGGAGAAGTTTGTCCAGCGAATTGGAAAAAAGGCAAAAAGGCCATGAAAGCTAATTCATCTGGCCTTAAAAACTACTTTAATTCCTAAGTTCTTTTCGTGAGGGGCCGTTCCCTCCCCTCACTTTTACGACCTATCTTTCTTCTTATAGAGGATGGCGATAGCCAGAGGGTCTTTCTTGATGACAGGCCGTTTGGGGAACCAGCTTGCTGAGTTGTCAAAGCTCTTCAGAGAGTCTCCATTTTTCATCCTGCGAATCAGATCAGAGTTGTACTGCTTTCTCTTAAGATCCTTGTCAAACGCGTAACTTTTTTTTCCATCATGGATCGTAAACTTCGACATAGTTTTTCCTATTGGTAGGACCGGGAGAGGTTCTTGTCACTGCCATGCTGCTGAAGAGCTAATTCGACGAGCTCGTCAATGAGTTGAGAGTAGGAAATCCCCGAGGCTTCCCACAGCAAGGGGTACATACTCTTCTTTGTAAACCCCGGAATAGAGTTTAGTTCATTGACATAGATTGTACCGTCTTTGGTCACAAAAAAATCAACTCGCGCCATCCCTCTGCAATTTAAAATTCGGAACACCTGTTTGGCAGTTTCTTGCAAAGACAAGATGACATCTTTGGGGAGTTCTGCAGGGATAGCAAGGGCACAGCCTGCGTCATCTACATACTTTGCCTTATAGGAATAGAACTGATCATAGACCAAAATTTCACCAGGAACGGTTACTCGCAGCTCGTCATTACCAAGGACACCTAATTCGATTTCTCGTCCATCGATAGCTTCTTCGACCAGTATTTTATGGTCATACAAAAAGGCGTCCTGGAGAGCTGTCTCGAAGCTGCTCTTATCTGTAACCTTATGAACACCCACACTAGAACCTTGATTCGCTGGTTTTACAAATAGAGGCAAACCTAAGTCACGGCTCAGCTCATCAAATGAAATCTGGGATTGTTGAAAGGAATGAAAGACTCTGTACTTACCTATAGGGAGTCCTGCTTCCCGAAGGAGGCTCTTTGTTACGGCCTTGTCCATAGCGATAGCACTGCCCAGTACGCCGGAGCCTACGCAGGCTATATTCATCAACTGGATAAGGCCTTGCACGGTTCCGTCTTCGGCTAGTGGTCCATGAATAGCGGGGAAAATCACATCGAGTTGGCTCAAATCAGTCGCTGGTCGTCTGACATCCCCCTGAGAGGCAGGAAGCCTGGGACCGCCCCCTTCCCCGGGTGAAAGCAAGACCATGGAATGCCCGTCGCCATCAAAAGAGGGTAGTTTTTTGTTGGCCTGAGACGAGCTAAAGAGCCTTGCGGACTCCTCCTGGAAGTACCAACGACCCTGCTTATCTATGCCCATTAAAGTGAGCTCGTATTTTTCGGGATCTAGAGCAGCTATGATGTTCGCTGCTGATCGAAGGGATATTTCATGTTCGCTGGATTGCCCACCGAAAAGTATCCCCAATCTGATTTTAGGGTTCAAAGGAAGTCCTTCTCATTTAAAGTTCTAGCAAGGAAGGGTTTTAGGGAAAACTGCGCAGCTGGTTTCCCTAATCAGAAATTACTTACTCACCCCTAACGAACCAAGGTCCTTACTTTGCCCAATAGCTGTTGCCTTGTCCATTTCAAAACTCAGTACGGCTGTCTGGTATCCCGGGCAAACAACATTGAAGGCATAGTTCCCTTCTGGGAGGTAGTCCAAACTATAATTCGCCTGATCCTCTGAGAAGCCCAGTCGAAAATCATATAAGTCAGAATGGATCCAGCATAAGGAAATAGGATGTGAGTCTAAAATGTCAATAACCTTAAAGGTCGCACGTTTCGTATAATTCAAGGAGATCGATCCCAGGTCGACAGAGCCATCTGCGTCTTGAAAAGCGAAAGATTTTTTTGCACCCAGTCTCACCAGATCTTTCGTCCAAGTGCTCACCTGCCCCTCTCCTTCTGTATACCACATGACCAGATTGAGGTCCTGGCCCAGCAGTGCACTGTCGGCACTGGGAATATTTAATTTTAAAACAAAAGTTCCATCTGTTTTAGAAGTGGTGGTGATTTTAGGAAAGCCTTCTAGAAAGATCTTAGCTTTAGAAATAGGCTGTCCAGGTTTAACGGTCGTTGTTTCTAGCACAGTTGTGTCAAAAAGCAGAGAGCCTGTAATCGTGATGGGAACCTTACTGTCGGTAGAGCTTCCGGAGTTAGATTTAAATGTCTCACAGTTTTTTGAAAAGCTCATATGACGATGGTCTTGAATGTTGACGGAGGAACTCAGCTCGTCCATGGTTAAGCGCCAGGACAGATCTGTCGGAGCATCGTCACACGCCCCATTTTGATTCTGATCGATATAGTAGTCTAAGAAATAGCTACGTCCTTTGGTGAGAAGGGATGGAAAGTCGAAACTAAAAGCCCCATTACCGATCGTGACACTATCTTGTTTTACGATGGCAGAAGACTCTTGGTCAACAATTGCTA
The DNA here is from genome assembly GCA_017985985.1 of Oligoflexales bacterium. GTDB lineage: Bacteria > Bdellovibrionota_B > Oligoflexia > Oligoflexales > Bog-1112 > JAGNWK01. The sequence goes on from JAGNWK010000001.1 coordinate 88,528, forward strand.
CGGTTATTTTTCTATCATTGTGTTCTTGAAAATCCTCTGCATGAAAGGCAAAAGATAGGGCATCTGTGGTAACGGCATCACTCTCACTAGAGGAGGCGCTTTTATGACAAGACAAGAACATGCTAAGAGTTAGGTAGAGGCAGAAAAATCGCTTTAACATCAAGAACTCCGTGCCAGCGTCAAGCTAGCATGAAAGGATCTATGGACCATCATATGTCTCGACAGGCGAAGAACAGTAGGTCCAAATTCTTAAAAGCAGAGAACATACACAGAAAGCATTTGGGGCCTATCACCCTTTCAAGTATAACGTGGATCACCTTGAAAAATGAATAAACAGCTGCATGGATTTAATATCATTAGGTTACTCTGCTTTTGTGCCCTCACTACTTACCATGTCTATTGGGTGCTTAGTTCAAGTGTCTTTAATCTGCCGGATAATTACCCCAATTTATTTATTTGGTTAATAGAGCATTACGCCCGCTCCATGTGTTTCAGCGGTTTTGGGATCGTCGTCCTTTCTTCTTTTTTATTGGGACGGAGCAAAAAAAGCTTGAGGGAAAGACGCGGACTATTCATCTTCCTCGGTTTAGGCTGGACCCTTTTCAGTGTTCTCCTCTCGTTAAGAGATCAGACGGAATTCCATCTGGCCTGGGATGTATACCCTCTCTTTCTTCTAGGAATCAGCAGTGCTTATCTGATCTTTAGGAACACCTGCGGGGTTTTTCCTCTCTGCGCTTTAACCTGTTCCTTAATGCTCTTGTTTTTTCCGATCTGGGATCTTTCTCTATTCCGACGGCTGCCTTATTATGTGCAGGAGGTGCTGATAGGGCGCTGTCCTGAAGACTACGCTGACTGGCCCATCTTACCTTGGATTTCCTTGATTTGGCTGGGTTTCTGGTGGGGGAGACTCTATCGAGATCGAGGGCTCTTATCTCGCTTTTATCCATACGAACTCGTACTTTGGCTTCCAGGTCTTCTTCTTTTTTTCCAGCATAAAGAAGCCTACTACTATACACCGATCGGCGAAGGATGGGCCTGCCACACCTTCAGACAGCCACCGATCGCTTTTCTAGGGCATCTTAGCCTCTGGCTTCTGGCTATTCGACTTTCCTGCCATGAAAAGGTCCAAAGCTTCCTCGATAAAAACAGAGTGGTGAGGATGATAGGAACTCTTGCTCTCAGCCGCTATTTTTTTATAGCTTATCTCCTGCACTACCTGATCTTATTCAGCCTTGAAGGCTTCTACCGTTATTACCACATCAACAGTTTGACAAGCTGGACAATCGCGCCAATCATCGTACCTCTGGGGGCAGAAATCACTACTCGACTACTAGTTCGGATATGGCCTTTAAAACGTCGTCATGGTGAGTCTTAGTCGTAACTTTTTTAAAGACCTGACGGATCATTCCTTTTTTATCGAGGATAAAAGTAACCCGATGGACACCATCAAAGGAAACTCCCATCATTTTCTTTTTGCCCCAAGCCCCATAACTTGACGTCACCTTGTGATCTTCATCAGACAGAAGATCAAAGTTGAGAGTGTACTTATCGACAAATTTCTTAAGCTTAGGCACAGGATCCGGACTAAGTCCAACAACTGCAACCTTCGCTTTTTTAAACTCTGTCTTATAGTCCCGAATTCCACAGGCCTGAGTTGTGCACCCGGGTGTCATAGCTTTAGGGTAGAAGTAGATCACCACATATTCATGAGTATCAAGAAGTTGCTTCAAGGAGACCTCTTTCGCATCCTGATTGCTCAGTTTAAATAAAGGGGCCTTTTTTCCAAGTTCAAGCAGCTTCTCGCTCATGTTAGGCTCCCTCTTTTTCGGATGCTTTACTCTTTACTTCTGTTTTTTTACCAAGCTCTTTCATGCCACCCTCTGTGCCGGCTCCACTGCTTTTATTTTCAGCTTTGTGGCGAATAAGAGGAAGTCTATCTGCTTTGAGTACCTCTTCTAAACGAGATCGCTTCATTTTAAACAGATAAGGCATATTAGAAACCTTCAAAACAACGTCTTCCTTCTTATCTGTGGCAGGAGAGCCTGGCTTCTCCTCAGCTGCTTTCGCCTCTGTAGATTCGAAGTAGGCGAACTCCAGCTTTTCTTGTCCACCATTCCTGTGAACAGCATAGTGGAGAACAGGCGATCCCTTTTTAGACGCATCGTCATGGTCTGAAATCACGTCGTCAAAAAGAGGATTCACAAGGTTTGAGATAAGCGCATTGCTCTTTGCTGTGTCGGTCTCTTCTTCAGGCTTTAGGTCAGAGAGCTTGAAGTCTCCACCCTCGTTGGTCAGGGTCAGGTTTGGCAACTCGACCTTTGCTATTTGAGAGCGTTCCACCTCATAGACCTTTTTGTTGAACCAATCGATAGGAAGGATCGGAAGATCATAGGTGTTGAGCGTAATGGCATAAGTCAGCTCTTCGCCGTCAAGACGGACATGAGCTTTGCGGAAGCTAGGGGAACTACCGACGTAAAGAGTTTGCAACTTCTTATCCCCTTGATAGAAACTAAGCCGTCTTTCAAACTTCTCCTCCACCACATCAAATTGCTTAGCCGCGATCAGAGTCTTTCCTGCTGGCCAAGAACGTTTGATCTCTGCAAGACTCTTAAGCAGCTCTCGAACTTTATCTGGAGAAGCTGGAAACTTGAACGGCTGATCCAATTGCCATTCCCCGTTCACTTTTGTCAAAGTCAGACTTTTTTTACTGTTATCTTCAAGATGAACTTTATCGACGTTATCGATATTTAAAGCCAAAAGAGCTTCTGTCGCTTGAAAAGTGTCTGTCGAGCTGTCTTTCCTCAATTTGAGATAACTAAACAAGACCAGCTGGAGAAGAAGCGCCCCTCCTAATATTTTTATAGATTTTTGCATCGCCATTATCCTTAAAAATAGTTTACTCATCTGCCGCTAGAGAGGGCGTTCCCCCTTCTAGGACTCTCTCCCCTCCCTACGAATCAGTTAGAACTCTGGAGGTTCATCCTTTGTAAAGACTGCAAGGCTCTTTTCTGTCTATAGCGATAGACAGAAAAGACGGCTGCCAAGCCAAGAAGAGCCATCACGTAGTTGGCGATCTCCCAATTACGCTTCTGAGTCTCAGACATGGGTTCCAGAGTTCTTGCAAAATGACTCCGGCTACGTATGGAGAGCAGAGCTCTATCTTGGGTAGACCAGTCGAGAGCATTCTCAACCAGTTGCAGTGGAGTTAAATACTGGGCCCCGTTCACCATGCTCGAAATTTGCAGGGCTTCATCGGTTAAGAACTCGTTGGAAGACATCACGATGAGACGAGAGATTGCTGGAGATTTTTCAATCACAGAAGACACAAGATCTTCTTCCTTCTTATCCTTATCTTTTTTGTCCTCTCCTTCTTTTGCTTCTGGACTAGGAGAGTCTTTTTTTAGGAGGGGAGACTCTTTGCCTTTGAAGAAAGAGTCAAAGTGACCCTCAACCATAACAGCCATCGTCGACGGTTTTTTATCCTGGCTGACAGCAAAGCCAAGCTCTGGATAGAGGTTGCGGTCACCTTCTATATTAGTATCCGTACTTCTCCAGGATTTAGAGGAGCTCTTCACGAGGGTAACTACTGATCGGTCTTTGTTCTTAGCGTCATCAAGATCGATGGGTGATGGCCATGCCATAGTTAACTGACTCAGCCCGGAACTGATCGCCTGCTCTGCATTGAGACCCTGCGAGCGGACATCGACAAAGAAAGGGTAAGGAGCGAGATAGGGTTCTTTGATGGTAATGCCTTGGACCACTCTTTTTCGCAAAGCGGGGAATCCTGAGTTTTGCTCATCAAGAACAAGCTCTTTTGGAATGCTGATCCCATGATGCGCCAACCAGGGGTCAAGGTTGCTCACATACTCTTCAGCAGAGAAAGACTGCTGCTGTCTTGTTACCCCAACTTTTGAAGTGGCTAGAACGACAGTTCCACCCTTCATCAAAAACTGATCGATCGCAAAAATCTGCTTTTCTTTAAGATCTTTAGGGGCAAGTAGTAACAGGATATCCACATCCGATGAGATATGGCCTGACTCTAGGTCGACTGAGCTTGTGTTGTAGTTTTCCCCTAACTTCTGTTGCAGAGCTTTGAACTTTCTACCACTTCCCCCGCCGCCGCCGAACTGAGCCATCATAGGATCTTCAGATCCTCCTGGCGGTGTATACAGGCCAACATTACGCATAAAACCAGGGGCCATGCGTTTGAGGGTCGATTCGAGGCTGTTCTTAAAGCCTGTGACGCTCAGGTCATCAGGAACCCCTAACATGTAAACTTTATCTCCATCCTGCAAGGTTGGATAAAAGTAGAACGTACTCTGAGCAAAAAGGTTCATGCTCTGAGGCATAAGACCGTATTTTTCAGCTAGAGTTTTGGCTAGAGTTTGGTCTTGGGAAGGATCTAAGAACTCGACCTCTAGCTTTCCTGCTGATGACTTTTGATACTCTTGCAGGCTGGTCTTCATTTCAGAATTGAGCTTGGCAAGCTGCTTAGGCAGGGTCGCTTCTGAAACATAGCCTACAAATTTAACGTTATGGGTGAGACCTGCAAAGAAGTTATCGGTATTCCTAAACCCCTGAAGAACCTTCTTAATGCTTCGAGTGATATCGTACTCAAGATTTCGCAAGCGAACGTCCAGCTGCCCCATACCGTCATGCTTGATCTCAATCAGATCGTTGAATCCTAAGACCTCATGTTGGTTTCCGTATTGAACCACGACGTTGAAGTAGGAGTTGACCATCGATGCAGAGTGTCGATCGTTGATCTGGAAGGGCACAGGCTCAATGTTATACTTGCGACTTGCCTCTGCTTCTACTTCTTCATTTTCTCGCGGATCAATGAACTCGGATCGAATTTTGCCACGACTTGCCAGCTGGTACTCGCGGAGAAGATCGCGGATTGTAGGAACAAGCGGCGCGAGCAGAGGATGAGTTCTCTCACTGAAGTAGCCTCTTAGCAGCAAAGGTTCTTGGAGCTGATCCATCACTTCAAGGGTCGCTTTGGAAATCGAATACATTTTACTTTGAGTGAGATCTAAACGAGCAAAAGACACAGAACTCAACCACAAGTTGGCGGCCAAGACATTGCCGATAACAAGGTAAACAAATGCATTGATCAAAGTGTGTTTTGGTTTTCTGGCTTCTGTCGCCCATTTCAGCTTTTCTAAAGACAGAGTATTTGCTGTTAAAAACACAGCTGTGACACTGAGGTAGAAGTAGACATCTCGAATGTCAAGGACACCCCTACTGATCGAATCAAATCGAGAGCCGGAGCCGAGAAGTTTAAGGAATTCTCCTGATTTGTTCCCAAAAAATCCGTCTAAGAGCTTTGATCCAACCATATAGAAAGCGCTGCAGACTAAACTCGTCAACAGAAGACTGACAATCTGGCTCTTTGTTTTAGAGCTGATGAAAAGCCCAATAGCTGTGTAAGCGGCTGCTAGAAGGAGAGAAGCGAGGTACGCCCCAAAGACAGGGCCCCAGTCGACCTTACCCAAGACCCCGACGCTCAGGTCAAGACCCAGCGTAAGGAGGAGGGCGAGGGCAACAAGCGCCATACAGGCTAGGAATTTTCCTAGAACCAGCTCATGTGTTTTAATGGGTAAAGTGAGTAGAAATTCCACTGTGCCAATGCGCCGCTCTTCACTCCACATTTTCATTGTCAATGTCGAAATCAAGAAGACAAGGAGTATCGGCATCCACTCAAAAAGGGGCCGAAGATCTGCCAGGTTTCGAGAAAAAAACTTCTCAACCCAGAAGAAAACAAAGAGATTGACGAGCAGGTAACTACCCAAAAAAATGAACGCTGTTGGCGAGGCAAAATAGGACCAGAGCTCTTTTCTCGCCAGTGTTAAGGTTTTAGACATGTTCACCTCCTTTTTGGCCGCGGTTGACTTCAGCAAAGACGGTCTCTAGATCCCTGTGCTCACTGTGCATGCCGTACAGGCCCCAACCCTTCTGAACCATGGTTTTGGCGAGGACAGGTGTGACGGAATCCACATCGCGATCAATCTCTACGTTGTAGTTGTGGATATCTCGTAGTGTCGAGAGATGTGAGATCCGGCGGATGCCACTTACTCCTGCCAGGCAGTCCCTCACCTCCGAAAGTTCTTGCTTAAGGGAGAGAGTGACATTGTTGTTGTGTTTGAGATCAGCGAGAGGAGAGTCGATAGCAACTCGTCCGTTCAAGATGATGATCACACGGCTACAGATAGCCTCTACCTCTTGGAGAACGTGAGTGGAGATGATAACGGTTGTCGTCTTGCTCAGATTGCGAATCAATTCTCTCATAGCAAGTATCTGGGTTGGATCTAAGCCGTTGGTGGGTTCATCTAAGATCAGCAGCTCTGGTTTGTGAATAATAGCCTGAGCGACACCAACCCTCTGCTTGTAACCTTTTGACAGGATATCGATGATATCGCCTGCCTTATGTGTGAGCTCTGTCGCTTCGAGAGCGTCTTTGATGGCTCGAGGTCTTTCCCCTACAGGGATATCTCGTAGTTCTGCTACGTATTCCAGATATTGCCAGATACTCATTTCAGGATAAAGAGAGGTCTGCTCAGAGAGGTAGCCTATCTTTTTCTGAACACTGAGTCGGTCTGTAGCGATATCAAAACCGCCTATTTCAACGCGGCCAGAACTTGCCTCCAAATACCCGGTAAGGATTTTGAGCGTAGTGGTCTTACCTGCACCGTTATGGCCGAGTAAGCCTATAATTTCCCCTCTGTTGATGTCAAACGAAATGGAGTTTACCGCAGTAAACGAGCCATACTTACGAGTCAGATTCTTGACTTTGATCACAGCGTTCTCCCTGTGAGAAAAAAATCAACATTTTATGCAACGGCTCAACATTCTAATTCATCTCTTAGGGAAAGAAAAGTCTAGAGATCCTGCAAGGAGGGGGTCTGGGGGAAACTGTGCAGTTGGTTCCCCCAGAGAAATTAAGTCAACTAGGAAATGACCTTCTTCCCCATATATTTTTGTAGGCATTCTGGAATTTGAATAGATCCCTCTTTGGTCTGAAAGTTTTCCAAAACAGCTAAGATAGCCCTCGGAGCAGCCAGCGCTGTGTTGTTCAGCGTATAAGCGATCTTTCTCACCCCATCTTTGTCTTTGTAGCCGATATTCAAACGTCTGGCTTGAAAGTCATAGAAAGATGAGCAGCTGTGAGTTTCACCAAATCCAGCTCTAGAGGGCATCCACGCTTCGATATCATGCTTGAGAACCTGGCCTTGTCCGAGATCACCTGTACAAACAGCGACCACCCTGTAATGCAGTTTCATTTGTTGTAGCAGGTACTCGGAAATAGAAAGAAGTTCATCATGCAGAAGTCTACTTTGCTCTTTGTCTGCTGCAGCGAAGATGACCATTTCAATTTTTTGGAATTGATGAACGCGGTAGATACCCTTCGTGTCCTTGCCGTAGGTTCCAGCCTCGCGCCGGAAGCAAGAACTCTGAGCCATATAGCGAAGGGGTAAACCCTTCTCCTGAAAAGTCTCCCCCGCATGCATAGCGCATAGCGGAACCTCTGCCGTTCCTACCAAAGCTAGTGCATCTTTTTCGACCAGATAGGCCTGATCTTTCCCTAGAGGGAAGTATCCAGTCCCTTCCATAGCCTTTTCACCGACAAGAACGGGCACAGATATAGGGGTAAAACCCTTTGTCAGGAGGGTGTCGTAAGTAAACCGAAGGAGAGCCTGTTCAAGCAAGGCCCCGTCACCTTTAAGAATGTAGGAGCGACTCCCTGCCAACTTGACCCCGCGCTCAATATCCAGTATGCCTAGCTTTTCACCAAGGGTGACATGGTCTAAGGGACTAAAGTCAAAAGCTGGTTTTGTCCCAAAGGTGCGAGTTTCGACATTTTCACGGTCATCTCGACCACGAGGAGCCTCGGCCAAAGCAGGCTGTGGAACGTGCAAAAGGAGGCTATGCAGTTCAGACTTTTTAGGCTGGATGTCTTTCTCAAGTTCTTCTAGGCGTACTTTAATGAAGACAGATCGCTTCTTGAGCTCCTCTTTCTCGTCCTTGGAAGTCTCGGAGGAACCTATACTTTTGGCTATTTTATTTCGCTCAGCCTGAAGATTCTCCCACTCTGTTTGCACCACTCTTAAGCTGGCATCAAGAGCGAGGATAGCAGGGATGTCGACATTGAAATTTTTTAGCCGGGCTCCTTCTTGCACGAGCGCAGCGTTTTCTCGAATGAATTTAAGATCTAACATGATGAGGCTCCTTGCCTACCCCTTGATTGTCACAGGTGAAGGTTGATATGAGTGAATCCTTAGCAAAGCTAGAAGATAAAAACATATTTCAAAGACTCGGTCTACCGGAAGAGCCGCTGATTCTTGCTCCCTTGGCTGGAGTGAGCGATGCCCCCTTCCGCAGGATATGCAGCCTCATGGGTGCCGATCTCACCTATATTGAGATGCTTTCAGCCACAGCGATTGTCTATAAAAACAGACGCACCCTCGATATGCTGAAAAGGCACCCCACTGAAAAAATACTCGGAGTACAGATAACATCGCGCAGCGCGGAGGAGATGTACGAGGCTGTTCGCATTCTGGAAGACTATCCCCTCGACACGATCGACATCAACATGGGCTGCCCCGTCAAGAAAGTCGTTAAGGTCGGTTGCGGAAGTGCCATTATGAAGGACCTAGACAGGGTGTCTAAAACTTGCGAAGCCGCTGTCCGAGCTAGTTCACGTCCTGTTTCTGCTAAGATTCGTCTAGGCTGGGATTCTAGCTCTATGAATTTTATAGAGGTAGCTCGTCGTGCTCGAGACGCCGGCGTACAGTGGATTACACTACACGGACGCACTCGAGCAGACACTTATGCGCAGGCTGTCGATCTTTTTGCCATTCAACAGCTAGTAGAAGACTTAAACATCCCTGTCATCGGCAATGGCAATATTTTCTCCTCCCCCGACTTTCAAAGAATGAAGCAATTCTGCAAAGTGCAAACAGCGATGGTCAGCCGGGGCGCTCTTGGCAATCCTTGGGTCTTTCGTGAAATCAAGGCTGGTGGAAAGATTCCGCCACTTTCTATAACGGAGTGGTGGGACGGAGTCCTCTCGCACCTTCTCTGGCAAGAGGAAGAGTATGGCATAAGCTCCAAATCCATCATTTGTATGCGCAAGCATCTGCTCTGGTATATGAAAGGCTGGCAGGGAGCTAAGACTTTAAAGGAAGAGCTAGGATTTCTAGAAGACCCTCTTCTTGTCCGACAAAAATTCCAAGACTTTGTTCATACAACTCTCCAAACTGGTGGAGACAGCATCTACCGCATCCCCTTACACCAAGCCCCTGACGGCACGGGTGAGTCAAAGTTTCTCTGGGATCCTAAATGGGAAATGGAACGTCAAGAATCCGACTTTTGATGCTATGCAGATGAAAGCCCGTCACCTCAAGCCGACCTGGCTAAGTATTCATCGTAGAACCTCGTCATTGCGAGCGTAGTGAAGCAATCTCCGTATAAAGCCATGATTGCTTCGTCGCCTCCGGCTCCTCGCAATGACGAAATCATAATACTTAGACAAGTCGGAGTGAAGTCGAGAGGTATCGAGTTAAAATAAAGCAGACGAATTAAAGAGTTCAGCCTAACTGACATTGGCGGTCAAGGGAAATTATTCGGAGCATAAGTTCATGACTAAGGAGTTTACCTTGGTGCGGATTCTGCGAATTCTATATCTTCTTATCTTTTTCTCGGTTTCCAGTTTGCTGACGCTTAAGATTGTCTGCTTGCATGATGGTTGGCCTTATAATCACGAATATCTCAACTGGAAATTTATTCTTGAAACCTACAGTTCGAATTTTCAGGAAGGAAATTTATTTCCAGTTTGGACGGGAGCGTCGGAATTTTAGTGTCTGTGTTTAAATTTAATGCAAGAGTCCAATTTCATCAACAGCCATCTCAATGGTGTTGAGCGATGAAAACTTCTTCTTGTTTTTTGAGAAGACCTTCGAGTTT
>JAGNWK010000105.1 GCA_017985985.1 Oligoflexales bacterium
CTTTCGGCTCTTTTTAGCTTTCCGTTCTCCAGCTTTTCAGCAACCCCTTCCCTCTCATCTCGTCGTCACAACCATCGTCGTGCGGATCTCTCTTATAGGTAACCTCCCCTTTTTCGTCAACCGCTTTATTTAAAAAAGATGTGCGGTATTTTTTAAATAAAGCGCGATGTTATGTTCTTTTTATAGGCAGACGAAGAGCGACAAGCTTACTTGGGGGCAACCCTGTTTTCATACTCAGCATCTAGCTTTAAATTCTCTAGATCTGTAGTTTTTTCACCTTTTTGGTTCTTAACAAAGTCGATTTTCTGACGCATAGCATTTTTGCGAGTGGAATTGAGAAGAGCCTCTTCCTCTGAAATTTGCCCCTCTTTATATAGCCTCAGGAGACAGCCCTCAAAAGTTTGCCAACCGAGGGGCTCGGACGTCTCGAGCACACTAAAGAAGTTCTTGAGTTCGTCTTCACCCCGTAAAATCAGCTCTGTCGTCCGTAGATTACTTCCCATAATTTCATGGACCGCCACCCGACCCCCGCCGACTTTTTTAACGAGCCTCTGACAGATCACCCACCGCAGAGTCTCTGCCAGTCGATGCCGAACTTGCTCTTCCTGATCTTTATCAAACATCCCGATAATACGGTTAATCGTCTGCCCTGCATTCACCGTATGCAGCGTAGACAGCACAAGATGGCCTGTCTCTGCAGCGGTCAATGCTATTTCCATAGTCTCTCGATCCCTCATTTCCCCTACTAAAATAACTTTTGGCGCCTGCCTAAGAGCGGCCCGGAGACCTCGCGGGAAATTGTCAAAGTCAGCCCCCAACTCCCTCTGATTGAAAGTCGACTTGATGTTCTGGTGAACAAACTCGATAGGATCTTCAAGAGTTACAACGTGGACCGCATGGGATTCATTGAGCTGACGTAGCATGGCAGCAAGTGTTGTCGACTTACCACTGCCAGTCGCACCCGTAACGAGAATCAGTCCGTTCTTTTCCTTGATCACTTCAGAAAATATAGTCGGTGATTTAATGTCCTGGAGGGTAGGCACCTGAGTTTGCAGCTTTCTCAGGACAATCGCATAATTTTTTTTGGCTGAAAAAATATTGACCCTAAATCGAGCTATATCTCTCAAAGAATAGGCCAAGTCACAAGACCCTGTATTTTCTAGTGACTCCTTCAGCCTGGGATTGCCGTTGATGAGAGTCTTAACGACCTGCGAGGTTTGAAAAGGAGAAAGCGAGCCAAAGGCCAGACCCGGCTTCAATTTGACCTCTTTCAAAACCCCAGAATGCTCGACCTGAAGCGGTCTATCGACGACAAAAAACAAATCTGAAAGATCAGCCTCATACGAGCTGAGCATCGTTTGCAAGAGATCATCTAAATCTGCTTTCTCCATCCGAAACCTCATTGCGAGTCAACCTGTCTAAGTATTCATCGCAGTACCCCGTCATTGCGAGCGAAGCGAAGCAATCTCCGTGTAAAGGCAAGATTGCTTCGTCGCCTCCGGCTCCTCGCAATGACTAAAGCGCAGTATTTGACAGGTTGGAGCAGCGCAGCGACAAAAAAACTCCGCTAGACGACTTGTGGGGTGGCTCCTAGTCAAATAGATCATCCTGCGGGCCTTTCTTAATAAACTTAACAAAATTTTCTTTGCTGATAGCCTTCTCATAAGCCACCTCAGGGGTGATAAGCCTTGCGTTGAGCAGCTCCAAAATAGCGTCATCTAGAGTCCTCATCCCCAGTTTCTTCTGGGTTTGCATGACACTTGTGATCTGGAAGGTCTTCCCTTCTCGGATCAAATTGGCCACAGCGGTGTTGCAGGCTAAGATCTCTAGGGCTGCAACTCGACCTCCTCCAAGCTTCTTAAAAAGAGCTTGAGCGACCACTCCTTTTAAAGCTTCTGAAATAGAAACCCTGATTTTTTCTTGCTCTTCTGGTGGGAACACATCGATCATCCTATCTACTGTTTTAGAGGCACTCTGAGTATGGAGAGTGCCAAAAACAAGGTGACCCGTCGACGCAGCCTCAATAGCCAGCGAAATCGTCTCGAGATCTCTCATCTCTCCCACTAAAATGATGTCGGGATCTTCACGCAAAGACCCCCGTAAAGCCGCAGAAAAAGACCTGGTATGCGTCCCAACCTCGCGATGATTGATGGAACACAAAATTGGTTTATGAACAAACTCAATCGGATCTTCGATGGTGATAATATGGTTTTTTCTCGTCTTGTTGATATTGTCGATCATCGAAGCGAGTGTTGTAGATTTACCGCTACCCGTCGGTCCTGTGACAAGAACCAGCCCTTTCTCTAACTTGCAAAAAGATCGTAAAATGGGCGGCAAGCCAAGCTCGTCCATCGTAAGAATCTTAGAGGGGATGAGCCTAAATACGGCACCGACACCGTTCAGTTGATTAAAGAAGTTCACACGAAATCGCCCAACTTTAGGCAACTCATAAGCAAAGTCGACATCTCCCGTCTCTTCAAAGACCTTGATTTTCATGTCAGGAGCTATCTCATAAAGCATTTTCTTGAGGTAATCATTATCGAGAACAGGGTGCTCAACCCGCTCTATGTCCCCATGAAGACGGGCCATAGGCTGCTGACCTGCAGCAAGATGCAAGTCGGACGCCCCCATTTCTTTGATCATTCGGAAGAAGCCGTCAATGATAGCCATAGGTCCCTCTCAAAACGGTTACCTAAGCTATCGTCAAAAAAAGGAAATCCTTGAACTGCTCTTATGGGGAGAGGGAGTCCTATCACCGCCTTCAAACGACCTTTCTATGAAAAATCCTATCTGAGTCTTCGTTCCAAAATTTCAAAGCTTTATGTTTTGCAGAGCTGGGTGTTCTTCCCGTGTAAACTCGTCCACTCAGGCTTAGAAAAATCGAAAAAATACTCAGTTAAGAGTAGACGAGGGCGAGGGTTAGCAAAGCGAAAAGAACGCGGTAGATAGCAAAGGGAAGAAATCCAAATCGGGTGATGAACTTCATGAAGAAATGGATAGCAAAGCAGCCAACAAAACAAGAGCTGAGAACCCCTACATAAAAACTTGAGTCAGTCCTATAGGCCCAAAAATCCTTCACATGCAAAAGCGCAGCTCCTGCCATAGCTGGGGTCCCCAGCAAAAAGGAGAACTTGGCCGCATCGGGCCTCTTATAAGATAAAACGCGGGCACAGAGTATCGTCGCCCCACTGCGGGAAACACCCGGGATCAGGGCACAGCTCTGAGCCAAACCTATAAGGAAGGCGTCCTTCAAGCTAAGATCGCCTAATAACTTTCGACTAGCTCCCTTTTTATCCGCAAGCCAGAGAGCAATCCCCACCCCAGCCACAGGAAGACAAACCGTCAAAGGGTGGTGGAAGAGCTCCTCTAATTTCTTTTCTAGACTCAGACCAAGAATAGCCGCAGGAATGGAACCCAAAATAAGCGCTGGGAATAGCGTATCCGAAGAAAAAGAGACCTCGCGATAAACAACTCGTCTATAAAGACCCATCAGGAGTTCAAACCACTGCCTGTAAAAATAGAACAATAAAGCGGCCAGAGTTCCAAAGTGAAGAGCGACATTAAGGGATAGCGGCAGCACATCCCCATTCATCCACCAAGAGGCTACGATCAAATGGGCTGAGCTTGAGATCGGGAGAAACTCTGTTATTCCCTGCACCAAACCGAGCAAAGCCGCCTTTATCAGGGCTTCCATAATTTTTCATACTCCATTTTTACATCTTGTCCTGGAACTTCCTCCAGCCTGAGTTTAGCGAACTTGGCCTCAGGATAAGCCCCGGCCTTTTCTTTAAGGGACAGCCATATCTTTCGTGCAGCGGCCTGTTTCTTCTGATCCTTAGACTTATATAAAGCCTCAGAAGCACGCCACTGCATCCCCACAATCTCAGGGGCAAGAGGCCAGTCTAAACGATTAAGCCATCGCAGCGCATATTCTCCAGCTTGCCCGCCCTCATAAACCTTTTCTTCTAAACCCAGGTAAGTATAGGCGCACTCTTTTTTCTTTGTCAAAAGTTCAAGAAAATTTTTCCCGCCTATAACCAGACCCAGCTTCTCTTTCAACAGGTGACTTTGCTCGTTTTTACCTTTAGTCGAAGGCGGCAAAGCCTGGATCCAAACCGATAAGAGTAAATCCATAGGATCACAGAGCAGATCTGCTTTTTTAGGGAGAGCTCCTTCGAAGAGGCTATACAGCCATGGAGTAAACTCATGCACGGCGCCCGTATTTAAAAGACGCTGAAGAAAAGGGCGAGCTTCCTCTTGAAAAACTAAGCTTTTCTTTGATTTCAACAGCTGGGTTGAAAACTTCTGACTGATAGCAGCCCACTTTTTGACATTTGGACTGAGATCCCTGAGCTCCAACAGAAAAGTTACGAGTCGTAAATTTTCAAACAGATCATCAGAGACCTGTGTCATAGAATCTAAAAAAAATGGTTCTGCCTTTTCAGATTGGAAGAGCTCGACATAGGCTGTGAATAAACCTTTTTTCTGCGCCTCAGAAAGTTTGAGCCTCGTCTGAATCGGTGTTTGCTCCGTGCTACCACCTTTCGCACCTTTTTGCTCCGTGCTAAGCCCTTTTTCCTTTTGCTCCGTGCCAACAAAAAACAGCTTCGCCTCATTAACTTCATAGAACTGCACAGCTCGGTGCCAGTTCTTCGCCAGCAGAGCTTCATCCAAAACAGCGGCATCCACCGCCTGAACGGAAGGGATAAAGTCTTTAAGAAAATCTGAGTTCGGATAGCTTTTCAAAAAATCTTCGACTCGGAGGACCATACTGGCTGTTTTTTCTCTCTCACTATAAGAACGAGTCTCGCAAGCCCAGGCAATCTCCATGGCATTGGCAGGGATATCCCCTTTCTTTTTGGCGGAGGATAAGAGCTCCCTACCATGTTTGACGTTATTGCCACGAGCAGCAGGAAGCTCAAGACAAGCCCGTCTGACTTCCGCAATGGCGGCAGCTGGGCTCTTGGGGTACTCACGGAGCACGCGAAAATAAAAAACTTGTGCTTGATAGAAGAGATGGCGGGCTAAATAAGTGTCCGCAAGACGCAGCAAGGCCCAGGACGCATCCGCCCGCTCCTTCTCCGTCAGAGGCCCACGCCTAAGATCGAGCAGCCTCAGACCATACTCAAAAACTTTTGCTGAACCCTTGAATTCCCCTAACCAAAATAAACTCTCCCCTCTCAAGAAAGAGTTCATAGGCTTCGGATCCTGATCCATCTTGCGACTCACAGCATCTGCAATATCGAAGATATCTTCTGCTAAAGAATAGTTGTTCAGATCAAAATAAATATTGGCAACTTTTGTAAAAAACACAGGCACCTCTGGGTCCTTAGAATCCTGTCTAATCCCGGTGTCCAGCTCCTGAACGGCCTTTAAGTAGCTTCGATTTTTGATAAGAGAGTCTACAAGAATTTGGCGAAAACGACTTCTCAGCTCTTTTCGGCCTGTTTTCAACAAAAACTCTAGGGCTTCAGCGGCTGTCGCATGAGAGGCTCCGTAGCGACCATAGCGGTGATAAATAACAGCTAAGTTATAAAGCCCCCTAGGCATTATCGCATCCACTACGGGGTCAAGTTCTTCTTTTTTCTTAATAAAAGCCCAGCTAAAGAAAGTTCCGGCATTCGCATAGAGGGAACGAACCTCTGACTCCTCCCAGTCGCCCCCTTTTAAGTGCCGAAGCTCTTCAGCCAACTTCAAAAAGGCGAGTCCTATAAAATAATCGTTTCTTCTATGGAATTTAAATTTTGTGCCAAACCGAGCTCTAGCAGACAGCCAAGTTGTCTTTGCTTCCTCAATATTCCCTTCAAGAAAGAAAACACGACCGCGATTGATATGCTCAAACTCTCTCCCCACACCTAAGGTCGCCGGCATCTCCCCAAGAGCTCCTAGGCTTAAGTCGAAGTCAAACTCCGCTTTCTCTACCTTGAAGGGATACTTCCAAAAGGGAATCTCTGAGATATTGAGCAGCTCCTCCTTCTGTCTAAAATCTGCAATGAAAGAATAGTTTTCAAGGATCTCAGATAGAGACTGTTCCGAAAGGGGGATCTCTTTCGAAGCTTTTTGCTGCAGATGTCTGATTTTTACTTTAGCAAAAGATGAAGAGGCTGCACTGAAGCTCAAAAAGAGGAGTACGTAGGTTTGGATTTTTGGGAGAAACCAGCTGGCACCCATTCGACTACGCTCCAACCTGTCTAAGTATTCTGATTTCGTCATTGCGAGGAGCCATCGGCGACGAAGCAATCTGGTCTTTACACGGAGATTGCTTCGCTGACGCTCGCAATGACGAGGTTCCGTGATGAATACTTTGACAGGTTGGCTCAGGGCAAGGCTTCCTCCCAAACCATCTTCCTTGCTTACTCATAATTCACTTGAATCTCTATCCTGCGATTTAGATTCCTTCCTGCTTCTGTTCCATTATGAGCAATGGGACGCATGTCTGCATAGCCTGCCGCTCCCAAGCGAGTAGCTGGGAAATTATGCTTGGCAATCATGTAATGGATGACACCGGACGCTCGTAAAGCCGACAGCTCCCAGTTTGAGGGTGCACCATCCGCAGGGGGCGAAGCATCTGTGTGACCTTCTACTACAATATCTCTACCAAGGCCTTTTATAACCTCTATCACTTCGTCGAGATCATGCAGGGCCTCACCCCGGACATAGGTCTCGCCAGGCCTAAAGAAATGTCTTGCCAGAAGTTTCAACTTGAAACCCTTCTCCGTTCTCTCGACCGTAACGACCCGCTCCTCACCTGAACCTTTTTCCTTGCCTTTAGCATCTCTAAAGCGATTGGGGCCATAAAGGCGCTCTTCAATTTGGGTCTTCGTCAACTTCAATTCTTTATCGATAACTTTTACCTTATCTTGTTCTGACGGATATTTTTGGATCAAAGGGGGACGGATCTGATCAGCTTTAAAATGCTCAAAAATCCCAATCCCCTGTTCTTGTGGCCCCACCTTTCTATCGATGGGAATATCTTCTAGGGGGGTATTAAAACTTTCCTGCATGGCCCCTGCCGCTTTTTGCACCTCAGGTTGGCCCCCCTCTTTAAGAGCAAAGAGAACGACGAACACAGCGAAGAGGAGGGTGAGCATGTCGGCATAACTCACCAGCCATCGCTCATGATTTTCAAAGGCTGGACATTTTTGCTTCTTAGCCAAAAAGGGGCCTATTTTTCTTCAGGTTTATGTTCGACAAAGATAGATAGTTTTTCTTGGATAACCTTCGGGTTGAGACCAGAAAGGATACCTTCCACCCCGATGATCACCATTTCTCTGGCCATGGCATCAAGTTGGGCCTTCCGCTTGATTTTCTTACCGATAGGCAAGAAAAAAATATTGGCCGATCCCACACCGTAAAGGGTAGCCACGAAGGCCACTGCAATACCGGGACCAATCATCTCAGGCTTATCAAGATTCTCCATAACGTGAATCAGCCCTAACACCGCTCCTAAAATACCAATCGTAGGGGCGAACGCTCCGCAGTCTTCCCAGAAGTGAACACAGACCTCCTCTTCCTCGAGCATCACATGTTGGGCTGTTTCAAGGGTTTCGCGGATAATGTTGGGGTCTGTACCATCGACAGCGAGACGAATGGCCGTAGCCAAGGGTTCGTACTCTATAGAGTCTCTCTTCTTTTCGAGAGCCAGGATCGACTCTTTCCGAGCTGTCCGCGCTAAGTAAATGATCTCGGTAAGAATTTGAGATGTATTGGCGGGGGGATTTTTAAGCCAAGTTCCAATCGCCTTGAAAGAACGGATCACATCGGGGAGGGGATAAGCATTCAGGATAGAACCTGACATCCCACCGATCACGATCAAAAAAGCTGTGAATTGAATGATACTA
>JAGNWK010000106.1 GCA_017985985.1 Oligoflexales bacterium
ACATTTGCCTACGGCTTCCTTCAGACCTTCCCTCGCGGGAAGCGCCCTTGCCTTCAGCTAAGGACTACTACTGCCTTCGTCCTTCGGGATTTTCACCCTATAGATAGTTCCCATGCCGGGCGCACGACTTCGTCCACCTGCGGTGGACTTCACGGAGCTTTAACTGGTCACTAGCCATCATGATTCGTAGTTTTACAGAAATTTGCCTTCAAGATCTTCCAATTTTTCATGAATGTTTTTGATGCGGACTTTCAAGTCCTCCCTTTCGAATCCATTGGGAAAAAGAATAAATTCTGGTCTGATCCCTAGGGCTTCTGCGATCAGAATGGCTCGATCTTCTCCAAGCCTGGACCTATTATGTTCAATATTTGAGATATTGCTCACTGCGATATCTGTCACTTGAGAGAGGACGGCTTGAGTCCATCCTTTTTTCAAACGCAGCTCCTTTACGACCTCACCTGGTGTCAGAATTATTTGTTTTTTTCTCATTGCTTTCTCCTGTAGTCATGCGGAGTTATTTTTTCAACATGAATGATTTGAATATCTGTAGTTTGATCTGCTGAATATATAACACGCCATTGTCTGTTCAGACGTGATGATCTATATCCATCCCAAGCTCCCTTGAGGGCCTCATCGCGATATCCTCTGAATCGCTTTAAAATCAAAAGGCCATGCTCTTCAATCAGACGAGCCCATGTTTCGTAAGAAACTTTTATTTCACGAGGAGCCCTATCAATCTCTTTCTCTACACTTTTGGTTTCTATCACTTTAGCTTTCAAAACAGGCCTCCTACATCTTATCGTCTAGAGTAAGTTATACTTTAGTATAAGTCAATCGTCCTGCTACTTAGCTATTTTATATAACGTTTTTAGGTGCGTGATTGGGTGATTTGGGGACATCCGACTGACCCCTTTCAGGCTTCTAGTTCTTTATCTAGTTCATCTAACACTATGTTGCTTAGCAGCGGGGATAGAGGCGATCCTTGAGGAATAACGGTACCTGCTGTAGTGCCACTCGCTCAGGGTGACGGGGCTTTCAGTGGAACGGTACCTGCTGTAGTGCCATTCGCTAGGGGTGACAAACCCTACGAGCGTTTGAGCTTGTGCAAGAGGGCAGCAGGGTGGAGGGATCCCATCCGGGTTGAGGTCGCGATGGGATGGTGTTTATTCTTTGATTAAATTGCGACCGAGAGAGGATGGGAGGTGCCGACCGTTGCGCCGGCCTCTTGCACAAGCTCAAACATCTTTTTCTGGGGACATCCCTCTCCCTGTTGGGGCCAGTCGGGTGTCCCCGAATCAAAATCTACGCAGCCTCTAAGGAAATCCGATACCCACGAATAGGAATTTCAACTACGACTTCGTCGTAATCGAAGCTCAACTTGGGACACAGTGATTTCCTGCTATCATTATTTTCTTTTAGTTCTAGAAAACCATAGCTAGCTAGAGATTTGACATCCTTAAGAACAGCTGGAAATTGACGTTCTGTCAAGCTTGTCAATTCGTATATAGTTTTCGGTGCAACGTGTTTGATGATTGCTAAAATTTCAATTTTTTGGGCTGTAAAGAAGCTTTGAAAAGTTGCCATTGAGTCGAACAGTACGATATCCGTCGGGTCTGACTCTGGCAGTTGCTGATGACCTTTATCGAGCGCTTTCATGCCCTCTAAAACTTCGTTATGAAATTCATTCAGGGGTTTAAATTTTACTTTTATAGTCTTCGACACGTTTATGAACCTCCACCATAAAGACTTCGTAGACAGCTTGATAGGTCTTTACGTTCAGCTCCTGTCGTAATTCTTTGTTACCTGGTAACCCAGTATGCATGTGAAAACCAAATGGAGCATGATTGTCTATGAGAAGTGCTGCTGCTCCCAACTCGAGATCTAAAAGCACAAAACTTGTTTTCACCCCTTCTGGGTGCTTAGCATCATCAGGGGGAACCTTGAAGACCTTCACGGAGATGGCAAACTTGTCAGGAATGAGGACGATGTACTTATTCCATATCAGCGAAGCTGCCCCCATGAACCTATCCTATACGATATAATATCATTGAATATATATAATAAGCAAACAACTAAGAACCCGTCTCTACTTTTTTTTGAAAGTCCCCTTGAACTCGTCTTAATATTTCTCGCAGCTCAGTGAGGGTTTCACCCATGATCTCGAGTTCCCAGGCGTCTCCTTTGAGTTGGGAGCTCACTTCATCGATCCAGGAAATAAGGGACAGCAAAAAGGCTGTCGGATCTTCAATCTTCGAGTCGTGATAGATTTTCAAAAGATGGCTTACCCAGTCGGCACTGGGCTTACCTAGTAAGTTCACAAGTCGATTCAACTTGTGAGTTGCCTCTTCATCTTGCCAGCCACCAGAAAGGCGGAACGGAAAGTTTGCACTGTCTGTCTTATGCAACCAGATCTTTGCCTGAGAGGACAGGGGGGTGAGGGTAAAATCGCTAGGGGAGGCTCCGTGGAAGCCATCGGGGCGCTTCCATATAACTTTCATACTCATATATTTATTTCATACTCCAAGACATATTCTTTATTTGTGAGGGACCGTCCCCTCCTCGCACTCCCTCCACACTTTCAGAGTTTTTACTGCTTCCGTTGTTCCTGGACCAGACGACGAACGTGCTCATTATGCTCCTTCAGCGTCTTGGAGAAGTGATGTCTCTTCTCGGGCCCGGGGCGTAGGACATAGTACTCAAAACCCTGGTCTGTTGGGCTCAACACAGCAAGGAGAGACTCGAGAGAAGGGGAGGCTATCGGGCTAGGGGGGAGCCCCTTGTGTATCCTCGTATTATACCTATTGCTTGCATCTCTCAAGTGCACCATGCGGATGTTTCCATCGTAGTGGAGTATGCCGTAGGGCAGAGCGGCATCGATCCCCAGGGGCACCTGCCGCTTCAGTCGGTTCCAAATCACCTCAGAGATAGCAGTGCGTTCCTCCCCTTGGAAGGCTTCTTTTTCAATCAGGGAGGCTATGGTCACAGCCTGGTAGAGGCTGATCCCTTTTTTCTGAGCGGATTCGACATAGTCTGCGGGCAGTCTTTTAAAGAATTCCGCAATCATAGTCTCATATACTTTTTTTAGGTCTGGTTTCTTCTCATAAAATCTGTAAGTTGCTGGAAATAGGAAACCCTCAAGGCTAGGGGCTTCGAAACCAAGGTAGGTTTTGATGAATTCAGGATCTTTCGAAAGCTTCTCCAAGGCGTCTAGCGAACCCAGACCAAGCTCAGAGATCTTCTGAGCAATTGTCGTGAGTTGAGCTCCTTCCGGAACTGTAAAGCTAAATAGCAGAGGTTGGTAGATCTCCCCCTTGGTCATCTTCTCCTGGATGTCTTTGGGACTGACAGAGCCTTCAAACTGGTAAGTTCCCGCTTGAAAATGCCTGTATGTCCCCTCGAAACGAATCCACAAGAGGAAAAAAAACTCTTGATGAATAAGCCCTTGCCTGGAAAGCTCTCGTGCCAATTGACGCAGGGGGGTCTTTACAGGTAGGGTGACGAGCCGCTCATGATCCAGCTCAATCGGGGTCTGGCTCCAGCGGGGAAGTTCCGACTTAAGAAATAAGAGAAACGATATCCCAGCCGTGAACAGCAGTAGAAGAACAGTGATGACCGCGAGTTTTGTCCTACTTTTCAAATTTGTTTCTTCATTATATTTTTAGGAATTTATCAAATAATCAGTTCGATGAGTTTATCAATGGATGCGAAAAGACCTCAACATTTTTCATTAGAACCTTGCCTTGACAAGGCGGCTGAAATGGCAAAATTAGCCGGCTCAGAACCTGCGTCCTATTATTGGAAAACATATTTCCCTAAAGAGTATGGCGAACTACCCAAACTCTGCCAACGACTAGGCTACTCTTTTCAAAACGAAAGCTTACTTTTAGAGGCGCTCACCCACCGATCTGCTGTGATCAGCATCCAGGAGAGGGAAAAGTCGAATGTCTCCTGGACCTGGAACGAACGATTGGAGTTCCTAGGGGACTCCGTGCTCGGACTGGTGGTCAGCACCCTGCTCTGGGAACAGGAGCAGAACTGGAGTGAGGGACAACTTTCTCGGATACGGTCCTCTCTCGTCTGCGAAGGGCACCTCGCTAAATTAGGCCTAGCCCTGGGTCTGCCCCAATACTTAATCGTCGGGCGAGGGGAAATGATATCGGGAAGCCGTTACAAAGAATCCATCCTAGCAGATGCTGTCGAAGCCCTTATCGGCGCCATCTACCGCGATAGAGGGTTTGTAGAAGCCCAGCGGATACTGCGCTCTTTACTCGATGAACAGTTCAGTCGAGAACAACTCTCACTACTCCTTGAGGAAGATCACAAAAGTCAGTTGCAGGTTCTTTCTCAGGGTCAGTTTCGTGTCACACCAACCTATGTGACCTTACGTGAAAATGGGCCCGATCATTCCAAGGAGTTCGAAGTGGCAGCCGTTCTGGATGGCAAAATCCTGGCCCATGGCCGGGGTTCAAGTAAGAAAAAAGCTTCGCAAGATGCAGCTAAACAGGCCTTGTCTAGTTTGGTGTCCACAAGTGTGAAGGGAGGGGACGACCCCACACAAACAGCAGATCTTTCTTTCTCTAAAGAGGGCGTCCCCCCCTCTTTAAGGATTTTCCCCCCATTAGGCATGTAAGGAAAAGGTATCGTTATGATAAAAGGTATAGTCGCCATCGTGGGAAGACCCAATACAGGAAAGTCCACGTTATTTAACAGCTTAACTCGCAGCCAGAACTCTCTGGTGAGCCCCACAGCCGGTGTGACCAGAGACAGACTCTACGGCACAGTCTACGACCAGCAAGACTCCGACCACGGTTTTACCCTTGTAGACACGGCTGGGATCGCCTTGCGAGAAGTTGACTACGATGTCAACGAACGAGCCCTTTTCCAAATCAACGGACTCATCTGGCAGCAAACTCAAAAAGCACTTGAACAGGCTGATCTGGTGCTCTTTCTTGTTGACGGTCGCAGCGGACTGCTGCCGGCTGATCATGAAATTCTCAAGGGACTCCGAAAATCTGAGAAAAAATTCATCTGTGTCAGCAATAAAATAGATGGCGAAGAACAAAGAGGTTCTGCCTTTGAATTTTGGCGACTCGGTCTGCCTGACGCACCGGTCCCGATCAGTGCCATGCACAGGAAGGGGCTCAAGGAACTGCTCGTCATTATTCGCGAGCAGCTCACGCTATTGAACGTCGGTCTCACCCCTAGCCGCTACGACGCCAAGACGACAGCGAACCTGACCTCCGTCGCCATCATTGGTCGACCGAATGCGGGAAAATCATCTCTGCTCAATCGCCTTGTGGGCGAGGAACGCAGCCTTGTCAGCGAGATCCCAGGGACGACAAGAGACCCCATCGACACCCTGATCACTTATAACAAGAACCCCTACCTTTTGATCGACACCGCAGGGATACGGCGGAAGACAAAAATTGCCAAAACTGATTCCTTTCTGGAGGGGGCCAGCGTCATCCGCAGTCTGCGAGCGATCGACCGCGCTGACATTGTCCTGTTCGTCGTCGACGGACGAGAATCCGTCACCGACCAAGACTCCCGACTGATTCACCTTGCTCTGGAACGCTACAAACCCGTCCTCGTTGTGATCAACAAGTGGGATGCTGTAGAAGATAAAGACTCTCGCAGTATGAAGCAGTACGAAGAGAGAATTAACGGACAGCTGCTCAAAGATCTGAACTTTGTCCCTATTCACTTTATCTCGTGCCTCCACAATAAACGTGTTCACAAAACAATGGCCGCCATTGAATCCCTCCGTGACCAATACAGAACACGGGTCAGCACAGCCAAAGTCAACAGCTCGATAGAAGCGATGGTGGAAGCTCATCCCCCCCATCTGATTTCCAATCACACGAAGAGGTTCAAGTTCTACTTTGGAACTCAGCTCAGCAGTTCTCCCCCTACCCTCGTGATCAAGTGCAACCGAGCGGATGACTTGAAGGAAGCTTACAAGCGCTACATGCTAAAACGATTTCGCCAAGATTTTGGTTTGGACAACATCCCTATTCGACTTATATTAAAGACGAAAAACGAAAAGCAACCAGTCGCCTAAAACCTAAACTATGCAAGTAAGGATTTGGGGAAACTGCCAGCAAGGAGGGGCCTGGGGAAACTGCGCAGCTGGTTCCCCAGAGAAAAGGCTTCCTCAAAAAATGAATAGAGAGGATTTGTATGGACGCTTATCGAGTCGAGACCGACAGCATGGGAGAAGTTCGAGTTCCAGCGAAAAGCTACTGGGGGGCTCAGACGCAGAGATCTCTGCAAAACTTTGAAATCGGCGGTGAGCGATTCTCTCGGGCCATGATCTGGGCTATGGGTCTTGTGAAGAAGGCCTGTGCCATCACCAACTGTGAACTGGGCAACCTCACTGTTGAGAAGCGGGACCTTATCTTACAGGCCTGCGACGAAGTGATAGCGGGTAAACTCGACGAGCAGTTTCCCCTCGTCGTCTGGCAGACAGGCTCTGGGACCCAGAGCAATATGAACGCCAATGAGGTGATCTCTAACCGGGCTATCGAGCTTGCTGGGGGTAAAATAGGGAGCAAGACTCCTATCCATCCCAATGACGACGTCAATCGATCCCAGTCTTCGAACGACAGCTTCCCCACCTATATGCATCTAGCGGCCGTCCACGACGTAGAGACAGCCCTTTTGCCGGCTCTGGACAAGCTGGCTCTCGTCCTCGAACAGAAATCCCAGCAATTCAAAGATATCGTTAAAATAGGTCGAACCCACCTGATGGATGCGACCCCCCTGACACTAGGTCAGGAGATTGGGGCCTGGGCCCATCAACTCCGCTTCGCCCAGCATGCCATCCGTACGAGTCTAGAAGGCCTCTATTCGCTAGCCCTCGGCGGCACAGCGGTAGGAACGGGTCTTAACTCTCCCAAGGGCTTTGCAGACAAAGTAGCCGCCCATATCGCAGATCTGAGTGGCTATCCCTTTATCAGCTCCAGCAATAAATTTGCCTCCCTAGCTGCCCATGATGCTCTGGTAGCCCTCAGTGGGTCTCTCAAAACTCTGGCAACAGCCTGCTTCAAGATCGCGAGCGACACCCGGCTCCTGGCCAGTGGCCCTCGTTGTGGGATAGGAGAGATTTTCATCCCAGAGAACGAGCCAGGGAGCTCCATTATGCCAGGCAAGGTCAATCCGACCCAGTGCGAAGCCATGACTATGGTGGCCGTGCAAGTTTTTGGCTGTGATACGGCTGTAACAGTGGCAGGCAGTCAGGGGCACTTCCAACTCAACGTTTTCAAACCTGTCATCATCCACAACATCCTGCTTAGCACCCGACTTTTGGCGGACGTCATGAACAGTTTCCGCAAGAACTGTGCGGAGGGGATCGAACCAGATCGCTCTGCTATTAAGCAGCACCTAGAACGTTCTTTGATGCTCGTCACCGCCTTGAATCCTGTGATTGGTTATGACAATGCCGCTAAAATCGCTAAAAAGGCTCATAAAGAAAACCTCACCCTGAAAGAGGCTGCTGTAAGTTTAAAACTCCTCAGTGCTGAGGACTTCGACAAGCACGTCCGCGCTGAAAAAATGATCTAATTATTTCTGAACAAGATCACCTGACCTCCAATGTCATTCGGTTAAGGAAAGATACCCCTCGACGGAGCCTGCCCTGAGCGAAGTCGAATGGGCTCGGGGTGACGTCCTCCCAACCAGTTAAAGCCCCGTCACCCTGAGCGAAGTCCACCAAAGGTGGACGAAGTCGAATGGGTCTCGAGTTAAAACAAAGCAGTCGATTAAAGAATTCTGCCTAACCG
>JAGNWK010000107.1 GCA_017985985.1 Oligoflexales bacterium
TTAAGCATCACCCTCTCAGGTGACTTGGGAGTCTTCTTTTTTAATTTCATTCAACCATAAAAAGGCTAACGCACTAAAAATGCAAGAAGATTATGAAGCTTCAGATCCAGAGTGGAGCGGAACTAGACATGGACGATTTGAAAAAATAAGTAAACGTGGAAAACATCAGGGAGAATATGATCTGGACTTAAATTCAAAGGGTGGACTCGATAACTCTGGTGGTCATGATATAGAAATCTAAGGTAGTTAATTATGTCTTGGAAAAAATTGGTAGAAATAAAACAAAAGTATTTTTTTAGAGGAGATATTTTGAGGTGCCTTGCAAAATATCCTTATGAAAAGATAGTAGATTTTATGTTAATCAACGATCCCCAATCTCCGAGCGGGCACACTTTGATCGTAGCAACAGGATACAAATCAGGCCATATTTTAATTTGCTTACCCGAAGAAGCTCTCCCTCCTAAATCTGAAAAAGTAGGAGGTATTTTAGTAAGTTGGGTTATAAAAAATTGGAACGAGTGGATCTATGATGACACCGAAGTAGGGGACGTATATTTTAGCCGAGGCCACTATATTCGAGACGACGGTCTGATAGGTCCGTGTCCCTACGAAGATGAGGAGTAGAACTCCTTTCTCAGAAGAAATGCAAGGAGCCGAGATAGAACAATATTCCATGCCAAAGCAATGTACCGGAACCATTCCATCACGGTGGCCTCTCCTGCAATTCTCCCTATACTTTGCTGAAGCAAGCTTGAGAGCTCTGCTGACTTCTTTTTGAGCTCCTTCCTAATCACTAGCTCCAACTCTGCCACCAACTTGGCCCGTTTTGTCGGGTACAAAACGGGGGCGAGTGACTCAATCATGAGCAGAGCCTTCTCTTCGTCAACTTTCAACTGTTGAATTTCAACATTCAATGTTGACGAAAGTTGACTATTTTCTTGTTCAACAGCACTTTTCTTGTAAACACCAGAATGAATGATCATGGCGATGATGAATGTTGAACAAACCAGCAATGTGTTCAACACGATCTTCCAATTTTTCTCTTCCATAAAAAAATAGCGCTCGCCTCATATAGCTTAGCTTACCGTCATCAAAATCCCAACACTTCCGTCTTCCCTCTAAGCTCCTCTGGCACCATGTGGACATAGCGCTCGGTGACCTGAATTGTGGAATGCCCCAAGATCTTCTTCAGATCATAAATCTTCCCTCCGCCAGCTAGGAAATTGGAGGCAAAGGTATGTCTAAGATCATGAAACTTGATCTTAGGGTTGCCACATAGCTTGGTCAGTTTATTAAACTCTCTTTGTAGAACATCTACAGGCATCGCTGGAAGAACCTTATTATCTGCAACCCTCATCTCCCTCAACTTTCTTAAATCCCCCATCAGCCTAAGGGAGATGCGGATGTAGTGGATCTTACCACTTTTGGTATAAGACTTGTCTGCTGAAAGCCCCTCAACTCCTTCAATGAAAGGTAGAATAAAAAAGGTCCAGCTCCCAACTACAGGAAAGATACGATTTGTTCCACCAGAGGACTATGATCCATCTACTCCACTAAAACGCGGACCGAATGGTGGCTATGTCGATAAATTTGGCAATGAATGGTCCAAGGGTCCTTCGCGAACTCCAGGGCAATCATTCAAGTGGGACGTACAGCTTGGAAAAAACAAGTTAGGGCCTTTCATCTGATGGGAAACACTTAACTGTGTCATTAAACGGTGAAGGGACACGCTAAGGTTATAATAATGGGAGCGATTTTTAAGTTATATTTCGAAGCTAAAGAAGAGTCTCTCGATTCAAACTGCATGTTGAGGTTAACTCACATACTTTCATCTATTGGAGATATTCAAACCTCTGAGATCAAAAGATATTGGAAAATTCCAGAATATTTAGAAATTGTATTTAGTTTAAAAAATGTTTCAGATACTGACAAAATTGCCTCATCATTCCTAGATACATTTGGTTCTTCTTGGGAAAAAAATCAAGGTTTTGGAGAAATTGCTTTTATCTGGAATCAAAAACGAGAGCAAAGATCTCACTTTGATTCCAGAATTAGGTGGATGAATTTAGAGTTGTTCTTGTAAAGTTTTTCTCACTAAAAAGGCAAGGAGCCGAGATAGAACAATATTCCATGCCAAAGCAATGTGCCGGAACCATTCCATCACGGTGGCCTCTCCAAAGCTGGAAGCCTAGATGAGTTCAGTGCTAAAGGGCTTAACCCAAGAGCAGATAGATTTTCTTGTAAAGACTATCCGAGGTTTTTTTCCTGGTGTTGAAATTCTAGCTTTTGGTTCCCGTGTGCATGGCACCCCAAAAAATACTCAGATCAATCTTCAATGGTCTCATGTGACGACCCTAGGCTTCCCGCATTCGGGTTGATCTCAGGGTGTCTTATTTTTCCTCCTTCGTGTGCAGCCATTCCCATAATACTTGCGGTGATCAAGGAAAAAAGCAAGACAATGGGCAAAGACACTTTCAAAGTTTCTGGCTTTTTTCTTTGTAAAAAAAATGCGATTGCTGCCATTGCTGCTGTAATGATCGAAATAACAGTGGCTTTCTCAGCAAGTTCTTCGTGCTCATGAATAAGTCCTTCTGTAACACCAGTGAGATGCTCCACTACTTCTTCAGCTGGTTCACCTGTCCAATAAGAAGCTAGAGAGCTCGTCCCAACCAGAGCAGTAGCCAACAGCGCAAAACGTTTCATTTCGATACTTTTAACTTTAATTGCCATCAAGAGCACTAGGGTCACACCTAAAAAGCCAACCACAGGGACATGATTCACCAACATATGAAATTGTGCGCCATTAAAAACCATACGAGACTCCTCTCCCATGTTGATAGACTAAACATATTGGCCCTAGGAACCATCCCACAAGTCGTCTAGCTGCGTTATTTTCGTCACTGCGCTGCTCATTTACCAGCAACAAGTAAACTGCGCTGATCGTTCCTCAATGCCGTGCTATACGACTTGTGGGATGGTTCCTAATCACATCTCCTAGCTTGATTATACAAGAAAGGTAAAAAACAACAATCGTGCTAGGAGCCGTCCTACAAGTCGTATCTACGCTCTTTCGTCGTTGCGCTAGGTAGCTTTATGTCACTGGTATCGTGCTGCAGTCTCTCTAGCAATTGTCGATAAAGCATTAAATCGAAGAACTGTTACTGCCTCAGGCTTCTGTTAGCTAGATGAGCCCAGTGTCTAAGAGTCTGAATTGAATGTAAAATAGTGTCTATAAAAATAGATCTTGACACAGGCGTAAGCTTGTGTAACCAAGTGCCGCAGGCTATCGCGTTTTCTATCTGCATCATATAAAAACATAGGATACTTATGAGACTTCTGACTGGTCTAATTCTTCCTCGGCTGCTGCTACTGTTCTTTGTGATGATAGAAATAGCCTCAGCTGCGCCTTGTGCTAACTGCAAAAAGGAAACAGAACAGAGGTGCGCTGGCTGTAAAGCAGTCTATTTCTGTAATAAGGATTGCCAAACTGTCTATTGGAAAAGACATCGGGATGCCTGTAAAGCTTCAAAAATCTATGCCCATCTTTCCCCTTTCCTCGAGAGAAGGCCTAGTACACTTCCCAACGCAGGAGACGGACTATTCACTTTGAGGGACGTCGAAAGAGGTGAGCGTGTGGTTGCATATGGTGGTAGTGTTTACCCCACAAGAGAAGCCTTAAGAGTTTCTGGTTTTCTAGAACACACCACATCGGCTTATGGAATAAGTCCAACTCGAGATGGAAAGGAAGAATATATTATAGACGGAGCAGGTGATTGTGTGGACACCAATGCTCTGCGCCATTTAGCTGGAGCGTTAGCTAATGATATTTGTTATAGCGCAGAGGTAGTCTTTCATCTGCAAAAAGCTTATACACTTCTAAAAGAAATCCCCTTTACCCGGGCGGAAATGCAGGTCCTTATGACAGAGGGGGCTAAGCTCGATCGGGAGTTGATGGACAAAATTCAAGTAATATTTTTAGAAGTTTTACAAGCTCACGAGAGTTATAAAAAATGCGAAGAAAACCTAGGAGAGGGGTCTAAACCAAATCTTCAAGGCGATCCTAATAGCGAGGGGCCACTTTTCTGTCTTTTGGCCAATGTCCCGATAGCAAAGGGGTCAGAGCTCTTCCTGGCTTATGGATTTCAATACTGGGCTATGAAATATGCTGCCCGTTTAGGTCTCACCGGAAGGGGATTATCCCAACTCCTCCTTGAGAATATTTATGCTCTTATTTTGAAACGTGGTCAGACTCTTAGGGGAGAACCTAACCTAGCTGAACTGGCTCTCAGGGGGAAGGTTTTCCAACCTTATCAATCTGTAAATATTCCATACTTTATGCGCTATTTCGGTTTGCTACTGGGGGTTTGTGAAAAATTCTCTTGGGAAGTCTCAACTGTATTAGCAGACAAATTTGCAGGTGTTATGGAGCAAAGAGCGCCACTCCTTCTTCATAGAAAAGATAAGGAATTCGATTCTACACGAGCTAATAAATCACTTCGAATTCATCCACTCGCCCTCGATCTGTTGCGGTATATCCTCACTATGGCTGTTCATTGTACAGAAGATGGTGCGACCTTTAGGGCAAAGGCACCCGGGGAAACCTCCTTAGATGCCGTCTCTTTTTTAAAGATCCTCCAAGAGTGGGAGAATAGCCAAGCAAAGACTGTCGATCAATTCGCTGCGGAACACCCACAATGGCATAACCCTGAGGGGAACGGAGCTTGCTTTCTTTTAGCTCTGTCTCATATCCTTACGGCTCAAGGTCAAGCTCCGTTGCTCATCAAAGACACCTATATGATGGCTTTTTCTTATATATTGACAAATCACGAGCATTTTTCCTCGTTTGTTCCTGGTCTTAGCTTAGAGGCCTATATTCAGAGTCTGATCGAACAGTTAAATGCCCATGTAACTACAGCTGGGCGACAACCGCATATTCAGGCTCCATGGGCGGACAACATGCTCATTGTCGCTTTTTGTACCGTTTTAGGGGTTAATGTTTCTATCCAACAATTTGATCAATGGGGTCATGAAGATGGACCTCCAGTTGAAATTCAAACAAGCCCTGGAGCACAAACTGTGCATTTGGCTCTCTTTGATGACAGGCATTTTTTTGCACCACCACAAGCTCACTCTGCCTTATCCGCTTCTGCTAGTGTGCAAGCAGCCCTTCCTCCTACTACCAACGGAACAGCTGCTCCCGCAGCCGAGTTTCATAATAGTCAAGGAATGGACCTTTTCTTGGGAGGATTAAGTTTGTAAGCTTTCCGCTACTCTTAATTAACAGATCATCTTCTTTTACTTCATCAGATAGGAATCATGTACTCCCATCTGATGGACGATCCGTCAGGTGGCGCACTCCTGCTCGGGTGAGTCTATCCCAGATAGCGGGCCAGAGGCCACTCTGTAAGCGTTGTTTAGGCAGTTCAACTAATATGATTTGGGCATCACTTTCGTCGCACATTCTGAGAGTTTGAAAGAGAATCTTAGCAGCCAAGCTATCATTACATGGCAAATACTTAAGCTCTAACGGGCTGCCACATATTTGTAGCTCTTTTTCCATCGTAAGGGATGGACTATCAGAAAATTTTAGTACAGATATTTTGGCTAGAACACCAGATTGACGCAAACTTTGTAACTCTAAGCACAAGTTGTCCTCATGGACCAGCAACAAAGGCTTTGTGGGAGAATAGTGTTTGCTCATCATTCCAGGGGCAAGAAGACGTTCTCCTGCTGGGAGCGCTTGCAAAGAAACACCGGCCTCAGCCTCTAATGCTTCGCATGCAATGGCTCCTTTTCGCAATAATCGGATTGTCGCGGATGGCCCACTAATCTCAACAATAGTGGATTCTAAACCGACCTGACACGCTCCACCATCGAGAACCAAAGGGATGCGTCCTGATAACTCAGCTAGGACGTGCTGAACTAGAGTTGGGCTGATTCGATTGGAGCGATTGGCGCTGGGGGCAGCTAGAACAAGCCCTGATCTGTCCAAAAACTTTAGAAAATCCGGATGACCAGGCATCCGAAATCCGACGGTTTCAAGACCTCTAGCCACCATTGGTGATAGAGTTGGACCGCGCGGCAACACGAGAGTCAAGGGACCTGGCCAGAATGCTCTCATGAGCTTGTTAGCGAGCTCGACGGCTTGTTCACTGATCTTATCTCTATCTAAGAGACCCTGTTCAGCCAGCTTTTGACAGCTGTTTAAGCTAGATCCAACATGGACAATTAGCGGGTTAAAAGATGGGCGTCCCTTTGCGATGTAGATTTTTTCAATCGCCTCGCCATTACTTGCGTCAGCCGCGAGACCGTAAACAGTTTCGGTGGGAACGCCAATGATTTCACCTTGTCTGAGCAAGGCCTCCCCGAGCGATAGGGCCTCATCGGTACATGGTAAGCATTGAGTTTCAAAGGTTTGGTTAGACATCTTATTTCATCCATCTTTTTTAGGAAATTTTTTTGGACTCTAAGTTGACAAGCTCACTCCAAACACCTTCCATTGCCATGCCTCTCGACCCTTTAATAAGCACCAAGTCTGATGCTGAAATTGAACTATATAGGGCGTGCGCCATTTCTTCCAAGCTATCGAAGTGTTTTCTTTGTGCGTGCGGTATATTTTTTTGGAGTTGATCTTGTGTCCACAGCATTCGCTTTCCAAAACTGAAAAGAATTGATTCTGCAGGTAGTATTTCAGCAAGCTGTCTATGATAAATCTCTTCCATAGCACCGAGATCTAGCATGTCTCCAAGACAAAGCCAGATCCGTCCCTGAGAATTTGACTTTCTTAGTTCCCTAATAGTGGCGAATGCTGCTGCCATTGATGCGGGAGAAGCGTTGTAATAGTCACACAAAAACGTGGCACCTTTAGGGCCTATCCTTAGTTCAGAGCGTCCACTGGCAAAATTAGATTTTTGAGATGAAGCTTGAATTTTTTTTGAGTCTATTCCCATGCTGAGAAGCGTCGTTACAGCTCCCAAAAGATTCAACGCATTGTGAGTTCCAGGCAGATTGGAAGTCACAAGAAAGGATTTATCGTCAATGAGATCAGCAACTCGAAGTGTATTCCCTTCATAATAGCCAAGGCATCGCAGTCGACTTCCGAGTCCATCTTTTGATAAAGGATCTAAAGAATAAAAAGAAAAATCCCCTTCTTTTAGATGCGTAAATGCAAGATTTCGGCAGTAATCATTGTCGCCATTCAAGATCATCGAAGCACCGTTTCGATATCCCCATATGGCTAGCTCAAACTCTTCTCGAGCAGCATTGTCAGGATCTTTCAATTTTTCAAGATGCTCAGCTCCAAGTGACGATATAATCAGATTTGTTGGCTTCACATGCCTTGCATGTAGCAGCATCGTGTTGGGCTCATCAATTCCAACTTCGATCACTGCGACTTCGTGCTCAGGCCTTAGTCTAATCAGAGTTGCCGGAATTCCCTGAAATCCATTTTGACTCTCTTCCGTCTTTAAAACCTTCTTTCCAGAGGCCTCGAGCAGGTGTGCAATCATCTCTTTGGTGGTTGTTTTGCCGACATTCCCTGCAACAGCGATCACTGGAATTTTGAATTGCTTACGCCAAAGACCAGCCAAATCATACAATGCCTCGTTAGTGTCATAAACAACAAAGAGGCTCACTCCCTCAAAGTGCCAATCATGTTGGCTTAACACTCCTGTGGAACCCTTAGCGATAGCGGTCAGCACATGCCCGTGAGCCTTAGTTGACGAGGTCTCCAGAGAAATAAATAGTGAACCCATTTCACACGTACGAGAGTCTGTGGAGA
>JAGNWK010000029.1 GCA_017985985.1 Oligoflexales bacterium
AGGTAAAGGTGGAGGGGTGAAACTGGTTAAGAGCCCTGAGGAGTGCTTTGAAGTCGCTCAGAAAATGCTAGGGATGACCCTTAAAACCCATCAAACTGGGCCAGAGGGACGACTTGTCCATAAGGTTTACGTGGAAGAAGGAAGTTCTATCCAGAAAGAGTACTACCTTGCCCTGCTCGTCGATCGAGAAACAGCTTCTATCGCCATCATGTTCTCGACAGAGGGCGGGGTTGATATAGAAGAAGTTGCAGCAAAGACACCTGAAAAAATTATCAATCTTCGTATCGACCCCACTGTCGGGCTCCGAGATTTCTATCTTCGCCAACTGCTTTTCAAACTTCCCCTTCCAGAAAGTGAAAAAAAAGAACTCACAAGTCTCTTAAAAAAACTGTACCCCATGTTTGTGAAGCTCGATTTTTCAATGCTAGAAATCAATCCTCTTGTCGTCACGGCCGAAGGCAAGCTGCTACCTCTCGACGCTAAGATGCAATTCGACGACAATGCCCTGTACAGACAAAAAGAAATTGAAGAATTCAGAGACTTTGCAGAAGAAGACTCTCGAGAAATCGAAGCCTCCAAATACGGCCTTAACTACATCGGTCTAGATGGCCAGATAGGCTGTCTCGTCAATGGAGCCGGCCTCGCGATGGCAACCATGGATATCATCAAATATTACGGTGCCGAGCCAGCTAACTTCCTAGATGTGGGAGGAGGCGCTACGGAAGAAATGGTACGACATGCCTTCAAGATCATCCTTCGAGACAAAAAAGTGAAGGGCATCTTTGTTAATATTTTTGGTGGGATTCTCAAATGCGACCTGATTGCTAGGGGCATCCTTGCTGTGTCTGAGGAATTGGGAGTCAAGGTACCACTCGTTGTACGCTTGGAGGGAACGCGTGTTGAGGAAGGGAGAGCTATCCTAAAAGCATCCAAACTCAACGTGATCACAGCAGAAGATATGGCCGATGGCGCCCAAAAAATCGTTCAAGCTATCAAAAAATAGCTGCATCAGCAAAGGTGTACGAAAACAACGTCACCCGAAAACAAGCGATCCGTGACAGCGATAGACTTAAGAGAAATTTGATCAAATAAGCATGTTTAAAAGCATGATTAAAAAAGCGTAAGGAATAGAGATGTCCATTCTTATCAATAAAAACACAAGGGTTATCACCCAAGGGATCACAGGCAAAGCTGGGCTGTTCCATACTCAGCTATCACACGAGTACGCTCCCTGTTTTGTCGGAGGAGTGACACCGGGTAAGGGCGGAACTCAGGCTGCAGGACTGCCTGTTTTTGACACTGTCGCCGAAGCCAAGGAAAAAACAGCTTGCAATGCCACTATGATTTTTGTCCCTCCTCCCTTTGCTGCTGATGCGATTTTAGAGGCTATTTCGTCTGAAATCGAGCTCATCGTTTGTATCACAGAAGGTATTCCGGTGATGGATATGCTTCCTGTAAAAAAAGCTTTAGCTCGTTCCTCTTCTCGACTGATAGGACCAAACTGCCCCGGTGTCATCACACCAGGGGCTTGTAAAATAGGAATTATGCCTGGGTATGTTCATACCCCTGGTCGAGTAGGGATCGTGTCTAAGTCTGGGACTCTGACTTATGAAGCGGTCTGGCAAACAACCCAAACTAAACTTGGTCAGTCCAGCTGTGTCGGAATAGGGGGAGATCCTATCATTGGGTCTACTTTTGTCGACATTCTCGGTCTCTTTGAACAAGACCCAGACACAAAGTGTATCGTCATGATCGGTGAGATTGGGGGGGACGCAGAGATTAAAGCAGCCCGCTTCATCAAAGAAAATGTGAAAAAACCAGTCTGCTCTTTTATTGCAGGACAAAGTGCTCCTGTAGGGAAACGAATGGGCCATGCAGGGGCCATTATCAGTGGTGGGAAAGGTACAGCTGCTGAAAAAATTGATGCTTTACGAGCAGCCGGTGTAGCTGTTTCTCCGAGTCCTGCAGAGATAGGGAAGACCCTACTGACATTGCTGAAATGAGAATGTAGCAAGGCATGACCGCTTCCCTTAAAGAACTTTCCTATTATAAAACAGGTGGCCTTTGTCAGGTTTTGTTGAGCCCGATCTCTTTGGATGAATTGCAAGAAGCTCTTCTCTATACTCGAGCTCAAGGACTAGCCTATTTTCTGTTAGGAGCAGGTTCAAACTCTCTGATCATGGACGAGTTTTGGCCTGGTGCGGTTATCAGCTTTCATCGCTTAAAAAAAATGAGCGCTGAAGGGAGTTCTTTACGCTGTGAAGCTGGACTTGATAATACCGTTTTAGCGCACTACGCCTATCAGCATGGGCTGCAAGGAATCAGCTGGATGAACCGTCTGCCGGGTCAGATCGGTGCGACTGTGAGGATGAACGCACGGTGTTATGGAGGTGAAATCAGTCAAGTCGTATCCAAAATCAAGGCTGTGAGCCCAGATGGGGACATCCTTGAGTTTTTAACTCCACCAGGAAGTGCTGCCTCGAAGGCTGTTTTCAGAGCTTATAAAGATACGGTCTTTATGAGCAACGGGGCCCTCATCGCAGAAGTAGAAATGCAGCTCCAGCCTGGCAAGAGGATCGAAATCCTCCAACAGATGCAAGCTTGTGAGAAAGACAGGGAAAAGAAAGGCCAATTTCTGCATCCCTCCTGCGGCTGTATTTTTAAAAACGACTACTCCCCAGAAGTCTCGATCCCAAGTGGGATGCTGCTGCAAGAAGCAGGTGTCAGGAACCTAAAACAGGGTGCCGCTCAGATTAGTCCTAGTCATGCCAATTTTGTTTACAACACAGGTTCTGCTGGAAGTCTCGAAATTCTTCATCTCGCTCTAGAGATGCGAGAATGTGTCTGGCGCCATTTTGGCGTTTGGCTCTCCTTTGAAATGGAAATTTTAGGATCACTCTCTTCAGAGTTGAAGAAGAAAGTGCACGAACGAAGAGAACCGACCTATCGTCAAGACAGATTAGGACCTTTGCGCAGGAAGTTTGCAGAAAAATCATAGTTTTCGCTACCGCAGCCACAAACCTGTCTCGGCATTCCTAACCTATGAGGCTTGACTGATGAAGCATCCGGAGCATAGCTCAGACCAACAAGAACAAGTCCAGAATCTAGAGCCTAACATGGATAAGATCCTGGTGGGATCGGTGCTTGACTCCCTGAAATGGAAGGTGCAATACGTGAGCGCCCACCTTCCCAAGAACAACATTGCCCAACTGGAACAGGTTTTCCTAGCCTCACTTAGTCCCCTCCATGCAGAGCTATCTCCTGCTCAATGCCAGATCCTATTCCTTGACCTGCTCTATCTCTTCTCTAGACATCAAAAGTGGATTGAGAATCCGCTTTTCCTCCATATGTCGACTCACCAACTAAGCAAAGAACATCGACTCGCCAGCTCCTTAGTGGACTGTCTTATAAGATTTTTTTTCGAAGCTTGGGAACTGCATGAAACAAGTCTGCCTCGTAGAGAAGAGTATCAAAAAGAAAAAAGCTTCTTAAGCTACCTCGTGGCTAGCACCCTTGCGGCAAAAGATGAGAAGGTTCTGAGACAGGATTTAGGCTTTGGAGATGATGTCCTAAAAATGATTCAAAACGCCTCGCAAAGCATGCTGGACTTGAGCTCCAACCCAAATGATAAAACGTCCCTTGCGAGTTTAAGTTCTGACGAATCTGGCTTTATCACAGGCTTGGAAGAGCAGTGTGCAACTGTCCTTCATGAAATGGCTGAATCTTATGCCGATAAACCCTGGTTAGCTGACCTGCTTATACTGATGTTTGATCTCTATGCCGTGCCTGAGCCTTGGCAGGGATTAGACTTCCAGCTCCTTAGCGAGACCATCCTTCGCTGGTTTATTTATCTGGGAGAGCATCGCCCTACAAAAAGGGCTCCTCTTGAGCAGTTCCTTAAAAAAGAACTTCAAGACTGGACAACTTGGGTGCCATCTGAGGAAGAACTCAATAAGCTTTTCTTATTCCTTATAAAATCAGACTTTATTCATGAGTTCCCTTCAGGGTCGCGCAAAGGCAAACCCTCGATAGCCCTCACTTTGAAAGGCTATGAGCTGACAGCGCAGGCTTTCAGTGTTCAGTATCTTTTGAAAGAATGTGCTGGTACATTGAAAACGAAATTTGACGCCCATGTTTCACTTCCAGCACCTTGGAAGAAAAAATTAGACGATCTAAGCTTTTCGGGAAAATGACTTCATTTAATCTAGAACATTCTTCGCTGATAAAAGAAATTCTGGCTCAGGGTCTTCCTTTGAACACTCTCCGGGTTCACGCTCGGCGTTTGCAAGAGGCCTTAGGCGGGAACCCTCCCTCAAGGACTTTCTCAGTTGTCGGTGGCTGCCGCCTCGATAACGGACGTCTGATTTCTTTGTCAGATTGGCTAGCTCAGCTAGATCCCAGGGTGCAGAGAAAAGACTGCCTTAAAACAGCGTCTTTTATACCAGCTTCTGGTCTTGCAACAAGATACCTTGAGCCTTTTTCTAAACTTCTCCAAGATCTCGAACTCGGCAACTTGAAAGCTCAAGTATCGGATTATATCCAAGCAGAATGGTCGCTCCCAGAAGAGGTATTACCGCTTCTTCATAAAACATTAGAGAATTTGGATGAGACAGAGAAGCAGTTCCTCTACTCTCTCCTGGAGAGGCCTAAGGCTCTCTTTCCTTGTAGAAAGATCTTGGATGGCAAGGAGTATAAACTTTCTTTTTTAGAAATGAAGATTTTAGAAGAGAAGGCTTTAGCCCACACTGGCGCACTCTTTTTTGTAGCTAGCCCTAAAAATCAAGATCGTTATCTCGAATTGATCCGTCACTCTAGTCGGAATGAGACGAACAGTTCGAGCAAGGGCTCTCAAAAAGATACACCTATCTATTCCCTCGTTCAGGGTTCTGCCTTATCAACTCTACGATTTGATGAAAGAGGTAGACCCCAGCGGGATGAGCATGGTGAGCTCGTTCTCGCTCCGGGTGGTCATGGAACTCTCATTCATCTGTTTCCTGAGGTGAAAAAGATAGATCCAAATCTGGATTCGATTTTCATTCGCAATATTGACAACGTGGTTGGATGGTCGGATGAAGTTCTCCGGGTGACCCAATCATTTCTTTGTTTCTACAGGCAATCTTATACTCAAGTTAAAAACATTCGAAAAGCTCTGTCCAAAAGTGATCTAACCGAAGCTTCTGAGCATGCTGCCAGCTTAAGATCTTTTCTTCCAAAGAGATCTTTGCCTCTTGAAGACCAGCAATTTATAGAACGTGTGGAGAACTCCGAAGAAAAATTTGTGTGGGAACTTCTCTTCTCTGTTTTTCAGATCTCTGTCCCCCTAGCAGGAGATGGAAGTCTTGCAACATTAAAGCGTCTTTTTGACAGGCCCTTTAATATTCTAGGTCAGGTGCCAAATACAGGACATGATTTGGGAGGCAGCCCACTTGTGGTTGAATCCCCTTATGGGAGGATCTCCGTTGTTCTCGAGCTCCCCCACGTCTGTGAGCAGGATCGAAAAGATTTTTTAGAAGATATCCATGCCGTAACTCATTTTAACCCTGTATTTGCCATCTGCGAATTGGTCGATCATCCGGAGCTATACTATGATCGGGCTGATAGTCCGTTTTGGATACTGGCAAAGAAAAAGTGGATGGGGAAAGACGTCTACCATCATGAGTCCCTACTCTACGAACTCGTTGGCAATAGCTGCTTCGCGAACATGATCCTCCTCGAGGTGCCTCGAATACTATTCAATCCTCACAAGAGTCTTTCCGATTCGGGAATAAAATCTCATAAGATCACCTAGCTGCCAATGTCATTCGGTTAAGGTTCGATACCCCTCGACTTCCCTCCAACCTGTCTCGTCATTGCGAGGAGACGGAGGCGACGAAGCAATCTTGACTTTACATGGAGATTGCTTCGCTACGCTCACAATGACGGGGTTCTGCTATGAATACTTAGAGGGTTGGCTCGCAATGACGAGGTTCTCCACTAATTGACAAGTACTGGGGTAAACTTTGCTGTCTTATCTTTACACCAAGAGGAAGAGCAGGACTCCACCTCCCATCTCTCTCCACTAGTCAGCTTAGCATTGTGTAAAGAATACATTTTTCCATTTATTTTTTTCAAAATACGTAAATGCTGTTTTTCCTTATCATAAGAAAAATAAAAACTCTCCTCTTCGCCACAAGAAGATTTTGTCCTCAAGTTTTTAGTGCTGTGTTGCACTCCTAGGAAAAGCTCATCCCCTTTCGAAGAGCCGTTTTGCAGAGACAGGCAATAGTCCCCATTGGGCTGAAACGTCGCTTTTATAACAGCTGCATCAACTTGAGATTTTGAAGAGAACAGATGGCTACCGCTTTTTTGAAAACTCAAATACTCCCCTTCTTGCATTTGGAAGAAAAATGGCTGAGCTTTTGCAAACACGTCGAAGATGATTTGAGGGTACTCTGAAAGCACGCGCTCTTTGAGAACATCTATAAGAGCTGGAAATATTTTTTTAGCTTTTTCTCTAAACATTAAATCCGGGTTATTGTTCACCTCATTCGACCAAGGGATAAGCAAGTCATTATAATATGAAATAGCTGCCCCCAAGGGAGCCTCTTTCATTCCGTTTGTATCGATAACGACCCACTCATGTGTTTTCTGATTCCATATGATGTTCCCCCCATGCACGTCAGACACAAAATTCCATGGCTTTTTTTCTACTAATTCATGATAGAAATCTCTTAATTTATCGGTTTGTCCCATCGACAAGCCTTGTGTCTCTGTGAGGATTTCCAATAAAGTTGGACCGAAAACCCACTCCGTTAGTTTATAATCCTCGCCTTTAGCCCGTATGGTTTTCATGCGTGGAAAATTCCCTGAAAACTCTTCTGAGAGCATTGAGAACAACTGAAGTTGACTCTCGAGATTCTCTTTAATCGTCTTCATAGGAGTTGGAGAACTTTCTTTAGGAATTTTCACCACCCAAGTCTGGCCATCATGATCGGCTACTCTATGCACATAATTCTCAAAACCCACTAAAGGTTTTTTGCCAAGAGAGTGATACCCAGCTTCACGAAGTGCACTCCACACATCCTGAGGGAGGTAACTTTCCTCAGGATATAGGTAGATATCCTTATTTTTTAATAAGGCAACAAGCTCATTATTCCAATCTAAGATCGCACTTTTCTTTTTTGTTTCAGAAAAATCTTTCGCTAGCAATTTTTGGAGAGAACTTAGGAAATCTTCTCCCTTATCGAAGCCTAAATCCTGTCTCTTGAGATAAGATAAATTTATTTCCTCCCAAGGATAATATATATAGGCTAGAACAGGCGTCCTGGTCACCTCTACCTCTGCTGTAGTCACCCCCCCAGGCTTTGAAACTAGAAGATCAGTGATATTGTATATCTTCGACATGTCTTTTGAATCGAGCAAACTTAAGAGATGAAAGCGAACTCCTGCAGCAGTTCCTTCAGTTAAGGTCTGCAACTCAGCTTTTAATGTTTCATTGGAACCACACAGAACTAGCACATCCGTCTCCGGTAATTTATCAGCTACAGATTTAATATCTAAAACCATAGATTTTAAATTACCTGCTCCCTGACGCCCCATAGCTAGAGTAAGGATCTTAGATTGTTTTCTAATCTTAAACTGCTCCCTATATAACTCTAGCATTTTAGAATCCTGTACTTTCTGTATTTCTGGCGACGTTGGAATTCCGAACCTCTCAAAAACGGAGACATTTTTAAATAGTTCTGAAGTAGAAATCTTTTTATCCACATAGCTTTGAATACTGTCTTTTATAACAGGCGCATAAAACCCTTCTATATCAGGCCGTTGCATGTGTTGGGCTAGACTTTCAAAAAAGATAGGATCCAAAGTAGACACTAGGATTTTCACTAGGCTAGGGTTTAAAGTCTGCACATAGGAGAAGAGATGGGGCTGCAGATCAAAGTCTGTAGAAACAATTCTTAAAGGAACCTCGGTCGCATAGGCTAAATTAATGAGTTCAGGTCGATGATGTATGCAGGAAAAAATTAAATCAGGCTGAAACTGACGGATATCATCTAATAAGACCTGCGTCGAATCATCATTGATGAAATAAGATATCTCAGAATGTACCTTCCAAAAGGCACTAGCTTTTTTAGGATTGTCCTCTTTCTGAAAAAATTCATCATAGATATTTTCTGAATGCAGACCTCCCCCAGTTATCCTCATCATGTTATCTTTTTCTGGCTCTAACTTCCTTGTATCAATAACTTTAATTTCAAATTGTGAGCCAAACTGATACTGAATAGCATCGCGAATTGACTTAGCAACTGTATAGTGTCCTCCACCAAAAGCCGAGGTACCGATGATAGCTATGCGCCGCTTCTGATTTGAGCTTGGACGAGCTTGATCATAGTATCTATTTTTCCAACCTTTAGATTCGAACGCAAGGACATCCTCAAAAAAACGATCCATGGCTTTAACATAGTTTGCATCTTGGTTTTTTTTAAAAAATTCATCGTTCAAGAGCATAGCCTTAGGATCTGAAGTTATTGATCCTAACAAGCGACTATGAGAATAAATCCAGTACTCAATGTGGTCTTTAAGATCATTATCATCTTGAATTAACGGAAGAACATGCTTCGCATAAGCATCATACATTGCCTTGGCAAAAAGAGAGCGTTTTAACTCAAAGCGAAGTCCACCTTCTAAATCAGACCACACCTGTCTCTGAAATGTACTACCATCATGGGCAATGAGCTGATTGTCCCCACTACGACGGACACCGAACTTTTCCTCTAACTCTTTCCAAACTAATTCAACATCATTCTTTTCAATAGGAACTTTTGGGAGTGCTGAAGGCAATTCAGGGAAAAGATTCATAACCCTAGACTTGCGGGTTTGGCAACTTATCTGACAGACAAAACCGATAAAAATAGCAATAAAAAAAAGATAATAGACCCTTTTCATACTTCACAGACCTTATCTTTAATTCATAATGAATATATCAGTATGATCTTACCTATAAGGCAAAAAACTGCGTAGATACAAAATCTTCCTACTGAAATTCAGGGGGGTTTCAAGCTCTAATTTTGATGATGAAAGGAAAGAAAATGAAGACTAGGAGCCATCCCACAAGTCATCTAGCTGCATTATTTCTGTCGCTAAGCTGCTCATTTACCAGCAAGTAAACTGCGCTGCTCGCTCCTCAATGCCTTGCTATACGACTTGTGGGTG
The DNA here is from genome assembly GCA_017985985.1 of Oligoflexales bacterium. GTDB lineage: Bacteria > Bdellovibrionota_B > Oligoflexia > Oligoflexales > Bog-1112 > JAGNWK01. Next base: position 9,193 of record JAGNWK010000029.1, read on the forward strand.
GTCCTACACAAATTTCAATTTTTGGACAGTTCTAAGATTTTTTCACCAGAGAATCCCACTTCGACTTGATAGCCTACTGGCGTTTTGAAATAAGCTCGAGCATACCAATGAATGAGAGGTGCCTTCTGACTAGAAACCATCAACTTGAGAGTAGACCAAACATGTGCAGATTTTACATTTATGGGAACTAGGATCACTCGTTTGTCATCAGAAGGCACGTTCACTTCTTCTTTAAATTCACCCGAAGCTAAAAGCAGGTCCTCTGCTTTTAGTGTATATTTTAGGTCGGAGAAGCTAAGATCGAAGATGTTGGGGTTTTCTACAAGAAAAGCAACTTGCAAGTCGAGATGATCAAGATTCGCTTTAAGAACGGAGACCGAGCGCAGCTGAACGAGCGGTTTACGGGCAACAAGCCCAAGTGTTTCTCGAAAAAAAGAACACGAACTCGTCATGATCCCTATGAAGAGGAACCCTAGCACAAGCCACCTTCTCATGAAACTGCATGTCGAAACTGTCAAATCAACTCCAAGATTTTATCTTTCCCAATTTCTTTTAGAAAGGAAGGAAGTCTCGGTCCCTGATCCCTTCCCATCAGCTTCTGATAGACGACTCGAAAGAACGACTTGGAATCACAAGAGCAGGCCTTGATAGATCTCTCCCAAATTTGTTCACCCAAGGTCTTTGGATCGACTGTCTCTAGGTCTATCTCCAGTAGGAGAGCTCGTAGGGCTTCGATACCTTTTTCTTGCTCAGCAGTCATCTCAACCGCAACTCTTCTCTCATGCAAAGTATAGCGAAAATCCTGTGGAGCATACTTTTCTAACCAAACAGCAGCTCTTTTAGCCCTTTCCACAAAATGAGGATAGTCCAGTCGACTCAACTCCTTACTGTAGAACTGGTTAAAAGTTCTCTCTATATCTTTTCCACAAGCCTGAAGTCGTGTGCAAAGCAGCCTAAACTTTGCCCGCTGTGGAGGTGGCTGTCCTTCGGGGGGTAGCTGGCCACCAAGACTCGAGAGCTCATAATTGCGAAGCAACCACTGTTTTCTTCCCTCATCTCCGCCTGCGTCTTTTTCCTCCTTGGTTAGTCCGAAGGCCTCCCGTTCCATCTCATCAAATTCGTCATAAATCCGAATTACATCTTCATCGAACGAAATGGAAAAATCATGATTGGGCTTGTGGCTTGCAAAAATCCATCGGATGATCTGGGGCTCATAGACTTCTAAAACCTGACTGAGGGTATAAAGTTCACCAGAGGAAGACGACATCTTCCCTGCTCCGCCTTTGATCATGACAAAGTCATACTGCAAGTATACAGGAGGTTCTTTTCCCCAGATAGATCGGATGATCTCTTTTGCCGTATCAAAAGATCCACCCTGACTAGAGTGATCTTTACCCCCCGGTTCGAAGTCAACACCTTCAAATCCCCAGCGCATGGGCCAGTCGACTCTCCAGGCTAATTTGATGTTACGAGACTCTCGAATATCAAATCGTTCCTCATGCCCACAAAGAGCACAGCGATATTCATAGTCCCAGCCCCCTCCATAACGCTCATACTCTGTCTCATCTTTCTGGCAGCGTGTGCAGTAAATCGATGTAGGTAACCAATCTTCACTGAGAGGACTCGTGCGATGAGCATCAAGAATACGACGAATTTCATCTTTTTTCTCTAAAGCCTCTCGGATGTACTCTGCATAGAGACCTGAGCTATAGTTTGCCTCCTGATACCGAAAGTCTGGATTGATTCCAAGCTGACTGAGCTCTTCTTCGAATGCATCGATAAAGGTCTTAGCATAAGACGAACTCTTCCCCCAAGGGTCAGGAATTCTTGCTATGGGTTGACGCAAGTAAGGTTCAAAACTCTTGGGGTCAGGTAGATTTTTGGGTGTTTTACGAAAGGTGTCAAAATTATCCCAGCTGTAGATGAACTTGACCTGTTTTCCAAGGGAGCGTAACGCACGTGCTACTAAATCGACGGTGATGACTTCACGAAAGTTCCCAACATGGACCTTGCCGCTGGGCGTGATTCCACTGGCAACAACATAGATCTCTTTGTCCCCCTTATCGAGGAACACTTGCAGAGCAGCTAGATCAGCCCAGTGAGAGGATAACGATTGAATATGATTTTTTTCCATAAATAACAGCCTGTTTCTTTGTTCAAGAGGGAACTTAGACTATCTTAAATCACTTAAAAAGTCAGTATCTACTTTCGCCCATGGGGGAGCTGATGTACCTTCAGCTCCAGATCTGGACTTCAAACGCGAATAGCCCATGACATCTGTATATATGCCAACAACAGAGGTTCTCCACCTTGCCCATCAGTAAATTTATAGCTTCCAAATTAAAGAACCATAAAATAAGAGAGTGGCTTGCCCGCTATCTCCCTTCAGAGCTTGCTGGGACCATCTCCATGTACCTGGGGTACTACTGGATCTGGACAATGACCGAACATCCGGGAGCAGCCTCTTACGCCGCTGCCATTTCTGAGAATGTAGGCTTTTATGGGATTATGCTTTTTCGGGAGCTCCTGCTAAACAGGAGGAACGGGCTTGACCTCAGTTCAGGCTCTCTCCTGAAATCCTTCACAGATCTCTTGCTTGAATTTGGTCCGTCAGAACTGCTCGACAGTTTGGTTCTACGGCCTCTTTGCATAGGCCTGTCGACCCACTATCTTGGCCATAATTTTGGCATTTTCGCTGGCAAACTGGTTTCAGACGTCTTCTTTTTTATCCCCACTATCCTCATGTATGAGCTCAACAAGAAAAGACATAAATCCTCTTAGGGGAACCAACTGCTCAGCTTCCCTTACCCCTCCTTGCCAGAAGAGAGAGAAGTTGAAATTATCGTTGGAGACCATAGCTAAGGGCTATAGCCAAAGCATCGCTCGCATCGTGAGGTAAAGAGCCCTGTTCAAACCCCATTAAAAGTTTCAAGGCTTCACTCACTTCCGTTTTGCTGGCGTGCCCTCGACCCGTAACTAGGCTTTTGACCCGAGTAGAAGCTATCTCTTCTGCTTTCACTGAGCAGCGAGCCGCCGCCGCAATAAAAGCACCCCGAACTTGACCGAGCTTTAGAGCGGAGAGAGGATTTTTACCGGAATAAACATTTTCAAAGACACAGATGCTGGGTTTAAGCTCACGAATGAGCTCATAAAGTGCATTGTGGAGCTGACCTATGCGATCCACAACAGACTCTTTCCCCGTAAATCGAATCACTCCTACATCCAGAACAGAGAAATCTCTTGGAAAGACAGGGCGGGGACAAGAAGAATCGATAAGCGCAAAACCCGCTATCCTGCTGCCAGGGTCTACACCTAGGATACGATTCAAACTCAAATTCTCTCCTAAAAGTGATTTTTTCGTCTTTCGAAAGAGGACGTTCCCCTCTTTCGAAAGAACTATTCACCGCAGCAACAGACTCCGCCGCCAGTTCTAGCGCAGGGACCAGGCTTCATTCCCATCTGCCTCATTAATGTCATCACGCCTATTAAAGGGACTAAGGAGGAAAGGAAAGTTACGCGCAGATCCCTTGTTCTAGCATAAATAGTTAATGACGCGATCAGCCCAGCTGTAAAAATAGCTCTAAGTGGGTAGGCAACAGCAAGTTCTACGACTTTAGAACCTGAACTCCTGAACAAGCCCAGGGAAGAGGCAAATAGAGAAACTTCGATGCACAGGGACTGCCCCATAGACTCATCCCATTCTACACCAGCAAGGTTGGCAATCAGCATCGCTAAGGGCAGCAGCTCCTCATTACACCTCGCTTGATCATTGCGAGCATTATCTAAGTCCTGAGGTTCAACCTTACTGACCATCTCCCTCATAGCAGAGATAATTTTACTTTTACTATCATCACTTAGCGTAAGAGAAGACTTGCCTTTGGTTATTTGGTGAGAAGAGAGGATCTTGAGGATCTCCTGCAGCAAGTCCTCGTTCAGGAGGTCTCTACTTTTATCCTGGGTCAGTTCTTTTTTTGGCTGAAATGAAGGCAAGCTTCCGGTAGGATCTCTGTCGTCTTCTTCGAATTCGAAGCCACTGTCTTGAAGATCAGAGTCTCGAAGATCAGAGTCTTGCTTCGCTTCTGCCTGAAATTCACCTCTTGCTAGAGGCTGTGCAAAGCTTGGCAGACTGAGACCCAAAGTCAGACTGAGAGCAATGCCTCTTAGCTTTGCCCATGAATAGGCAGGAACGTTTCTTAAAGAGTATAGTCCACTGTTTATCGAGATACGCATCTAGAGCTCCTTTTCAACAAGCTGTTCAAAATCTATTTCCGTTGATGCCAAAGTTTTACAGAGGAAAGTTTTGAAAATCTATTCAAAATAAAATCATGACTGAAAGTACATTTAAAAAAATTAAACGCGTCGATGCGACATTTTCATACCCCTCGAGGATAAGCGACCCATCCGCCTACAGGCCCTTGGGTCGAGCTCTTGAGGAAGACCTCGGCATGCGACTCGATAAATATCTCGGCTCTCGCTATCTTTTTAAAAGTCGTACGCAATGGCAGGATCTAATTTCAACGGGTGCGGTTTTAGTGAATGGGCAGGCGATGAAAAAGATCACCTACCAACCTAAACTTGCTGACACTCTGTCCTACTACTGCCCGCAAGACTTTGAGCCTGTGATCGATGATGGGATCTCTGTGATATGGGAAAAATCTGGTGTCATTGCTGTCTACAAACCACCTAATTTGCCGATGCATGAGGGAGGAGCTTATAGACTCAACACTTTCGAACAAGTCCTTCATAAAAAAATTGGCAAAGAATGGGCGGCAGTCCATAGGCTCGACAGAGAGACCAGTGGCATTGTGCTCTGTGCAGACTCTCAAGCTGTAAGAGGCAAACTCTGTGCATCTCTTCGTGAACGGAGTTTGCAAAAAGTCTATCTTGCCATCGTATTTGGAAGGGCAGAAAAAGATGAGTGGTGGGTGGATAAGCCCATTGGCAGACTGGATAGAGATCAGACAAAATTAAGATTCAAGCAAGGAGTCACAAGAGACGGCTTCCCCTCACAGACTTTCTTTAAAGTAAAGGAGAGGTCTGTAGAAACAGATCAGACTGCTTCTCAAGATATTTTCACCTTCTTGGAGGTTCAACCAAAGACAGGACGAACTCATCAGATTCGAGTTCACTCTGCCTGGTCTGGTTTGCCTCTTATCGGTGAGAAGAAGTACAACCCGGACGAAGATACCTATCTTGAATATGTTCAAAATGGTTTTACAGAAAAAGTCCAGAAAGCCTGTCTTTATGAAAGACTCTGCCTACACGCAACCGCTGTACGCTTTCAACACCCTATAGATAAAAGCGTGTGCGAAGTGGTCAGCGAATGCCCTAAGGATATGGAGACCATCTGGACTCATCTCAAAAACAAAGGTGAGAATTCCTAAACCGTGATCTACTCAATCCGGGCCAATCCTCAGACGGTGCTTGGGTTCCACCTTCTTTTCTTACCTGTATCAGCCTCTGCAAACCCCCTTTTAAATCAAAATTTAATTAATTTCAATAACTTAGCATTGCCTGATCCCATCGGCTCCTATATACATGATAAATATTTTCGTCGCATGAATAACTTTCCAAAAGAAGGAATAGGAAATGAAAATGCTCAGAAAAGGTATCAAGAATTTATCTCTGGCGACTGCTTTGACCCTCGGCCTCAGTTTGGCTTCGACTCAAGCACAAGCTCTCGTGCTCACCACTCTGGCTGCCGTTGGTCATAGTCACCACAACGGCGCTAATCCCCACAATTACCATGCTGAAATTGGTATCGGATTTGGCCTTAGCTTTTTGTTCTTATTTGTGTTTCCTCCAGTTGGTCTTATTCTTGATGAACAAGGACCAGCGGGTATGAGCGAAGCAAGAGATAATCTCTATAGCCAAATCCCGTTCTTAAAAGGAACAACTGAGGGGAAAGAGATTGAAAGAGCGATCGCAAAACGAATTGAAATGATTCGATCAAGCGTCTTTAACAGTCGAGAAGAAGAGACTGTGGTAGAACGTGCTAAAAAAGCTTTAGAAAGCAGCTCTGATTTCAGACTCGATGAAACAGCAGGAACCGTATCTCTTGTTTTCAACATGGATTGGGTCGAAAACTTGCTCGGTGACGGAGAGTACAACCAAGATCAGATCAGATTAGCTGTAGCAAAACTATCACATTTCTAACGTGAAGTCGAAGGGCTCGGGGTGGAAAAACACCGTCATTGCGAGCGCAGAGAAGCAATCTCCGCGTAAAGATTGCTTCGTCGCCGACAGCTCCTCGCAATGACGAACGTAGACCTCGTCATTGCGAGCGCAGCGAAGCAATCTCCGTGTAAAGATAAGATAGCTTCGTGGAGGATCTCAACTTAGAACACGTCTGATCAGTGTGACAAATTCATCGAGAACATCATGAAATTCTACACCACCTTGCTTCCACTTGGCATCCTCTTCTTATCTTCTTTTCATCTTAAAGCACAGACCGGTGACACCGAGATCACCGAAGAAAACGTATGTCAGAAAATTATAAGTCAAAAAACTAGTCTCTCCCTCAGCCACAGATTTGAGGACTTAAAAGATTTTTTTGAAGTTTGGTTTAGAAAGTCTGCACTTGGCAAACCCGATATCTGGGAAATTGGACAGAACCCTCACTCTGACGCAAACACCTGTGTTCCATCCCAAAAATCTCTTTACTTTACAGTGAAGGGGAAGAATTACATCGTCGCGTTAGGCATCGATCGACCGAAAGAACTATCGCAAGAAGAGTTTGATGAACAAGTAGCAAGTTATTCTGAGCTCACAAAAGAAATTGAAGAGCAAACGAAAGCTTTGGTGAGTATGGGGGCCAGATCCTCTGTTTCATCATGCCAAAATCGAAAGAAAAAACTTCATTTCTCTTGGGTCGACTACCAGAATAATTTAGAGAAAAAAAAGAAGCTTATCTGGGGCAAAAGATATTTAGAATATTTAGAAGTCAGTAAGATTGTCGAGTCTGAGATAAGAGCTAGACTTAAAATAGAATGGAACTTTGTCAAAGACAGCAGCCTCGACAATGTCCATAGACTTCTAAGAGACGACAGAACGCGCCATCTTGTTCTTATCAATCATGGAAGGGATAATGGTGAAATTTTTGATGGTAACGACTCTTCTTACCCACCCTCTTTCTTTGGGAACACGGGTCGTTTTCTTGAGTCTCTCGCCCTATTTTCTTGTCACAGTAAGGAGGCTATTTCTTACTATGATTTAAATAGAACGCTCGCGACAAAGCCCAGTACTTATCATAGTCGAGTCCTGTTTTCAGTTAAACCAAATCAGATTCAACATGAGAAAAACATAGCACCAATTTCCTCACTCAAATACTTTCTTCGTCATATCGATAGCTATATTTACTATAGACAGTGCTCTAGATCCACATGTGAGGCAACGACAGTTCTCCGAACAAACCGCAAGGACTGTCACCTGGAAAGTCACAATTTGAACCTTAATCACGGGACCCTAGGCTTTACCCTCAATGGTCAGTTTATAGGAAGTCTAACAGCACCCAAGCACGGAATAAGCCTAGATTTTAACTGCAATTTGCTACAAAAAGAAGGCGAATACAACCTTGTGGTTTCTAATTTACGTTTTTATGACACGGAAAAGATTATCGTAGAAAATGCAGATTTTGACGTTAGCTTTAACCTTTCTCGTATCGATAAAAAAGTTGTCATAAAGAGTCAAAAAACAGTTTTCGCTGATGATCAAAGCTTCCGCAAACGTTTGTTTAAATTGCAAGTGCTCGGGTCTCCTTAAGATGGCAAGGGGAGAGCCTGCACACAGTCTTTTAACGTTGGGAGGGACCATTATTTAATCTAGCCCCATCGCTCTGCATTCCTCATTTGCTTTCACGTTTCTTGCTCTGATATATCTTCTAGTAAGCAAGGCCCGACGACCGCTCTTATGGATGAGCCGCTGGATTGTAAACACCCTAATTTTTGATGGGAACCAGCTGCGCTGCTTCCCCAAGCCCCTCCTTGCCCTAACTGGTTTAGAAAGTGGTCTCCCAATATGCCGTCTCAACTTGATTACTCTATTTTCAAAGAAGTTCTTTTCCCAAAGTTACAGGAGAGGGATGAAAGCGAAGACCAGGCCTTTGCCTTTCGTCGTTCAAGAAGATACCGGGTTCATCCCGATTTATGTTTTAGAGAACACCCGCTTGTCGTCTTCGACATTGAAACTACAGGGCTGGATTCGGCATCAGACCGGATTATTGAGATTGGGGCCCAGAAGTTTGTCGACTTCGCCGTCACGGAAGAATACAGCTCTCTCGTCAAAACCTCGGTCATTCTCTCAGACGAATCCCAGCGTTTGACTGGTTTAAAACCTGAAATGTTCGTCGACATGCCGACTATCGACCTTGTCCTCCCACAATTTTTAAAATTCATCGAAGGTAGCATCCTGGTAGCCCACAACGCCAACTTCGACCTGTCCTTCATCAAAGCAGAGTGCAGCCGTCAAAGCATCGACCTGGAATGGCCAACTTTTTGTACTTTGAAATTAGCCCAGGAATATCTAGTCTCCTTGAAAAGGAAGAATCTGGACTCCTTAGCGGAGCACTACGGGCTCAGTTTCGAAGCCCGTCATAGATCCATCGGTGACGTAAAGGTAACAGCCGCTGTCTTAAAAAATCTGCTGATTAAGGAAGCTCGCTCCCTTATGACCTGGAAGGATCTCAAGCCGTTTCAAGTTTAGGGGCTTCTCCATATCTCTCGACTGCGCTTCGCTGCGCTCGAGATGACTAACACTCGGCCGTTAAGAGCTTCTCCATATCTCTCGACTGCGCTTCGCTGCGCTCGAGATGACTAACACTCGGCCGTTAAGGGGCTTCTCCATATCTCTCGACTGCGCTTCGCTGCGCTCGAGATGACTAACACTCGGTCGTAAGGATTTTTTTATGAAGATTTCATCCTCGGTGCAGACAGGCTCTCAAAGCTTTCGGGATCAAAAAACCTTTCATCTCCAGAGAGCAGCTCAACTGCAAACTCTTCTCCAGGAAGCAGCAGAGGGTGGGGGAGCAAAGGCTAAAGAAGAGCAGCAGAAGCGGGGCAAGCTCACGGCAAGGGAGCGAATCAAGAAACTGGTCGATGATGGTTCTTCTTTTCTAGAGCTCTCGCCCCTGGCGGGACATGAGCTCTATGAAAGCCCGGTTCCAGGAGGAGGGATCATCACCGGCATCGGCAGTATCCGCGGCCGTGTGTGCATGATCGTGGCTAACGATCAGACGGTGAAGGGTGGAACCTACTACCCAATCACCGTAAAGAAACATCTGAGAGCCCAGGAGATCGCTGAAAAAAACAAACTCCCCTGTGTCTATCTCGTCGACTCAGGAGGCGCCTTTCTCCCCAAACAAGACGAAGTCTTTCCTGACCGAGATCACTTCGGTCGCATCTTCTACAATCAAGCCCGAATGAGTGCACAGGGTGTGCCGCAAATCTCCTCCGTTCACGGTTTTTGCACAGCTGGGGGTGCTTATATCCCTGCTATGAGTGATCAAAGCGTGATTGTTCGAGAGACAGGGAGCATCTTCCTGGCAGGTCCTCCCCTTGTTAAAGCGGCAACGGGAGAGGAAGTCACCGTTCAAGACCTCGGAGGAGCCTCTGTCCATACGAGTATAAGCGGGGTCTGTGATCACCTCGCTGAGGACGACGAAGATGCTCTTTTTATTCTCCAGGACATCATCAACCACCTGGGTGAACACAAACGAGCAAAGATCAAACTCAAGCCGAGTCGAGCTCCTGCCTATGATCCAGAGGAACTCCTGGGCCTCTTGCCTATCGACTCGACCGCGTTTTTCAACATGAAAGAAGTGATAGCTCGACTTGTCGATGATTCAGAATTCTTTGAATTCAAAAAAGATTATGGGTCAACCCTGCTCTGTGGCTTTGCCTCGATAGAAGGAATCCCCGTCGGTATTCTTGGCAACAATGGGGTTCTTTTCTCCGAAAGTGCTCTCAAGGGTTCTCATTTTATTCAGGCCTGCTGCCAAGAAAAAATCCCACTGCTCTTTTTACAAAACATCACCGGGTTTATGGTTGGCAAAAAATATGAGCATGAAGGCATCGCCAAACATGGAGCAAAACTCGTGCATGCTGTTGCCAATGCAGCTGTTCCTAAACTCAGCGTCATCGTCGGGGGCAGCTTCGGAGCTGGCAATTACGGAATGTGTGGCCGCGCCTATTCACCAGACTACCTCTTTATGTGGCCTCAGGCTAAGATTGCGGTGATGGGAGGGGCTCAGGCGGCAGACGTTTTAGTCACCGTAAAAAAACAACAGCTCGAGGCAAAGAAAGAGATTCTATCGGCAGCTGAAGAGCAAAAGATGCGAGCGCCTATTTTAGAGAAATATGCAAAAGAAAGTTCAGCTTATTACTCGACAGCTAGACTCTGGGATGATGGCATCATCGACCCAAGGATGAGTCGTTCTGTACTGGCAAGAGCCCTGGCTTCGACTTTGCACCACACCTGGGATGAAACTCGTTTTGGGGTGTTTCGCATGTAAACTTTTGTGAGGGTATGCTCCCTCCCCTCACGCTCCCCACCTACTTTTGAACTTATAGGAGGATCCTTTGAAAAAAAAGATACTACGGGTAGGCAACGCTGGTGGCTATTGGGGAGATGATCCCTTCGCTCTGCTGAGACAGGTAGAAGGGGGAAATAAACCTCTCGACTACATCACAATCGACTTTCTTGCTGAAGTCACCATGTCCATCATGCAGAAGCAGCACAGCAAAGACCCAAGCAAAGGTTATGCCCACGACTTTCTACCGATGCTGGAATCGGTACTTCCCAAACTTCTCAAAAATAAAACTCGCATCATCACCAACGCTGGGGGGATCAACCCCAAAGCCTGCGCGGAAGCCATCCATGCCCTCGCTAAAAAACTTGGCCTGTCTCTCAACATAGCCCTCGTTTATGGGGATGACATCCTCCACAATGTCGAAGAACTTCAAAAAAAAGGTTGCTCCTTCCAAAATATGGAGACAGGGCAGGATGCCAAACTGATCCAGGGAAGGATCGAAGCTGCCAATGTTTATTTTGGAGCCTGGCCCGTCGTCGAGGCTCTTAGACGCTGGGAGCCTGATCTGATCATCACCGGTCGAGTAACAGATACTGGCATCACACTAGCCCCGATGATTCATGAATTCGCTTGGGATCTCCACGACTGGAATAAATTAGCAAGTGGGATCATTGCTGGACACATGATCGAGTGTGGAACTCAGGTCACCGGGGGAAACTTCTCCGACTGGCACTTGGTCCCAAGCTTCCATGAGATGGGCTTTCCCATTGTCGAAATGAATGCCGATGGCACCTTCATTGTCACCAAGCATGAGGGGACCGGTGGACTTGTCAGTGTCGACACCGTGAGGGAACAGGTTTTCTATGAGATGGGCAACCCGAAAGCCTACATCACACCCGATGTCGTAGCTGACTTCAGTACTATTCAGGTGAAACAAGAGGCTCGAGACCGAGTCTTTGTTCACGGTATCCATGGTTATGAGCCAACCCCATCCTACAAAGTTTCGATGGCCTATGCTGATGGTTTTAAGTGTGTCGGATCTATCATCATCTCTGGTCCCTCTGCCAGAAAAAAAGCTGAAGCCTTTGCAGAGATTTTCTGGAACCGTTGCCCTCGCGAAAAGTTTATAGAAACACACACCGAGTTCCTAGGTTGGAACGCCTGTCACCGCTCTCTGGGAGAAAGTAAAGATGGAAATGAGATTCTCCTCAGACTTGGTGCTCGTTCTATGGATAAAGAGAGTCTGACTCTCTTCCGTAAACTCATCCCTTCTCTCATCTTGAGTGGACCACCGGGAGTTGCTGTTCTAAGTGAAGGCATTCCCAAAGTGCAGACCGTGATGAACTACTGGCCTGCACTGCTCGCCAAAAAAATGGTGCATCCCAAAATTTCTCTTCTGGCTCACATAAAATCTCGCAATGAAACTGTTGAACTGGGAGATCCTATCGAAGGTGTATTGACTCCGGAACCAGGAATGGACATCAAAGCTTCTTTTGCTCTTATTGCAGACGACTCAGTCGTGAAAGCCATCTGCCCCGTTCATGGTCGAGGGCCTCAAGTCTTCCAAGATCCAGAAGCTGAAGAACTTCCGATCTCAACAATCGCCCTCGCTCGAAGTGGGGATAAGGGAGACACCGTCAATATTGGAGTCCTCGCTCGAAATCAAACAGCCTACCTCTTTCTTAAACAAGAGCTCACCGCTCAGAGAGTGAAGAACTGGTTCCAGGAACTCTGTCAGGGAAAAGTCAGTCGACATGAACTCGATGGTCTTCTGGGGCTTAATTTTCTCCTTGAAGAAAGTCTCGGGGGAGGGGGCAGTTGCACTTTGCGAACAGATGCTCAAGGTAAAACCTTTTCCCAGGCTCTGCTCCGTCAAAAACTTGTTATCCCCCGAGTCGTTTTGGATAGTCTTCCTTCTACATAAATTGTCTTTTCTAAAGAGGGCGTCCCCCCTCTTTTAGCTGCACAGAAGATCCCATCTCTACAAGCCCAACTGTTCCGAGCTGAGGTCTTTCTGTTTAGGTTGATTTACTCCTTTAAATCCCTTCCTGGATTGGTCAGGCCTGCAGCCTGTTCTACGACCCTATCCAACGCCCTTTGCTCCAATTTATGGCCCGGTTTCTTGCTTTTAGATTGATCTGCTAATGCTTTAAAATCTGGCGCAAAAAGGAGAACTGTGTCATCCGAGTTTGAATCTAGTTCAGAACCATTTTGAGGAATGTAATAAAGAAGAGGATAGAAATTATCCCAAAGGTTCGTATTTCCAACCATCACCAGAATATGTGGTCCGATCTTTTCCATCACTTCTTTCGTGATGAGACCATCATCGTAATCCTTCTGTAAAGCGTTGTAACAAGTCGCTAAAAGACGCACCGGGTCTTCAAGTGTAGCAAAGGCATATTGGGTCCTCTTGTTTTGTTCAGCTATCATGACCCAACGTCCATTGACAGTCACATAACGACCGTACTCCTGTGCATTGCTAGGTATTTTATCTGTGCCACCAAACTTGCGGAGTTGGCCCAGGTCCAATGGATCGCTTGATTGGCTCTTAACTTTTCATCATTCTCAAAAGCTCGGCAGGACAAAAAAGTCCTATTCACCTTTGTCTCCAAGAATTCACTCATTTCATAACTTGCCTGAGCATCCAGATACTCACCATAAATGACCGATAGCTTACCAGTAGGTATACTATAAGGCGTTATAAAAAAGGCTCCATTTAAAAGATAGTAAGCTGCTCTGGCATGATGAATATAGCTCAATCCGGGGACTGACTTCGTATTTCCGAGAGCCCTAAAAACTGCTTCTGCTGAAGCGACAGACTTGAGACCAAGAGCTAGGCCGTTATTTGCAGAGGGAATTTCACCATATTTATAAGCTTTCCATGCTGTTTTAAACAGTTCATAAGCTGTATCCACCTCACCTACGATATCCCACTTTCCCCCAAATAAATCTGCTTTCCATTGCTTTTTCCCTCCTACATCCTTCAAACTCGCATGGAGACATCTCGTCACCCGAGTACTTGCAAGCAGATCCTCCATATAGTCACCAGATTCCTTCAAAGTTTTCTGCCCCCCTTCAGGACTGATTTTTTTAGCCAAATGAAGAACACTGCCATCTTCAAGACGGGTCTTAGTTGGTACATAATAATTAACAGGGTAACTTTCTGTCACACCTGAATACCCAACCTGAGCGATGACGAGCGCTTCATCTGGTGGCGATTGGATTTTTTTATTGCGTACCATATGCTGATTACAATCAATTGGAGTTGAACTGGATCAACGAGCGTAGCGAAGCGCACAGCATGATCCCAATAGCCGGTCTGAATCTTCACCCAACGGCCAGGGACGACAAAGTAGCTTTTAGAGCTCGCTTTTGTATTGTAAGTTTTGTAGTAGCGATCGTCGGTAACAACTCCTTGTTCAAGATCAAATAAATCATCTTCTTTAGTGATATAGTTCCAATAGACGGGCTTCTTGCCGCTGAGAAGCTCTTTTTCACTCTCGTATTTATTACAAGGAATGTAGGGCCGATTCACATGAGCCGGATCGGTGAATTCAAGCTTATTGACAAATTCCTCATCATTAAGATAGCTGCCATAGACTTTTTCATCGACTCGAGATCGAATCGGAGGAGCTTTATATGCGGTATAAATACCGGAAGGGATCCATAAATAAGGTACAGCATAACCACCAATCTAAAGGCCTATACTAGCAGCACTCCAACTGGTATTAAGAACTTCCTCCACGTTCCAATATTTTTTTGGTCAGCTACTGCGCGTAGAACAGCTAGGAAAGCAAGAGACTGCGACGTCCTTCTTTTCCAATCCTTTGCTTTTGCTAAACCTAGAGAAAATTGAACTGTTTTGAAAAAATTTTTAGACAATTGAAAAGTCAGATCTCTTTTTCCTAAAGAAGAAAATTTCACCTGACTCATCTTCTCCGACTTTAACAAGTCGTTAGTGTCAACTCCTTCCGAATTAGCTTTTATAGCAGGAAGTGGCTGAGATAAATGTTGATGAGAAGAATCATCATCTTCAACAGAAGCCTTTAGACAATCCGGGATCAGCCAGAAAAAAAAGATAGCGAGGACGATTCTCATAGAGTCTCCTTCTGAACTTCAAAAACACGCTATTCGTGTATCGGAACTTTCGAAGAAGACTCAATTTTTTAGAGGTCTATCCGAGATTTTGATGCTTGAAATCAAATCACATGTCCTTATTTTTTATAATTTCTAAAAGAGCAGCTCCATAAGTCCAATTGGTCATCACACCATTGATGTCGGCTCGTCCCACTAATTCAACAGTTTTATTTCCAAAGCCAAGACCGGTCTTACCCTCTTTCCCGATCAGAAGATTCTGAATGTGAATCAGATCTGGACAAGCTAATTGAGCCTCAGAATCGACAGGATCTCCTTGCAAATTATTCGCGGCACATGTTTTCTTAGTAAAGCTCTTCAATTCTTCGGGCGAAATCGGAGCATTCATCGAGGGAATAAATCCATGTTTATTCAAAATATAAGGCAAGCCCGAAACTGCTATAAACTTTCCCTGTATATCAGGCATATAAGCATCTCTTACTCCACAGTTCCCTACGCAAGTTTGATTTTGAACACGCAATTCCTGTTCAACTTCATCAAAACAGGTCTCGTACTCCACAGCTTTGCCAGGAGCCACATAACAGCCACTGTTCTCATTCGTAACTCCGATCGCCTCGCGAGCATCGTTGATGCCAAGCCCTTCATAGACATGGGAGTAAATCTCATATTTTACTCCCCCTATTTTTAATTCTACACCATCTTCTTCTGGACTTTTTACTGGTGAAAATGTCACCTGCACAGAAGCTCCCCCCATCTCTACAATTCCGACTGTTCCCTGCTGAGGTTTTTCAAAACGACCCATGAGTCCATTAGCCGTCATCCAACCAAATATTCCCTCCCACTTTCCTTCTAAAGGCCTTACATCTTTCACATCAAAAATCGCTTCCTGTGTCAACTGAGCACGAACGGCATCCATAAGCGTTTTTTGTTTTTCTTCTGGAAGCTTTCGAACACCTCCTGTAGCCATGAAATATACAGGAAGCACGACTTCGTCGTATTCAAACCTTTCATTCACAAAATGAATGAGACTCTGAAGATGTTCTTTCATTTTGATAGGATCGTCTACCAAATGGCCAATACCACCTTCAACTTTGTAAACACAAGGATCATCCCCACAAGTTTCTATCGTCAGTAAAGGAACCTTATGGTCTTTAGGCCAAGTCCACTTATAAATAAAAGCTCTCGTCCCTGAACTTCCAGCATCAAGAAACACAAGTCTTTTAGGCTCTTCTACTTTCAATTCTCCATCTGGACTTTTCTGCGCTGTAGCCTGTTCTGAAACAATCCCATTTAAGGCTTTTTTCTCTACTTCATGAGCTGGCTTCCTATTTTTTTCCTGCTCTGCTATTTTTTTAAAGTCGGGCTTAAAAAGCACAGCTTTATCATCACTGCTAGAATCTAGTTCAGAATTATTAATAGGAATAAAATACTGTATAGGATAAGCACTCTCAACAAGCTGCGTATTGCCGACTGTAACCATAATATGTGGCCCAATCTTATCCATCACCGCTTTCGTGATGCGACCATCATCGTAATCCTTGTGTAGACTTTTGTAACAAGTCGTCAGTAGTCGGATGGGATCTTCAAGTGTTGCAAAAGAATAGCGAACTCCATCCTTTTTCGTCTCCATGATCCAGCGTCCATTAACGGTGACGTAACGACCGTACTCCTGTGCATTGCTCGGCATTTGATCTGATCCCTTCACCAAACTTTCAGAATGAGCCCAATTCCAATAGAGCGCTTGCCCCCTTTCTAGTTTTTGATCATTCTCAAAAGCTCGACAAGATAAATAACTCTTATTCACCTTTGTTTCTGAGAAATGACTCATCGTGTAGACTTCTTTTGGCTCCAGGTATTCGCCATAGGGAACAGACTGATTACCTGTAGGGTAAAAATAGGGTGCAACAAAGCTTACTGCATTTACGAGAAAGTAAGCTGCTCTAATATGATGAACATAGCCGAGTACAGGAACGAACTTAAGATCTGATACAGACTTGATAATTGTATCTGCTGAAGCGAGTGTTTTAAGACCAAGACCGAACGCCTGATTTTGTGTTATTCCGGCACCTCCTTCGTACTTCCACTGGTACGCCTTCCAGGCTGTTCTATAAAGTTCATAGACTGTATCTAGTTCACCGACAATATCCCACCTTCCTCCAAATAAATCAGCTTTCCACCTATTTTTTTCGTGGTCGAAATCTGCATGAAGATACCTCGTCAACTGAGAACTCATCAGCAGATCTTCAATATAATCCCCTGACTCTTTCACAGTCTTTTGCTCTTTAAACATCCCCTTATCAGGGCTGAGCTTTTTAGCTAATTGGAGAGAACTACCATCATCTAGATGGGCATTAACGGATACATAATAATAAACAGGGTAACTTGCAGTGACCCCTGAATACCCAACCTGAGCAACAACAAGCTCTTCCTCTTTGGGTGATTGAATTTTTTTATTGCGAATCATGTGCGTATTGCAAACAAGTTGAAGTTCAACCGGATCGATCAATGTAGCAAAGCGAACTGTATGGTCCCAATACCCCGTCTGAATTTTAACCCAACGACCAGGAACCACAAAATAACTCCTAGATTTACCTCTCCCATCATATTGTTTGAAATAACGCTCGCTGGAGAAAGCATCAAGATCATAGTGATCATCTTCTTTTGTCACGTAATTCCAATAGACCGGCTTCTTCCCCTTAGCAATATCTTCTTTGCTATCGTATTTATTGCAAATGATGTATGGTTTATTGACCAACTTGCTATTTGTAAATTCGACCGCCTCAACAACGTCTTTCGCCTCGTTGATGTACTTGCCATAAACTGTTTCATCTACCCTAGAGCGAACAGGAGGAGCTTTATATACAGTGTAAACACCAGATGGAATCCACAAATAAGGTATCGCATAACCACTAACCCAAAGACCTATACTGGTAGCACTCAAGGCGTGATTGACGACTTCTTCGACATCCCAAGATTTTCTTGGATCAATCACACTACGAAGAACAGCCAGAAAAGCAAGACTCTGTGCTGTTCTCTGCTTCCACTCCTTTGCCTTTTGTATGCCTAGAGTCGCTTTGGCTGTTTTCAATAAATATTTAGCTAATACAGTTGTGGCATCTCTTTTTACCCCAGCACGAGGTTTCGGCTGAGCTAGCTTTTGACTATTTAATAAAGAAGCCGTTTCGCTTTCGAGAGAATCACCCTCTTCCTTTGCAACGAGATGAGCTGGAATTAGGCAAAGAAAAAAAAAGACTAGAAGGCGCCGCATAAGATCTCCTCTAAAGTTCAATCGCTGAATCGCTGTATTCGGCGTATCGGAACCTCGTAAGAAGACTCAAATCCAAAGCAGTCCATCCGAAAGCTTGAGCTTGACCTTTCTCTCTAATCGCCTGTAAATTCACATAAATTTTAACCTTGGAGGTTCCTTTTGAAAACGAATGTCCTACGCCTACTCCTTCTGCTCTCTCTCCTTTCATCTAGCCTGCACGCGACTGTACCAAGACCTTTTTCATCAAGACCTCTGACTCACAGTCTCTCGACAAAAAAAATGCTACTAGCCTTGCCTCTATTTTTCGTCCCCTGGTTTATTGTCAGTTGGTCGTCTCAAAGAATTCGAGCCCACGCCCTTAAGAATTTCCAGCTACCACTACTGAAACAAGATCCTCGGGGAGAGCTTTCCTATGCCTGGGTCCAAAGGACCTCCAAGCCCTTTCTTTTGGTCAGAACAGCTTCCTATCATCAGCTCTGGAAAGAGCAGTGTGTAACAGCCCACGAAAAAGAATTGCGAATGGATCTCGGCACAGAAGCTTACCCCCACCCTCGAGAGATCAACTTAAGTATGCAAGATTGTTTTCAATCCGAACCTCTCGACATTATGTTTGATATTTCAGGGAAAAGTTTTCAAATCGCTAAGAAGGGTCTTTGTCTGCTTGTCAAAGATAAGAACATAGACTTTGAACCTTGCAAAGAAGGGCAAATTTCACAGTATTTTGAAAAAGTCACACCACAGTCCTCCTTGGATAGTTACAACGAATACCGCATCCGTCCGCTAGGAGAAAAAAATCTTTGGCTCGCTGTCGACGACTCGAATCAGATCATCTTTGGAAATCAGGTCACTTACTTTCATTTTCGTGATCCACTTCCCCTTATCCCTATCCCCAGACCCTTACTTCAAATCCCCTCGCAAGCACAAATGGACAAGGCTTACGACAGCTCCTTCACTGCAGAAAAAAAACCTTCTATTGTCCTCATCGCTATCGACTCTCTTCGAGAAGATATCGTCAATCCATTCGACATGCCGACTCTTTATGAGTTCAAGCAGAAGTCAAAATCACTAGCAAGATCTTTCTCAGGCGCAACTGCTACTTATCACTCTTTTTTCTCACTCTGGAATTCTAGACCTGCTTACGAAAAAGATTTTTATGATAAAAATGACCTCCGCACTAAAGGCAGTCTTTTCTTCAACATTCTTGCTAAATTGGGCTATGAACTACATATCTTCGGTCAGCTCCTCGATATTTTTGATGAGGGCCTTTTTTTAGAAAGAAGATCTAAAAGAACAGCTCAAATGGAAGAGAAACAGCACTGCCTCCACTCCCAAGTCTTCACAGATCTGCATGACAGCTGCTCTGATAAGCATACCTTCCAAACGGTAAACAACAGAGAACAGGATCAAGCCACTACCGAAAGCTTCGTCCGATTTATGGCTGATCGAGTCAAAAACAAAGGGCCTGAACTTATGGCCGTATACTTTGCAGGACTTCATTCTCCCTATGGCGTCAGTGAAGATTTTGCAGCAAACTTAAGTGGTTCCTTACGTGGACCAGCTTTTTTCTATGATGCTTCACAGACAAAGAACGAAATCGATGAGCATTGGAGACACTGGTATTACAAGCCAAAGCAAAGGAAAAAATCCTATTTCAACAGCTATGCTAACGCTGCTCGATTTGCAGACGAGCAAATTGCGAGTATTCTGAATGAACTCAAAAGGAAAGGGGTATTTGAAGAATCTATCATCATGATTTTAGGTGATCACGGGGAAACGCTTGGGGAAAACAATCGTTACGGTCATGGGGGAGCGACTGAACACAAGGCGACCGAGATACCACTCTACTACCACTTCCCAGCTTCTTTTGAGGAAAGAAAAATTGTTGCCAACACGGCTTCGACTATGGACATCGTGCCTACTCTTCTAGAAACCATGACTGTCGAAGCCCTCGACCCAGAGGTGGATATCTATGCCCTCTTCAAGGGGCATTCGATCTACAACGAGTCGAAGGCCTGCCATCTTTCGGTATCTCCGAACAACCTCCTCCACGCTATAGAGTTCTCTTTCCTCACAGGAGAAGCTAAGTTAAGAGCCCGATTTCGTGAAAAGCAAAAAAAGCAAGGTGACAGTCCCCTTCCTCTGAGCTCGGAGAAGCTGGAACCGATTGCTTTGACAGACTACTTTGACAAACCTTTGAAAATAGACCCTGATCCAAAGAAAGCGAGTGCAGATATCCAAAGTCGCTTTGCCCACTGCTTCGAGCACTACTTCGGGATGAAATAGGTTTCCATCATGGTTCAAGTCTAAGCTACAGTTTTTGAAAAATTTTCCGATCGTAAGGCAAATGGATAGAGTGATTAGGAGTATAAAATGAAATTCATATATCTTTCTTTTGCTGTGATTTCTCTTGCTGCTTGTAAGCAAACTAGCAAAAAGAAAAATCTATGGGTCAGGACAATTTAGCTACTAAAGCGCAAGTTAGCACCTCTGATGAACAAGAGCCTGGAAGCACAGAAGAGCTAGAATTCATCAACCCAAGTCCAGAGGAACAATTGTCACTTATAGAGTCTATGAGTGAAGATGGAGCCTTCGTTTTAGAAGAGTAAGAGCAACTTGGTTTAGTGCAAGTTGTGATGAAGAAAGGTATCATCAAACCAAAGGAGGAACCCCCAAAGACTGCAACGCCCCTTGATGAACCGGCTCCCGCGTCGCCTCCATCTGCGCCTGCAAAATTAGATGGCCTCTATGAAAGTAATGTGAAGGAAGATGAAGGATACTTCTATGTAGTGTGCTGTCCGGGCTGAAGCGACATAGTCAGCTGTAAAAAAATAAGACAACTAGTGTGTCGATCAGCAGTGTAACTTGCTGTAATCCATAGGTTCCCTTCTGGTCCATTGTTTGCAAAGGAAACAT
>JAGNWK010000030.1:0-24169 GCA_017985985.1 Oligoflexales bacterium
GCCTTCTCCTTATTAAAAACAAAAGGGCGCTTGGCTGTCATCAGCTTCCACTCCCTAGAAGATCGGATCGTCAAAGATTTTTTTCAGAAAAAAGCTAAGGGTGACCGCTTGCAGATCAACATGTTAAGGCAATTGCCCCTAACAGAGGCCGAGATCAAACAAAAAATTGGTGTAGAAGCAAAAATCATCAAACCGTTCCCTATGACAGCAGGTGAGGCGGAGACCCATCTCAACAGAAGATCTCGAAGTGCCAAACTCCGTGTCCTAGAAAAGGATACTCCTGATCATGCGATCATCTACTAACACCCTCCAGAAGTGAGTTAGTTGAATTTGATGGAGAGGGGGATCATGTCGACCTCCTAGTTCACTATCCACCTAAAGTAGCTGTTTCCGAACTAGTTAATAGTTTGAAAACCGCGTCTTCAAGAGTTATTCGCAAACAAGATCATCCCTCTGTCCAGCAAGCACTTTGGGGGAATGTAACTACAGCAACCCCCGCAGCAAGCGAAGACTTTTTCAGAAAAAGCTAAGAGTGACTGCTTGCAAATCAACAAGTTAAGGCAATTTCCCTTGACAGAGGCCAGGATCAAACAAAAAATTGGTATAGAAGCAAAACCATCAAACCTTTCCCTATGACAGTAGGTGGAGCGGAGACCCATCCCAGTAGTAGATTTTGAAGCGCAAACTCCATGTCTTAGAAAAGGATGCTCCTGATCATGACCTCCTCACCCAACAAAAAGTCTAAGTTCCTTCTCATCCTCATCGCTATCCTTTTTGGCCTGTCCTTTGGGAAAGTTTTTGTCCGTCTCCAAACCACTATGCTTGGCTATGAGATCGGTCGTCTGAAGAATACAGAGTCGACTCTTCTCAAAAAGAAAAGTGTCCTGACCATGGAATTGGCCAAGCTCACAACAAAGCACAGCTTAGAGAAGATTTTATCAAAAAAATAATTAAAAATTTTTTTAACCTGATTGACAAGAGACATCCTCCCCACTCCTTTCAAAAAGGGAGAGCTCTCTTTATTATTTTAGGATTCGTATCTCTTTTCTGTGTCGTCGGTCTCCGGGGGATCTACCTTTGCCTGCCTTACTTTCAATCCCAGTCCTTAAAGAGTATGGGAAACCAGCAGTATCAGAGTTCATTTAAACTCTCGCCCTATCGAGGAACACTCTACGACCATCGAAAAATTCCTCTAGCCATAACGGTGCAGACTGCTTCCATCGCTGTAAATCCAAAGATATTCAGCCCAAACGCAGCACAATTAAAGGCCCTTTCTGAACTGCTTTCTATACCAAAAGCAAAGATACAAGCCCTCTCCCTTCGATCTAACTATTTCTCTTGGCTCAAAAGAAAGATCCCCTTCGAAGTAAACTCCAAAGTCCAAGCACTCCAAATCAATGGGCTCCATCACATGATAGAACCCGCTCGTTACTATCCCCAAGGAGCCTCAGCAGCTCCCCTGATAGGAGCTGTTGGCTTAGACAACAAAGGCCTCTTCGGTATTGAGAAGCGTTACGACAAGGACCTCAGTGGGGAATCATCTGAAATTCTTAGGTTTAAAGACGCAAGAGGGAAGCTCATCCTCCTCAATTCAAGCGCAGCAGCACCGCAAAAAGGTGGACACAATATTGTCCTTACAATCGACAGTGTTATTCAGGATATAGCAGAAGAGACCCTGAGCAAATGGGTTCAAAAAAGTGAGGCTAAGAGCGGTTTTGTGATTATTGCTGATCCACACACCGGTAAAATATCTGGCTTAGCAAATTACCCAAGCTTTGATCCTAATGACGTTAAAAATCTTAATATTGAACACACCAACAATCTTGCAATCTCCAATTTATTTGAACCAGGTTCTGTCACAAAACCCTTTGTCATCAGTGCAGCTTTAGAAAACAAGCTCATCGGCGAATCGGAGATCTTTAACTGTGAAAAAAATGGCATCTACCAAGTCGATGAAAAATCGAGCATACGAGATGATCACAAAAAAGAATTTGCCAACACAGCAGAAGTACTGATCTACTCAAGCAATATATGCACTTACAAAATAGCACAAAGACTCGGAAAACAAGGGCTCTTCAATACACTCAAAACGTTTGGCTTCGCCTCTGGATCACCCCTTCTCAATCTCACAGGTGAACAAAATGGACGCATAGACTCTTGGAACACCTGGAAGCCGATTCGCTTTGCCAACATTGCTTTTGGGCAAGGCATGCTCGTCACTGGTATTGAGATGGTGCAAGCCTATAGCGTTTTTGCAAATGGTGGAAATCTAGTGACCCCCTATCTCATAGAACGCATCGAAAACTCTGATGGGGAGACCTTATTCCGAGCCAATCCCGAAACAAAAAGAAAAGTCTTATCCACTCAGACAGCTCAAATTATGAGAAACATATTGAAACGAGTCGTCATCGAGGGAACAGGAAGCCTCGCGGCCACAAAGCTTTTTTCAACAGCAGGGAAAACGGGAACTTCTGAAAAAGTAGATCCCGAAACCAGGAAGTACTCCAGCACAAAAAGAATCGCAAGTTTTGCAGGGTTTGCGCCCGTTCAAGACCCCCACCTAGTCATCTATATCGTCATCGATGAACCTCAAAAAAAACCATACTACGGTGGTGTTTGGGCTGCCCCAGCCTTCAGTGAAATTGCAGAGCTTTGCCTCAAATACTTGAATGTAGCTCCTGACCAGGGTAGAGAAATGATCGACTTAAGACATAAAGATCAACCATCTGCCCAAAGAAGCCCAGATGAGAAAAGACAGCGTAATTTATAAAATTTCCTATTCTGATGCTATGACTTGCCTCGAGCAAGCCGGGATCTTAGTCCAAAAATCTTTAGCTAAGACAGCATGTCCCTCTTCCGACTACGGACAAATCCGAACCAACTCATCTTTGATTCAACCAGCGGACCTCTTTATCGCCTATGGAGGTGTCCAGTCAGATGGCCATCACTTCCTTGCAAAAGCAGTAGAACAAGGATCTCGTTTCATTGTTTTTGAGGACCCTAGCTATCTCGAGTTCCTGAACAAAAAGGCGAGATCGCCAAGCTTTGCTCTCGTTAAAAACTCTAGGAAGGCCTGGAGCCTGCTCTGGGCAAAAGCTTGTGGCAACCCAGAAAAAAATCTCAAACTCTGGGCCGTGACCGGAACCAACGGCAAAACCTCCACCGTCTGGATGGCCTGCTCGCTGCTCCGTGATCAATTGAAAAACTCCTCTCAAAAAGGTAACTCCATCCTATCCCTAGGAACTTTAGGCACACTGCTATGGCGTCAGGGGGTTGCCGGAACTCCAGAATGCGTCTCTGAACCACTTCACACAACACCAGACCCAGACCTCCTCTTTCCCATCCTAAGCTCATTTGAACAGGATGGTGGACGTTATGTTTTCATGGAAGCGAGCTCTCACAGCCTCGTCCAAGAAAAATTAGCACCCCTACAATTTGAGTCCTGTGCCTTCACAAGTTTTTCTCGTGATCACCTCGATTTCCATAAAAATATGGAAGATTATTGGGCAAGCAAATGCCGACTTTTCACAGAACACTTGAAGAAAAAGGGGTCCATCTTTTTCTTCCATGGACTAGCCAAAAAATTAAAAGAAACAAAACTACTGGAAAACATGCCAGAAGAGCAAAACATCATTTTTTATGGAGAAAAGAAAGCTTCCGCACCTGAGGAAGAAAATCCCTATAAATCGCTAATGGTTGCAGAGTGGAAACCAGACTCTCACCTCAGCTTCCTGAAGTTCTCCTATGACGGAAAAACCTTTGAAGGGGAGATCCCACTTCTTGGAGACTACGCAGCTGAAAACTTTCTGGCGGCATGGCTACTAGTCCAATCTGTCTCAAACCTAGAACCTGCGCCAGAAACATGGAAGTCCTTGCCCCAAGTCCCAGGCCGTCTCGAACGAGTCGGAATTGGAGATTCTGGCACTCATGGGCCCTTCCTTTTTGTAGACTTCGCCCACACCCCAGAAGGGCTTGAAAAGGTTCTCACAACTCTTAAAAACACAAAGAAGCCACAGCAAACTTTGTGGTTAGTTTTTGGTTGTGGTGGAGATCGCGATCGAGGGAAGAGGCCCCTCATGGCTACCATCGCAAGTTTACTCGCTGATCACATCATCGTCACCTCTGATAACCCCCGCTGGGAGAACCCTCTCGATATCCTTTCCGAGATTCGACTTGGCTTCCAAAAGACGAGTTCATCCTTTGCTTCCCAAGTCGTTTCTGAAATTGTCGACAGAGAAGAGGCGATAAAGTTTGCTATTACAAATGCACAAGCTCAAGATATCATTGTCATCGCAGGTAAGGGACACGAGAAAGATCAGATCATTGCTGGAAAAAAAGTCCCCTTTGAAGATCAGTCTATCGCAAAAAAATATCTGACCCTTCGTCAGCTATCTGAGCCAACTAAGAGCCAACTAAGAGCACCAACATGAGCACATGGCAAGATTACAAAAAATGGCTGAAGCCTCTCCTCATTGAAGAACAGAAAGAATCTGAACTGGACTACAAGAGTTCCCATAAAATCCCCCCGCCAAGACCTTCTAATATTTACCTTGACTCCCGCTCCATTGGCCCGGGCCAGTGGTTCTTACCTCTACGAGGGAAGAATCATGATGCTCACCAATTCATTGAGATGGCCATCGGAAGAGGGGCCGCTGGCTACTTCACCCAGACACCTAAAGATCAATTAGCCCTCTCTGATTTTGGTAAAACTATTCCCTACATTCATGTCCGAGATACCCTCGAAGCCCTTCAGGCCATAGCAAAAGGATACAGAAAAACATTTTCCCAGTTAAAACTAGCAGCCCTCACCGGATCTGTTGGTAAAACAACTACTAAAGAAATGCTGGGCTGTATTCTCGAAGAGGCTGGCCCCACCCTCCCCTTCCTCGCACACAGCAACAATGAAGTTGGAGTTCCAAAGGCGATATTGAATTTAAACTCCAACCATCTCTATGCCATTATTGAACTCGGAGCCAGACACCAAGGGGATATAGCTCTCCTTACAGAACTTATTGACCCAGATGTATGCGCTTGTCTCAACGTCGGGAGCGCTCACATCGAAATTTTTGGCAAAAAAGAAAACACTTATAAAGCGAAGCAGGAGATTTTTTCACACAGCAGGAGAAACTGCGTCAAGGTCGCACCCATCTCTGACCCCCTTCTGCTAGCAAGTTCCCAAGAGTATTCTGAGCACAGCATGAGCTTTGGTTTTTCAGCTCAGGCGACGGTTTACCTCCAAGAAGTCTTCTGGAGGTATGACGGGGGAATGGATCTTCGAGTCCGCATCGAAGGACAAGAGCAAACCTTCTCCCTCCCCTTCGCCCATGAGGCCTATCCCCTAAATCTAGGCGCCGCCTGTGCCATCGCCCACGCTATGAAGATCCCCCTTGATACGATGAAGAAAGGACTCTCTCGCTTTCAAGGAGCTCAGGGACGATATAAAATCTTCCACAAAGGCAACTTGACCTTCATCGATGATAGTTACAACGCCAGTCCTGAAAGCATGAAGACCGGTTTGCAAACCCTGGTGCGAAGTTTCGGTCAAAAACAAAAAATACTTGTCCTAGGCGATATGCGAGAGCTAGGTGAACTGTCAAACGTAGCCCACAAAGAACTTGGAAAACTCTGCTATGAGCTCGTCAAACCTTCGCTACTCATCACGGTGGGAGAACAGACTCGGCTAACAGCACAAGAAGCTGTGTCCTCAGGACTTGCCAAAGACAAAACCATGCATTTCGCTAATGTCGATGAGCTCTGTCGTGCAGAGATACAATTCGATCGTTTTGGTGAGATCATCTACGCTAAGGGGTCGAGATCGATGGCGTTGGACATGTTCATTTCCCAAATGGTCTCTACGCAAAATTGAGGATAAGCACTTGCTCTACTATATTTTCCACAATCTTGTCGATAGATGGAACTTTTTAAACATCACCCGATACATCACATTTCGGGCTATGATTTCACTGCTAACCTCCCTCTTTCTTAGCCTCCTTATTTCACCCTGGTTTATTGCCCGACTTAGAAAAAAACAAATGGGTCAGGTGGTAAGAGATGACGGACCAAAAAGCCATCTCAGCAAAGCAGGCACTCCTACCATGGGGGGCGTTATCATCATTTTTTCAGTGCTTCTCCCCTGTTTACTCTGGATGGACTGGAGCAACCACTATCTCTGGTGTTCTCTCCTCATTTTTTCTGGCTATGGTCTCGTTGGATTCTTTGATGACTACCTCAAAATTAGCAAAAAAAATAGCCGCGGTGTATCTGCTCGAGGCAAGATGACAAGCCTCATCCTGATTGCCGGACTCGTTTGTACATATCACTTTTTTTATACAGGCCAGAACGGTTCCATCTATGTCCCTTTCCTAAAAAATGTCAATTTTGATATAGGTCTCCTCTACATACCCTTCGCTATCTTCATTATAGTTGGCACCAGTAATGCTGTGAATTTGACAGACGGTCTCGATGGTCTTGCTATCGGACCTGTGATGAGCTCTGCTGCTTGTTTTGCACTGCTCTCCTATATCTCAGGCCACCACTTGATCGCAGAGTATCTTCAGCTTCCCTATGTAAAGAATGTTGGCGAACTGGCTATTTTTGCCTCCTGTCTCGTCGGTGCCAGCATGGGATTTTTGTGGTACAACACCTATCCAGCTCAGGTTTTTATGGGAGATGTTGGGTCTCTCGCCCTCGGAGGAGCACTCGGTGCGCTCGCTGTTTTTTCGAAGCACGAACTCCTTCTCTGCCTGATTGGTGGGGTGTTTGTCTTAGAAACAATCTCAGTCATCACCCAGGTCTTGTCGTTTAAATTAAGGAAGAAAAGAGTTTTCCGTATGGCCCCCATCCACCATCACTTTGAGCTGAACGGTTGGCCAGAGCCCAAAGTCATCGTCAGGTTTTGGATCATTTCTGTGATCCTCGCCCTTCTCAGTCTACTCAGTTTGAAAATTCGCTAAGGCTAGCAGGAGAAGATCGTGAAATATTTAGTGCTTGGTTGTGGCCTATCTGGTCTTGGCGCCTGCGAATTTTTGCGATGGAGGGGCGATGAAACCTACATTTATGATGATTCTCCTTTTAAAGAGCAAAGTCTCCTCGTTTTAGCTGAGCTACAAGTCCTCATTGTGACAAGCTTAGAGCATCCTATCTTTCAAGACATCGATCTCACTCTTGTCCTTAGTCCAGGGATCCCCTCCGACCACAAAATCATCGCGGGCATATGGGCTCGGGGACGAACTCCGATCATCTTAAGTGAACTTGAACTTGCCCTCCCCACATACAGTGGCAAGATCATCGCTGTCACGGGAACCAACGGAAAATCAACCACCGTCATGATGATTACCCACCTCTTCCAGCAGCTCGGACTAAGAGCAGCTGCTGCTGGCAACGTCGGTGTTTCCGTCTCCTCCCTTTTGACAAAGACACCACACCCCGATTTTCTCGTAGTAGAAGTTTCCTCCTATCAGCTGGAACACTCGACGGCCATCAAACCGGATATCGCGATATTCACTAGTTTTTCTCATGATCACATCGCTCGTCACAAGACCCTGGAAAACTACTTCCTATCGAAATGGAAGCTTTTTCAATGGCAGAAGAAGGGGTCTCTCGCCCTTTTTGCCTCCAGTGTCGTTGAAATACTCCCTCGCTTCGGAGTCTCCACGATTGAACTCCATGCCAAGGTTGAGCTTGTCGAAGCTCATAAATTTGCAGAATTTGGTAAACGAATAGGCCTAAGTTCCCACAATCTTTTAAATGCCTCTTTTGCTGTCGAGTCTCTGACTTTTCTCACTGGAAAACCAATTCATCTTCTGTTCGAAAAATTAGAGAACTTTAAAACACTGCCGTTTCGCTTTGAAAAAATTGGACTTCTGCATAGAAAGGAAGTCATCAACGATAGCAAATCTACAAATGTTGACTCCACGCTGCGGGCTCTCGAAAATATAGAGGGAACCTGCATCTTGTTTCTTGGTGGACTTGGTAAAAAGGAAAGTTTTACGCCAATATCCCAATTCAAAGATAGAATTTCCTCTATCGTTGCTTTCGGACAGGATGCGGAGAAGATTAAAAGCGAACTCTCCCCTCTCATTCCCGTGGATAGCTACCCAAGCCTGAAAGCATTCACCGCAGAGCTGCCCCTTAAAATAAATGGCTTCCACGACAAGATTCTTTTCTCTCCAGCTTGCGCTAGCCTCGATGAGTTCCTAAACTTTGAAGATAGGGGTTCTTTTTTCAATCGCTCTATCACACCTTTTCTCGATAAATAATTATGACCGTACAAAATAGAAAAACACTTTTCTTCTACCTTCTCACAACAACGACTCTCCTGAGTAGCTTTGGCTTACTCTACGTTTATGCCGCTTCAGGTATGAAGGGGGTCGAGCTCTACCAAAATTCGTATTATTTCTTTTTTAAGCAGGCTATCACAATCAGCCTGGGTTTCTTCCTTATCTTTGTCTTAAGACGTGTCCCTTTATCCTGGCTTAAAAATGTTCCAGCCCCCTTCCTTCTCTTAACACTCTCTCTCTTGGCCCTCGTCTTCATTCCGGGAGCTTATTCGAAGGTTGGGGGAGCAAGTCGCTGGTTGAATCTTAGTCTTGGCGGTTTCCGTTTCCAACCTTCAGAAGCAGCCAAATTAGCTCTCATCTTTTTTCTAGCAAAAAACCTAAGTCGCAAGTCCGCTAATATCAATCGCTTCTGGAGTGGAGTCTTTCCCAATCTTTTGGTGTGTGCCGTTATATCAGCACTACTCCTACTCCAGCCAGACTTTGGAACCGCCGTACTTCTCTCTCTCCTAACGTTCCTCATGCTATTTGTTGCAGGAGCCTCTAGACGCTTTACCATCGCCTCTTGTGTCCTGGGTGTTCTAGGCTTAGCAACAGCTTTAATTGCAGCCCCATACCGACTAAGACGCTTACTAAGTTTTCTAGACCCTTGGGGCAATATCCATGCGGGTGGATTTCAAATCATACAAAGTTTTTTAGCTTTCCAGAATGGCCAACTCTTTGGCGTGGGCTTCGGAGAGTCAAAGCAAAAATTATTTTTTCTCCCTGAAGCTCATACCGATTTCATTTTTTCGGTGCTTGCCGAAGAAACGGGAGCTTTTGGAGTCCTTCTCACCTCAGGACTTTTTTTCTTCCTCATTTGTATCTGTTTCAAAATTAGTCTTCTTCAACAGAATCTCTATCATAAATTCCTAGGCTTTGGGATGAGTTCACTGCTCGCTATTCAATCTTTATTCAATATGGGGGTCGTCACTGGACTGCTACCGACTAAAGGAATTCCACTTCCTTTCATGAGCAGTGGATCTAGCTCCCTCATCACCTCATTTTTCATCATTGGCATCTTAGGCCGACTCGCTTCTTCAACGGAAACCATATGAGCTCTCTTGATCTCTTCATCTCGCGGCAATCGGAGCCCCGGGGGCACGTTCACTTCATAGGCATTGGAGGAACCGGTATGGGCCCTCTGGCTGAATTAACAAAAGCTCATGGTTTGCAAGTGAGTGGAAGTGATTCAAAATATTCCACCTATCTTGAAAAACTCAAGAAGATGGGCTTAGATGTCCACCTAGGACATGATAATGAGGCTATCATCACGAATGCAGATGTTATCGTCCTCTCTTCTGCGATTCAACCGCATAACATCGAACTCAATTACGCCATAAAATCGAAGAAATTAATCATTCATCGCTCTGACCTTTTAAAGTCCTTTCTTCATAAAAAATTAAACTCCATCACTGTATCGGGAACAAATGGCAAGACAACGACAACAGCGATGATCGCTTACCTTCTCCATACACTTGGGAAGGACCCTGAGGCCGTCGTCGGCGCCAGTATGAACAATTTTGAGAGGTCCGTATTGACGGGAGTGGGTGATACCATCGTGATTGAATCTGATGAATCAGATGGTACATTTTTGAAATATCAGCCGACAATTGGGGTTATCACCAATATTCGGAACGACCATCTCGATTTTTATAAAAATCAAGATGCACTGGTCCAAGCTTTTGAAAACCATGTTCATCAAATTCACGACAACGGAACCCTCATCACTTCCTCAGACGACCCCTGGAGCTGCAAGCTTATCTCCAAGAAAACTACTTTCAAGAAAAAAATTGATTTCTTATCTTTCGGAACTCAAAATCAATCAGACATTCAACTCACTGAATATCATAACAAAGAAGGATACTCTTCCTTCACTTTAAAAAATAATGGAACCTACCACAAAGGAAAGATGCCCCTTATTGGCGCTCATAATATCTATAATGCCATGGCAGCCCTTTGCGCAGTGAAAGCTTCTCATCTCGACATCAAACAAGCTATAGAGAGTTTGGAATCCTTCAAAGGAGTTTCAAGACGTTTAGACCTTGTTTACAATGTTAATCATTTCAAAATTTATGACGATTACGCCCACAATCCATCCAAAATATACTCCTGCACATCTGCTGTAAAAGAATCCTGGGAGAATCACCAGCTTATCGTCATTTTTCAACCCCATCGCTATAGTAGACTAAAAACACTGTACAATGAATTTATAAACGCTTTTACTCAATGCCATCACGTCATAGTCCTCCCCGTATATGGGGTAGATGAACAAGTTGATCATCTTTATGCACCAGCTAAGATTGCAAATGACATTTTTTTATCGTCAAAAGTTGACGTTACAGCTGTCCAAAATTTCGAAGAAGCATGTACACAGGTATTTAAACTTTCTAAATTAAGCAGGACCATTGCTCTGACGGTAGGGGCAGGGGATATATGGAAACTAGCTCATCTTTTGAAAGAAAAAGTAGAAACAAGCAGACTGTAACCGCTCTGTCCAACCAAAAGCCTTATAGAAAAACAAGAAAAAAGTTTCGCTCCTATATCTTCAAAGGCATGAAGCTTCTTTTCTATTTTTCAATTTTTTATATCCTGATTGCAAATCGCGATCAATTCTATGGGAATATCAACCTCGAATCCGGGTTACAAACCCACGTTAGTCCATTAGAAAAGTTTATATTGATCGACCAAGACGGGAAAATCGAAGAAAAAGAGAAAACGACTATTCATCTCTTTTTAAAAAACAACATAGCCAAAAGCATCGATAAAGGCAGAGAACTCACACCGGAGTTTTTAGCTAACGAAGTGCAAAAAAACTTCAATTTGTCAACCTGCACAGCTATACAACTTTCCAGCGGAGAAACTTTTTTAATTTTAAAAAAAAGAACACCATTTCTGACGATCAAGGACAGCAGTCTACCTGCCGCCATCTCAACAGAAGGTGAAGTTTATGAGCAAAATTCTGATGAAGTCAGCTCCAAGATTCCGAGTTTATTTGGTCTTCTTCAGAACAGAAAACATCATCCTGTCGTGAATCAAGATCGAACTCTTCTCTTGAGCTCTGAAGAGGAATCCATTGCCCAAAATGCTGCTACTTTAACTAAAAAAGTCATGGAACAAGGAATCTCTATCCATAAGCTAGAATTCCGAACTTTCCGAGGTTTTTCCATTTTTATTGAGGAAGATGACATAGAAGTGTCTATCGGCCTAGCCCCCTTCGATGAAAAACTATTGAAATTGAACGCTCTATTGAAAAATATACGAGCAAAAGGACTCCATTCTAAAAAAATTGAAATTGATTATGAAGGGAAAGCTTTTTTAACAGAGCAAGATACAGAAGATAAAACAGATAGTTTTTCAAAAAAACAAGAAAAAGAAGAAAAAGAAGAAAGAATCTACTGAGGGGTTACCGATGGCAAAACCAAGCCTATTCGCTCTCGACCTGGGTACTACAAAATTTTGTCTTGCAAGCATCTCAAAAAACGTCGATAAACCTTCGCTGGACACGGTATCCATACCTGCCCAAGGCATGCGCCGTGGAATGCTCTCTGATTTTCAAGAAGTTCAAAAATCATTAACTTCCCTACTCGAGCTGGCAGAAAGAAAATTTGATGATGATATCCACAAAGCTGTTGTAGGTATATCTGGCTCCCATCTTCGCGGTCAAATAGTTAGCTTAAAAATACCTATCGAAGAGAGCAACCCCATCATTGAATCCTTCATTCTCAGTAAAGCACAAGAAACCCTCTTGAAAAAGAATGATGCCAAGCTTAGAGAAATTATCCACATCATACCCCTCAACTACCAGATCGATGATAGAGAATGGATCATCAATCCGGTCGGATTCTCTGGTTCCAGCTTGACAGCTAGATACTTTGTTATTGATGCTGACAAAAATTATGTATCAGACCTCATTCGTCTTTGTAATCAATGTGGAATTGAGGTTGCTAAGCTCATAGCAGAACCTTACGCCTCTGCCGCCGTCAGTATTGATGACGTAAAAAAGAACGTCGGAGTGGCCATCGCTGATATAGGGGGAGGAACAACTGATGGCATTATATTTAAAAATGGTCAACCCGTACGTACGTTTACCATCAACATTGGCGGGCAGATGATCACCAATGATCTGTCCATAGGCATGGGCATTTCATTTGATGAGGCAGAAAGGATAAAAATTATATCTGGACTCAAAAAAGAAGAGGATATCCCCTGCATCCAAGTAAAAGATGTCCACGGTAAAATGAAATCGATTGCGAGAGATCTTACCCACGATATTTTACGATTTAGAACCATCGAGCTCGGAGAGCTCATTCTTAAAGAAACCCTCCTGGCCCAAACATACCTCAGCGCAGGGATTATTTTGACCGGTGGAGGATCTGAAATTGCAGGACTTCCTGAGTTTTTATCTCAACATCTTAAAATTCAAGTTGAAAAAGCTAATCCACAAATTCCTTTTCATAACATTTCCCACCAGCACAAAATGACAGATCCAAATCTAAGCTCAAGCTCACCGACTCTTGCTTCTAAATACGCAACTGTTGCAGGACTTCTTTACCTTGGACTTCTGCACAACCACGGTCAGTCCCCTTATCACAGCACAGTTGGCATTACTAAGTATTTTCAAAGATTTGTTTCTTGGATACGTGAGCTTACCTAAAAAAAAACAAGCAAAATTCTCTCAAAAACAGTCAAACAATTGACTCATGAATCTATAAGACTCATAATTATAGTACGTCCGGAAAAAGCCTGAACTCTCTCAATATACCTGTTTTATTAAATACATGAGGAGCCATTATGACTTTTGAATCTACTAATTTCCCAACAAAAGGAGCCCGTATAAAAGTCATAGGGGTTGGTGGAGGGGGTACAAATGCCGTCAACACAATGATCAGAAATAATATCGAGGGTGTCGACTTCATCTGTATGAATACAGATGTTCAATCGCTCAGATCATCCCTGGCTCCATATAAAATACAGATCGGAAAAGAACTGACAAAAGGTCTTGGTGCAGGAGCAGATCCAGATATCGGTAGAGATGCAGCTCTTGAAGATCGACACGAGATTCATGAGGCTCTCGTTGGCGCTGACATGGTATTCATCACCGCAGGAATGGGGGGAGGAACAGGGACCGGTGGTGCTTCCATTGCAGCTCAAATCGCAAGAGAAATCGGTGCCCTCACTGTTGCCGTCGTTACAAAGCCATTTCTTTTTGAAGGAAAACGTAGACGTATCCATGCAGACTTGGGCATAGAAAGATTGCGTGAAACGGTTGATACCCTCATCATGATCCCCAACCAACGCTTGCTTCAGATCGCAACTCCAGATCTTAGCATGATGCAAGCTTTTAACATTGCCGACGATGTTCTCGTCAATGCAGTTCGGGGTATTAGCGATATTATCAACATCCCAGGGACCATCAATGTTGACTTCGCTGACGTAAAAACCGTGATGTCTAGCATGGGACAAGCTCTCATGGGGATTGGAAAAGCGAGTGGACCAAATAGGGCCATAGAAGCAGCGAACCAAGCTATCTCTTCTCCTCTTCTTGAGGACATCGACATCGAGGGTGCTTCTGGCATTCTCATCAATATCACAGCAGGTGAAAATGTTTCTCTACTTGAAGTGAATGCAGCTTGTTCCATCATTCAAGAGGCCGCTCATGAAGATGCCAATATCATCT
Source organism: Oligoflexales bacterium (assembly GCA_017985985.1). GTDB lineage: Bacteria > Bdellovibrionota_B > Oligoflexia > Oligoflexales > Bog-1112 > JAGNWK01. Next base: position 13,996 of record JAGNWK010000030.1, read on the forward strand.
TTGGCGCCGTGATCGATCCTAACATGGAAGATGAAATCCAGGTGACAGTCATCGCAACAGGCTTTCCAAATGATAGGAACGAGTCCCTAGTTCATACTCCTCACCAGTCGACGATGCAACATAGCTACTCCAAGTCTCTTTCTTTATCTAAAAACACCTATACACACGCCCCTGTGAAACATCCATCCATGGGAAGAGATCCTATTAAAGAAAAACCCACCCCAGTTTGGCAAAATAAAGAACCAAAAGAGCCTGTTGAAGAACGCTCTTTTAAAAAGCAGGTCCCAGAATTTTCTCATTCTCAGAACAGCTCCTATCTTGATAAGCAGAGCGATTTTCCATCAAAAAAACCTGAGCCTAAGACAGACGATTCTCTAGAAAAATTTGACCTCTTAACAAATGATGTGCTGGGAGACCATCTCGGGTCGGCTCATTCTCTCAGTCTTGAGATCGACAAAAGAATTGATGAAGCGTTAGACCTTGCTGATCGAATCAAAAATACCAGTCACTTTGACGATATCGAGATACCAACGTTCCTCCGCCAAAACCCACACGATATTGCACCACAATAGGCCGAACTAAGTCCTTACAATGACGAGCCCATCTGTCAAACACTCATGACAGAACCTCGTCATTGGCAGCCCACTTGTCGAAGTCTTCTGATCTCGTTATTGGGAGAGCAGCGAAGCAATCTCCGTGTAAAGCCAGATTTCTTCGTCGCCTACGGCTCCTCGCAATAATGGAATAAGGTCGAGAGTGAGAACCACTCTCAAGTCTTCGCTTGTAAGACCGTTTGAAGACTCACCGTCTGTTTCGGTAGGATTTCATAAAGTGGGTTTTTTAAGCCAAGCTGATCTTCCAAACCTGATGCCAAATCGAGGAAAAAGCGAACTCCTGGGACAGAGCCTTCTTCTCTTTTTCTTTCTAAAAACCGGATGAGGGCATCTCCAATAAATGACCCTAGGGGGATTCTCCCCTCCTGATACGATTTTGAAATCGCCCTCAATAGCTCATCGGATTTATAAGAATCTGTACCGAGTACATTCACGATAGCTGATGATTTTTTTATAGGGAAACTTAGACATCGAAGAAGGAAGGAGTTTAAATCCTCTATAAAAATAGGGGCCAACCTGCCTTTGATTTTTGGAAGTGGATAAATTCCTGGGCAACGCATAAGGCGACGAAGTGAAGCTAAAAAATCGCCTTCATATTCATTGCCACCATACACAAGAGATGAACGAACTATTATTTTTTCAGGAATTTTAGAATTTAAAATCTCATGCTCTGCCTCATATTTTTCCCGAGCATATAAATATCGAGCATCTTTCTTCGCACCAATAATGCTTAAAAAAATAAGCCTACGAACACCTTCTCTCTCCATAGCCGCAATCAAATTTCTCAAACTATGAAGATTATTCCCCCCATTCATTTGGGGGCCTCTGCTATCAGAGAGACCAAGACTCCTTTCCCAAGCGAGATGAACAACCGTCTCTATTCCCTGACAAGGAATGGAGGGTGTATCCTGAGCCAGATCGACAGAAAATGGTGAAATTCTCTGCAAAGACTCTGGCGGTCGTTTTCGGTACAAGCAGATAGCGGGAATCTTATTACGCTCCAGACAACGAAGAAAACTCTGGCCGATATAGCCAGCACCACCCGTCACCAATATCTCTGTTTTTTTATTATTTAAAGAAGGGATCACAGCTCTAGCTCCCCTTGAAGGTCAAAGCCCAGATGCCATTGTATCATAAATTGTTTTCAAGTTCAGAGCTGAAGACTTCCAGGTCGCCTGTTTTTCCATTCTCTCTTGTAGTTTTTGGGGGAAGGAGGCCTCCTTCGCCAAGAGCCGAGCCTGCTCTATGGCTAATAACCAGTCCTCTGTCGTCGCCTCCTCTGGAACTCCTATGCCGCAGGATCCAACAAAGTCATCCAAGGCACTCCCCCTTCTATAAACAACCGGCCTATCTGCCATCAAAGCCTCTGCTGCTGGCAGGCAGAAACCTTCTAACAGGCTGGTGTGAAGATATATATCTGCCCTCTTATAAAACAAAAGAAGTTCCTGGCGTGAAATATTCGTCGCTATCTTAAGACGCTTTTCTTCAATAAAAACTCTGCCCTTCTCCTGCAAATAAAGCAAACCTGAATAGTCTGTAACCATCTGTAAGTAAAGATCCTGATTTTTCTTGAGTATCATCAACAAATCATCAAAACGCTTGTATTTCTCCCAACGAGAGACTGAGAGCAACTCACAGTGCTTAGCACCTAAAGAGCGATCTTCCTCGTTCAGTAAGTTCAAACGGAGTCGAGAACGCTCACTGGGATGATAACCATTGGGGATCACGATCATCTTATCGACAAAGGAGGGAAATCGCTCTTGTAAAGTGCTTCTCGTCCAATCAGAGACACAGACAATCTTATCAGCCTTCTTCAAGACCATCGGTAAAGAAAATCTAAACTGCCAGGCATACGACCTCGACACCTCCTGAGGAGCGAGCAACGGAATAATATCGTGAACCGTGACGATAAATCTGTCTATTTTCCTCTTTGTGCCAAAAAGAGGAAGGTTTATGTTAGAAAATCCATGAAAAAAAACAGCCCCTCCCTTTCCCTGTTTTTCTATTTGAGCAACGCAGGCCTGATAAGCTAGTGAGGCCGAAATGAACTTCACGCGAGAAAAGACTGGATGTATGGAGGGATTTAAAGAGACGAGGGGAAAGGAGGAATCTTTAAAAAAATCAACTGGACGCGATGTTAGAAAAATAGGAGCCAGGCCAAGTAGGCCGAACTCCCCTGCTAACTGTAAGCAGTGCTGTACCACTCCCGAATGAGGAGAGGAAAAATTGTAAGCATCCCAAAAAAGATGATACGCCGCGATTTTCCCGCTGTGAGGTTCAGGGACAAATTCAAGCACGACTCAACTCAAACTGCTCAGAAAACACCACTGCAGTATTGTTGACAAACTGAAGGTATCCCTTTGCTATTCTATAGACAAGCAGAGTTCCATCTGCTTTCTCTATACGCACCACACCTGCTTCCAAGGATGAGATCAGGGGAGCATGGTTATAACCCAAGTCTAAACAACCCAATGCTCCAGGGGTCAAAAGTCGACGAGCCTGAACTTGGACCTCTGTCTTCTGAGGTGTCAACAAAGACACTTCTAAAAAATTCATAAATGGCCTCACAGAGATTTAGCTCTTTTTACAACCTCATCGATGCTCCCAGCATATAAAAAAGCCTGTTCAGGAATGCTGTCATGTTTCCCCTCCAGGATTTCCTTAAATCCTGAAATCGTTTCTTTGAGATCGCTAAAGACCCCTGGAGTGCCTGTAAACTGCTCTGCGACGAAAAAGGGCTGGCTGAAAAATCGTTCTATCTTCCGAGCACGGGAAACCGTCAGCTTTTGATCCTCAGATAATTCATCCATCCCAAGAATAGCGATGATATCCTTCAGGTCCTTATAGCTTTGAATGGTCCTCTGCACATCAGTAGCAACCCTATAGTGTTCTTCCCCCACCACATGAGGATCAAGAATTCGAGAACTACTCGCCAGAGGGTCCACCGCAGGGTAGATACCGAGCGAGGCGATCGAACGTTCAAGAACGATCGACGCATCTAAGTGACCAAAGGTCGTCGCGGGAGCTGGATCGGTATAGTCATCTGCAGGGACATAAATAGCTTGAATCGAGGTGATCGAACCCGTTTGCGTCGAGGTAATCCTCTCCTGCAATTCCCCCATCTCCGTCGCTAGGGTGGGCTGGTACCCCACGGCAGAGGGGATCCGTCCCAACAGTGCAGAAACCTCTGCCCCGGCTTGAGTAAATCGGAAGATATTGTCGATGAAAAGCAAGACGTCCTGATTCTCTTCATCCCTGAAGTACTCAGCTATCGACAAAGCGCTCAGTGCCACCCTTGCTCTTGCTCCAGGTGGTTCGTTCATCTGTCCATAAATCAATGCTGTCTTGTTGAGAACTCCTGATTCCTTCATCTCACAGTACAGGTCATTACCTTCACGGGTTCGTTCTCCAACGCCCGCAAAGACAGAGTAGCCCCCATGATGGGTGGCCACATTGTGAATAAGCTCCTGGATCAGAACTGTCTTACCCACACCGGCACCACCAAAAAGACCAATTTTTCCCCCTTTCAACAAGGGAGCCATCAAGTCCACAACTTTGATCCCTGTGATCAAGATCTCCTGTTGAATATTTAGATGCGTTAAAAGGGGAGCCTTACGATGTATAGGGTAGCGTTTCTGAGTTTTTAGAGGAGCATAGCCATCAATCACATCCCCAGTCACATTCAGGATCCGCCCCAAAGTTTCTGGACCTACAGGAACAGAAATCTGCGCTCCTGTATCGTGCACCTTATCACCTCTGGAAAGTCCATCTGTGCTATCCATAGAGATCGAACGGACCACGCAATCCCCTAAATGCATGGCCACTTCTAAGGTCAAATTCCCTTCCACATTACTGATGAAGCGATTTGACAACTTCAACGCATTGTATATAGGAGGAACTTTCCCTTCGGGAAAACGGACATCCACCACAGGCCCCATGACCTGGACTACTCTTCCTAGACTCTCTAGCATCTTCCTCTCCTAAATTTTCAAAGACTTTCAGCCCCGCTCGTGATCTCAATCAACTCTTTTGTAATCGCAGCCTGTCGCCCCCGATTATATTCTAGGGTCAACTTTTTTATGACCTTATCTGCATTGTGTGTTGCACTATCCATAGCAGACATTCGAGCAGCGTGCTCGGATGCTGAACTTTCCAAAAGAATTCGGAAGATGATGCTCGTCAAGGCGTCCAGCAATAGCTGTTTTGCTAGCTCGTCTCTTCCTGGTTCTAGAAAGCTTAAGCTGTGAGGGGGAGCTACATCAGTTGTCCTCCCCGGAGACTTCAAAAAGAGACTTCCTTTATCTGCATCTTTAGAAAGAGAACACAGAGGTAAGATCTCCCTTATCACCGGAATTTGCGCCATCACATTCTTAAAAGCAGGAAAAATGATATAAACGCGATCATACTCCCCAGCAGAAAACAAAGAGAAGATGTCCTTCGCTCGTTCTCTAGCCCAAACCAGACTTGGTCTTTCAAAGGCCTTGAGCTCTTTAGAGACAACCCTCTCCCCTCTGTTCTTCATGAGTTGAGCAGCTTTCTTCCCCCAAAGAACAAGATCAACGGAAATATCTGACGCTTTTTTTTCTTTTAAAAAATTCAAACAGAGACGACCAAGATTGGAATTCAACCCGCCACATAGACCCCGATCCGTCGTCAAGAAAACCAAGAGAGACTTTTTTTCCTTTGATACTCGCAAGAGGCTCTCCAAATCCTCCTGTCTAAAGGTAGCCAAAAAATGATGAAGCAACCCCATAAAGGCTTCCCCATAAGGTTTAGCTTTATGCAAATTTTGATTGGCCCTCGCAAATTTAGCAGACGAAACTAATTTCATCGCCCGAGTAATCTTTTGCGTGTTTTTCACACTAACAATTCGACGTTTAGTGTTTTTTAAACTTGGCATCAGGTCAACAGCCTCTCTGCTACTTTTTCTTTACTTTTCTTTGAACTATAATTTTTTATACTTTCTTTAAGTTCTTCTTCTACTTCGCTCAGCTTGGCTCTATCACGAATTTTTGTAAGCATGCCTTCATGATTCTTCTGGAGATACGAGTAGAAACCTTTCTCCCAATCCCGAATTCCTAGCAACGGAAACCCATCCAAATAGCCGTTGGTAACAGCGTAAATACAGGCAACCTGCAGAGCTACATCAAGAGGTTCATACTGAACCTGCTTCAAAATCTCAACGAGAACAGCTCCCCTCCGAAGAGTCTTCTGAGTCGCCTCATCTAGATCAGACCCAAACTGAGAGAACGCTTTTAGCTCGTTGTACTGTGCTAATTCTATTCGAAGCTTCCCACCAACCGCCTTCATAGCTGGAATCTGAGCTGCTCCACCCACACGCGAAACAGACAGCCCGGCATTCATAGCGGGCCGAACACCCGAGAAGAAAAGATCGGATTCCAGGTAAATCTGACCATCCGTAATCGAGATGACGTTCGTAGGAATATAAGCGGAGATATCTCCCGCCTGAGTTTCAATAATAGGGAGAGCTGTGATCGAGCCTCCACCAAGCTCGTCACTAAGCTTGCACGCTCTCTCAAGCAGGCGGCTATGAAGATAAAAGACGTCTCCCGGGTAAGCTTCCCGCCCCGGTGGCCTTCTCAAGAGCAAAGATAGCTCCCGATAAGCTGCCGCTTGTTTCGAAAGATCATCGTACACAATGCAGACATGCTCACCACGATCGCGAAAATACTCCGCGATCCGACAGCCTGAATAGGGCGCGAGAAACTGCATCGTCGCTGGATCCAGCGCTGTTGCAGCCAAAACCACTGAATATTCCATGGCTCCGGCTTCCTGGAGACGATTGACGATACGAGCCACTGTCGAAGCCTTTTGACCGATAGCTACGTAGACGCAGATAACTCCCTTGCCTTTTTGATTCAAAATCGTATCAACTGCGATAGCCGTCTTCCCTGTCTGTCGATCACCGATAATCAATTCTCGCTGACCACGTCCTATGGGGGTCATCGTATCAATACACTTAATCCCTGTTTGTAAAGGCTCATGAACTGACTTCCTTGCCATAATTCCAGGCGCCTTTACTTCGACCCCGGCACGATCAGCATCCTTGATCGGGCCCAAACCATCTATGGGCTGACCCAAAGCATCCACGACGCGACCTAGGAGACCCTTTCCCACCGGAACCGAGTTGATCTCCTTCAAACGCTTGGCTGAATCACCCTCCTGTATGGAGTCACTGCCCCCAAGTATACAAACCCCGACGTTATCTTCCTCTAAGTTGAGAACAACACCTCTGACGCCAGAGGGGAACTCGACTAATTCCCCGGCCATCACTCCTTCTAAACCATAGATGCGTGCAATCCCATCCCCAACCGTCATCACCGTCCCCGTCTCAAGCATCTCTAGAGGGTTCGTGAAATTTTTTATCCGATCAGATATAATGCGACTGATTTCCTCTACCCGAATTTTTTCCATCCCTTCAAGCTCCTGATAGTGACTCAAAATCTAACATTGAACTGACCTTAGCCCGCAGACTTCTATCAAAAAGATTATGCCCAACACGCACTGTAAAACCGCCTAATAAAGATGGGTCTACATCAAAAGAAGGTTGAATCTTTTTTTTAAAAAACTCTTCCAATACAGAACCAAACAAGCCCTTTTGTTCCCCCGAAAGAGGAGTCGCTGTCTTTACGGTAGCTCGGAGAACTCCCCGATCGTCATAAACCAGCTCTTCATACGCTTCTGCTATAGCAGGAAGCAGAGAGACTCTTCCTGCTCCTAAAAGAACAGAAATAAAACCCTTAAAAAAATCTGGACACCCTGTACCCTCTAAAGCATAGTCCAGTAAGCTCTTTTTTAATCCAGCTGGTGCAACAGGACTCTTCAATAACCGTGCTGCCTCTGGTATAGAGAAAAGCTCATTAGAACGCTCTAGCAAGAATTGACACTGCTTGGCCATCTCTAAATACTGCGCTTTCCCACCTGATAGATTGACCGTCACAGAAAAGAGGGAACGAGCATACCGCCTAGCAACCATGTCAACTTTCATACATCTGCCTTTATGTAGGGATCGATCCACCCTGAGATAGAGATCTAAAGTCCTCCAGGCCTTTTTCCAGAAAAAATACCTGCTCTTTTGGATTAAGGTCTGTTGCCAATTTAAGAAGTGTGGCCGCCTTTAGGGAGCGTAGCAACTCCTCCTGAAGAAGAACTTTATTCCTCAATTTCTCAGCCTCAGCCATACGCACAGAGATCTGCAGCATGTGCCTAGCCTTCTTATCCGCATCTTGAGCGATTCGCTCGGACTCTTCCTGCGCTTCTGCGAAAACTTTGTCCCTCAACGAGTTCATCTCTTGATCCAAATTTTTCAAGCGCAGGTCTACCTGTTCTGTTTTTACTTTGGCATCCCGATTTAAACTTTGAGCTTTATCTGCAGAGTCTTGATAGGAGCGGCGAACATTTGCAAGGAGAGAAGAGAGGGGCTTGCGGGAAAAGAAAAAAAGCAGAGCTAGAAAGATAGAAAAATTCAAATAAGGAAGCCAGAAACTCATCATCCAATTAAAAGTGTGACTCATCGAGCTCTCACATTTAAAAATTTATAAGACCCACCACTCTGTCTTACACCCGAGAAAGATTTTGATCACTCAAATTTTATCTTCCTCATCACTTCAGCCAACAAACTTGTGGAAAGAGCCTCCACCTTCGTTCTTTCCTCCGAAAAATTCTTGCTTAACTCCGCCATAAGTGCAGCACTTTTCTCGGTACTCTGCCGCTTAGCATCTTCTAAATGCTTCAAGGCCTCATTATAAGACTTTTCCAGCCTCATTTTTTTTTCTTGAAGCACGGTCTTCATCAAATCTGAGATTTTTAGATCTAAATTTTCAGACTTAATCCTCGCCAATTCTATTTTTTCATTCGACTCAAGCTGCAACTGAACAGTTTTATTTTCTCGTTCCGTTTGAAGTCTCATATAAGGATTAACAATCCATTTTTTAACAACATACATGTTGGTAAAAAACACGACAGCCTGAGCAACCATAACTTGTGGATTCGGAATCAAATTTAAGGCAGACACTTCGGTCCTTTCTTCATTTTTATCTCAAAAAACAGTTTATAATTGCATCCCCATCAAATCGAGGATTCTCGAAAGTTCATCCCCAGAAAAAAATGAGATTTCCATTCTCCCTCTTTGCAAAGATCCTTGCAATCTAACTTTTGTTCTCAAGTGGATGCGGAGACTGTCTGTAACATAAGCTAAATTTGCATCTTCTTCATCAATTGAATCTACTGAGCTTTCACCACCTGACACTATATGCTCTTTCAAACTTTTGCACAGCTCCTCTGTTTTTTTAATGCTAAGCTCTCGTTTGACAATGAGATCTCTCGCTTTCAATATAAGATCTCTGTTTTCTAAGCCAACAAGAATTTTTCCATGGCTATGACTAAGACGCCCGGAAATCAAATCCTCTTGAACCTCCTTTGGTAATATGAGCATCCTTAAAATGTTTGTAATCGTTGAACGGTCTTTACCGAGGGTTTTTGCACAATCCTCCTGGGTCACATGAAATTCCTTGATCAAACTACGAATAGCATGGGCCTCTTCAATAACATTAAGGTCCGATCTTTGAATATTCTCAATTAATGCTATTTTTGTTGCCTCTTCAAGATCACATCTTTTTACAAGTACGGGGACCTCTAACAGGCCCGCAAGCTTGGCTGCTCTCAGTCTTCTTTCTCCAGCAATAAGTCTGTATTTTTGAATTTTTTCTTCAAAGACTACAATAAGTGGCTGCAGAATCCCGTGGGAGCCTATGCTCTGCGCCAATTCCTCAATCGTTTTTTGATCAAAAAATTTTCGCGGCTGGTCATGATTCGGAATGACTTCATCTATCTGTACCTGGCGGAGATCTAACATAGTTGCCTATTTTTTAATCAGATTAAACTTTAATCAAATGTTCCACGTGGAACATTCTACGACAATATATCCCATCTCAAACTCATTATAAATTTTTCTAAAAATTTGCCCATAGAGGAAAATGTTCCACGTGGAACATTTTCCTCTATTTCGAATGTCAGTTTTTCTAAAATTTGAGTGCATTTTGACTATTTATAGCCAAAAACATGCTTTTTAGATAAAAAAGTAAAAATTAATTTAAATTTAGTGAGAATTTTTTAGTTTTTTTACAATTTTTGCAAATAATTGCAAAAAAAGAGAAATAAAGAAGTAATCAAAATAAATTTTAATAAAAGGAATTGCTTATGAAGAATCCAAGAAAGGACATGTTCCACGTGGAACATCGTGGAACATCAATTTGGCAAGGAGGGGTTTTGGGACACTGCGCAGCTGGTTCCCCTATAAACTCTTTGGGCGAGAATGTTCCACGTGGAACATCGTGGAACATCAATTTGGCAAGGAGGGGTTTTGGGACACTGCGCAGCTGGTTCCCCTATAAACTCTTTGGGCGAGAATGTTCCACGTGGAACATCGTGGAACGGGGATTTCAGGCAGACTTCCGCGAGAATGTTCCACGTGGAACATCGTGGAACGGGGATCTCAGGCAGACTTCCGCGAGAATGTTCCACGTGGAACATCGTGGAAC
>JAGNWK010000030.1:24269-29796 GCA_017985985.1 Oligoflexales bacterium
TCAGGCAGACTTCCGCGAGAATGTTCCACGTGGAACATCGTGGAACGGGGATCTCAGGCAGACTTCCGCGAGAATGTTCCACGTGGAACATCGTGGAACATCAATTTGGCAAGGAGGGGTTTCGGGAAACTGCACAGCTGGTTCCCCTATAAACTCTTTGGGCGAGAATGTTCCACGTGGAACATCGTCGAGCAACTGCTTATTTTGTAAGCAGCTGCTCGGAGAAGTTGCTCTAACCTGCTAGATTTAAAGCGATAACAAAACAGAGAAGAGCCTGGAACTCCATGAAAACCAAAGACAAAATCAAGGGTACAAAGACATCTCCTCGGGACGATGGGTTCCTTGCTATCCCTTCCAGAGCAGCGCTTGCAGCTTTACCCTGCCCAGTAGCAGCTCCTAATGCTCCTAATGCAATGGCTATAGCTGCACCAATCTTCGCAAGACCAGAACTTGAAGCGTCCGCTCCCTGACTTACCTCAGCAAGAACGGCTGAACTTGATAAGAGACCCATTCCTAAAACAACCGCCTTTAACAGAACTCTTTTCATAAAAATCCCTTCACCTTCATCAATGATCATGTGAAATAGCCATATGGATATAAATACCGGAGAGCATAGTAAAAACAAAGCTTTGAACACAGGCCACAAGTAAGCCGAAAAAAAGCAAAAAAGAAGGTACAAGCAACGGCGTCATCGCGCTAAAGACACCCAACAGAAGGTGATCACCAAATATATTTGCTGTTAGACGAAATGATAAAGAAAGTGGTCGAGCAGCATGGCTGATGAGCTCTAGCACTATAAACAGCGGAGCTAGTATGAGAAACGGTCCCATAAACTGTTTTGCATAAGACAATTTATGCTCTCTCATTCCAGCATAGTTATAAACGAGGAAAACAGAAGCCCCTATGACTAGATTGGCGCTGAAACTCTCCGTGCTAGGGGGAAACCCCGGGACAAGTCCTGTCAAATTGTTGAATAGAATAAAGACAAAAAGGCCACTCAAAAATGGTAAAAAAGAAGCATAATCCTTTCCACACTGCTCCTTCGAAAGCCCGTGCAAAAAGCTCATAATGGTCTCCATAAAAGCTGGTAAACCAAGATGGTCTGAAGGAGATAGATCCCCTGACTGTAATTTATTTTCTGTAGATTTCTTGTAGAGATACCCCAGAACGATGGTGATTACCAGGGTTAAAACCGAAGACAGTATCGGCGAGTAAGCCTCATCAAATCCAAGATAATTTGTCAGAACATGATAATAATCAAGCATGAGCTCTCCTCCTTAACTTTCCGTCCCCTCCCCCTTCACGCTCAACCCTAACAACGTAAAAAAACCTAGGCCGATAGCGGCTCCGCACGTCATGGGTAGAATCGGGTAGAGAGCATGTTTATAACCTACAAAAATGGCTAGCGCAGATCCAAAAATCTTCAATATCATCAAAAAGACAACGAAGAAGACACAGACCAAAGCTCTTTTCTTTGACTTTTGAAATGAACTTGCAAAAAATAAGCTTAGAGCCGCTGTAAACAATGAGCAAGCTAGTGTAAAGACAAAAAGGCCATAAAGAAAGGATTGAACAAGCACAGGAGATAAATTCGCTTGATCGAAAAGGTAGGCAGGAACAAGGAAAGCCCCCACAAAGGCGAGGAAAAAGAAAGAGCTGAGAAAAAATATTTTTTTAACAAACCGTCCCATATGATTGCTCTTGTCCTGTTCCAAAAAGGAAAAATAAAGCCGTCAGACAAAGATAAGCCGTTACCTTTCCCTTCTGCCATTTTTCTCTGCTCGAAGCAAAGCTTTTATAATCACAAAGTAAAGGTGCGAGGCTGCCAAGACGGCGATGGTCCAAACCAGCCATTTCCAAGAACGCAGTTCAGGATAAATTTCTTGAAAATGGTTAATCGCCTTGGATGTTAGCCATAAAAAAGCAGCAGCCTGAAAGTTAGCCGTTAGAAAATATGCCAGAACCTTCATGCCTGCCGCCGTTCCTCTATCCACTACCCACCATCCGATACTCGATTTGCAATTATATCCATTACGTCCAATGATCCCCTCAACACTGCCGAACCTAGCATGCTTCCGATCTACTTTCACTATGTTGATCTTACCTTAAAAACCGCGACTTAGATCTATCATCTTGTCATTCTCAAATTCCCTATGATAGCCTGAAGAACTTGAAGATTAGGAACCATTCCACAAGTCGTCTAGTTGCTTTATTTTCGTCGCTGTGCTGCTCATTTCCCAGCAGTAAACTACTGCTGATTGCTCCTCAATGCCTTGCTAGACGACTTGTGAGATGGTTCCTAGACTGCAGCCCTCTACTCAATTTTTAATTTTACTTTTCCTCATCAATAAAAGACTTGCGTAATATTATGAATCCACTTTTTCCACAACAATCTGAGCCTCAAAACGACGCAAAATTTGAGGGAAAAAGAAGTGCAACCCCCATCCCGTTTGTAGACCCCGAGATCAGACGTGATTGGGAGTTCATTAAAACGGAAATGCGAAATAGGCTTTCATCTCAAGCCTTCCAAACTTGGATTCAACCTATCCAAGTTAGAGCCTCTGAAAATCAAGATGAGCTGATATTGGTAGTCCCCGATATGGTTTTTTATCATGGACTTATCAACAATCATTATGAAGTTCTCGAGCGCTGTAAAACAAAACTTGGTTTTGACCATCTCTCAATAAAAATTGATCTTATTAAAGATTGTGAAGTCTTCTTGGAGGCAGATCCAGGCAAACCAGAAGCTCTAGTCAGAACTGAGATTGAAATTGAACACAATAATGATGCTGAAAAAATAGAGATTTCCGAACAAGAACTAAGCGTTCTCCCGCAGACTCTTTTAAAAACTTCAAAATTCAACCCCAACTATACCTTCTCCACCTTCGTTCGAGGACCAAGTAATCAATTTGCCCTAGCGACTTGCCATAACATAGCTGAAAACCCAGGAACCAACTACAATCCTTTGTTTCTTTATGGTTCAACAGGACTAGGAAAGACCCACCTGCTCCATGCCGTAGGGAACTACATCCTAAGCTCAAATCCAAATGCAATCGTCACCTACATTAGCAGCGAACGGTTCATGAACGAAATGATCTACTGTATTCGACATAATAAAATGTGGGAGTTTCGGCAAAAATACAGGCATTGCGACGTCTTTATGATGGATGATATCCAGTTTATCTCTGGCAATAAATCAACAACCCAAGAGGAGTTTTTTCACACTTTCAACACACTTTACGATGCTAAAAAGCAGATCATCATCACTTCCGATCTTTTTCCGCAGGACATCCCGGACATAGAAGAACGACTCCGAAATAGATTCCAATGGGGATTGATCGCAGATATTCAACCCCCAGATATGGAACATAGGGTTGCTATATTATTCACTAAAGCAGAAAAAATGGGGATTCATATCGCTGAAGATGTTGCTGAGTATATAGCAACCCATATTAAGCGTAACGTTCGAGAATTGGAAGGGACCTTACACCGCCTAGTCGCGTTTGCTGCACTTCAAGGACGTCAATTAAATATCACTTTGGCTAGAGAAATCCTGCATAACATGACCCAGCCGGAGGGAACCCAACAGAGGCTATCCATCGAACACATCCAAAAAACAGTTGCTGAACACTTCAAAATAAAAATTTCAGATTTGAAGTCTCAGAAAAGGCAAAGAACCCTCGCCCTAGCCAGACAGATCGCTATGTACTTGGCAAGAAATTTTACAAACTCCTCCTTCCCAGAGATAGGAGGAAAGTTTGGGGGCAAGGACCACACAACGGTCATCCATGCCGTAAAAAGAATCAGCTCGCGGAAAATTACAGATACCGACCTTAAAAACCACGTGGAGTCGATTGAACGACAGCTCGAACAGCTCAGCCTACTCTTCTATCGGTAAGACCCTGTGGATAAGTCTGTGGATAATCTGTGGGTAATAATTTACCGCCAAGTTATCCACACCTTTATCCACAGACTTATCCACAGACTTATCCACAGACTTATCCCTTTACTATCAAAAGATTATGGTAGTTATCCACAGAAAAACGGGTCCCCTACTACTACTATATATATTTTATATAATTTAAGAACAATAGTAGAGCACCCTCTTTTTGACGTAAAACGGTATAGCCTTTGAAGCTCCACTAGCCAAAGAGCGGTGTTCCGTTTACACTCGACCGTTGGAAACTTGATTATAAAACCGCGCCGATTTTGGCGCTATGTCATACACTTCTCAATTTTTTAAAAACAGGAATTTGGTGTTGAAGGGTTCTATCTATGCACGTTAAAATTGCGAGAGATGGTCTCGTTTCGATTTCTCACAGAGTTCAGGGTGCTATCGAAGACCGTGGTTATGCTCAGATTGGTTTGAAGGCAGAAGGTTCTGTGTTATCTGCAAGCGTTGTCGATAAGACTATGGCTGCGTACGCGTCCTCTTCGTGCCAAGTTGATCAGTCAGGGGTTGTATTCGTACCCGCAAGAATTTTTATCGACATCACACGAGAGCTTCCAGTTGGAATCATCTCGCTGATCAAAGAAGGGTCTGTACTCGTTGTTAAGGGTGGGGCTTCCAATCAGTTTATCATGAAACTACCCATCATCGAAGAGGCGTTTTGGAGAGAACAACCAACATTCCTTCATGCAAGTTCCTGTTCGATTTCATCTGCAAAACTCAGCTACATGATTGAACAAGTTTCTTTTTGTGTGAACATAGAGTGCCCGAGAAATTATGGGACAGTGGCTTATCTTCATAAAGATTCGAGTGGAGTGCTGAGACTTGTAGGGAGCGATGGCTTTCGTTTGTCATACTGCGACATCAATTCTGAAATGCCAGAAAATTTTTTAGAGAAGGGTATTTGTATTTCTAAGAGATCCCTTCTTGAACTTCATAAAATGTGTCAAGAAGGGAGTCAAGAGATCCTCATTGCTATCTCATCGGATCAGTCGATGGTTTCAGCAACAATCAACAATTACGATCTTTTTTTTCTTGTTTCTGTAATTAAATATCCGAATTATAAGACGGTCATCCCATCGGGACATCAGAAGAAAGTGTTGGTTGATAAGGTGGTCATGCAAAGTGTGACCAAAAGAATTCTATTAGCATCAGACAAGATGAGGTCTTTACAGCTTTCTTTTTCAAACGAAGGATTGACCTTAAGCGCTAAAGATGTCGGAACAACGGAGGGGAAAGAGCTGGTTAATTTGAACCTTCAAGGCAATTTCGACCAAAAAATTGCGGTGAACGGTAGATATCTAAATGAAATATTTTCAATTTGCTCAGGTCAAGAAATTGAAATGCAATTTGAGGATGAAGAAACTCCGATTTTGATTCACTCTATTTCTGAACCAAAGGATTGCAAATCACAGCATGTGCTTGTTCCTCTACAAGAGCGGTAGAATCATTTTAAAAAGCTAGATCAGAGGGTTTGAGAACGTGAAAGAAGACAGCAATTACTCAGCTGAAAACATTAAAGTCCTTGAGGGATTAGAAGCTGTAAGAACTCGACCGGGTATGTACATAGGGTCTACT
>JAGNWK010000031.1 GCA_017985985.1 Oligoflexales bacterium
CATCTGAGATCGCCTCGTCCAGGGCTTTTGCTGTAGCCATGATGGCAGAGGTCAATTCAGAGGTGCTTGAGGCGAGACCCTTGCCTCTTGGGATTTTTGATTCGATTTCGACTTCAGCTCCTAAGTGACCATAACCAAGAGCGATGAGAGTTGCTTTTACGACGGAGCGAACCTTATGAAAGCACCCTGCAGAAAGAACTTTTACAGGGCCTGAGGCTCTCAGAAGGATACTGACGCGAGAGAAAAAGGGGATGGGGCTGTTGATTAAGAAATCCTGACCGTTGAGATAACCCTGCATGAGTTCTCCGCAGGTTCCTGGAGAGTAGGATATGGCAGACTGCTTGTTCTGTGTTTGGATGGCATAAGGGATCTTGTATGTTTTTGTCATCATATCATGACCTCACGAGATGAGTTAATAAACGTCACCTAGGGGTGCTGATCGCTTCTTCCAGGGAAGAATTTGAGTCAGCCCTAGGGTTAGAAAAAGGAGCTCAGCCAATAAGGAAAAAGACATAGCGATAGCAGCTGCCCGAGCTCCTGGTAGTCCTGACTGAACTGCTATCGACGAAAAAAAGATGAGAACAGAAGTCCCTATAAAAGTTGCAACACTGA
Source organism: Oligoflexales bacterium (assembly GCA_017985985.1). Classification (GTDB taxonomy): domain Bacteria; phylum Bdellovibrionota_B; class Oligoflexia; order Oligoflexales; family Bog-1112; genus JAGNWK01. The sequence goes on from JAGNWK010000031.1 coordinate 613, forward strand.
TTCTCTTGGTCTGACCTTGGACAATGAGGAAGCCCTGAATCCCATTTTGTAAGGCAACAGCAAGTGGATAGGGGGAGAAGAGAAGAAGTACGGGACTGACAGCAGCTAGGAGTTGCGCATCGCTACCGATGAAAGCCGCAACGATCTCTGCCCCTACGTTCGTCACAGATAGACTCAGGAGAAGCAAAGAGCAGGAAAGTCCTACACTGAAAGAAAAGTGAAGCAGTAACTTTTTAGGGACGAAGCTGTGGTTACGGATGACAATCTGTTGAACCATCCTCGTGGCATTGGCGATCACGAGAACAAGTCCCCAGGCTGCAGGCCAAGCGGCCAGAGCCAGATCGGCATCGATAGAGCGGGCAATCACAGCGAGGAGAACGACGCGCCCTCCCCAGATCACGAGCATGGAATTAGCCAGTGGCCAGTAAAAATTCCACACTTCCCTCAAATTGACGGGTAGGCCTTTTTCGTCATGCTGACTCAGTGGTTTTTGTCGAAAGTAGAGCGAAGCATAACGAATGATGAGGAGAGTCTCAACAAAGATGCCAGAGATCATAGCGAGACCACCGAGTGCAGATCCAAAACTGTCAAGGCTTTGGATCCCTAGTATACGAGGCCAGTTGAAACCAAAGAGGGTTTGATGTTTAGAAAGCCAAAATCCAATCCAGAGTACGAGACCTACTGCGACGAGTCGTCCTATGCCTGCATGAGCAACTGCTTTGGAGTGTCCCGAGCGAATCAGAAGTCCTTGGACATAACGTCTACAGGCTATAGAAGCGGGCCATAGCAGCATGATGCTTATAATCAATCGGGATCTACCCGTCAGTTCAGTATCGATGTGGAATACGTATTGGCTGACAATGTCAAAAACAGATGGAATGATGAGGAGGGTAAGCAGTGCTGTGAGCAGCAAGCCAGCGAGGATCGTAAATCGAAGGAGGGCCTTTCTTGACTGTCTCGAATGAGCCAGAGTGTTGGAAGTGTGAAGGATCATGATGATGGGGCTCTCGAAGAGCACAGTGATCGCTTTCGCGATACCGAGAGCGCCGATGTTCACTCTTGCGTCGGGGAGGTGTGTCAATGTTCCCGTAACGAGCGGATCGCTGCAAGCCATCGTCACATCGCTCAGAGAGAGTGGTAGAAATTGGCGCCATAGTGCTTTGAGAGTTTTGTCAGTCATGATGCCTTCTGTTCCTTCAAAGTGGTGGATACAGGTTTGAGATCTGCGATGCCTTGGAGAAGCTCTGCCCCGGTTCTTATTTTAATATTCTGATTTTTAAGCCAATCTTCGTTGTAGACCGTTTCAAGGTAACGGTCACCTCTGTCTGGATTGATCATCAAGATACGATGTCGCCCCCGTTGATTTAGACTGTAGTGCAGGCCTGCAGCGACGATAGCCCCTGTTGAGGCACCGAGGAGTAGGCCTTCTTCTTTCGCAAGAGCCTGGCATACGGAAAAGGCCAGTTCATCTGGGACGGAGTAAGCCTCTTCCAAAACATCGGGCTTGAAATTAGGGGGAATAAAAGACAGTCCAAGTCCTGTCATTTTATAGGGGTGCACCGGAGTTCCGAGAATGGAGGATCCCGCTACATCGACTCCGATCAACTTGGTGTGGGGGTGTTTTTTTTGGAAGTAATAGCTGATGCCTGCAAGCTGTCCTGCTGTACTGATCCCAATCACGATAGCGTCCAGGTCTCCCCCAAAGGCGGTATCAATTTCTTTGGCTGTATATTCTGTGTGTGCGTGTGGGTTCAGAGGATTTCTATGCTGGCAGGGGTACCACGCACCTGGGATCTCTTCAGCAAGGGCCGCAGCTTTTTTCATTCTCGCTACTTGCATCGATCCGTTGGCATCGGCCTCACTTAGGGGAACATCGACGAGTTCAGCCCCATAAGCCTTCAACATCCTTCTCATAGGAGGACTGGTCTTTGCATCGACGACGATCAGAACTCGATATCCTTTGGCGGCTCCTATCATCGCAAGCCCAATGCCGAAGTTCCCTGAACTGGATTCGACTATGGTCCCCCCTTGCTTGAGTAGGCCATGCTTTTCAGCATTTTGAATGAGGTAGACAGCATTCTTTTCTTTGATGCTACCCCCTGGGTTGCAAGACTCAAGTTTAAGGTAAAGGTCTTGTTCTCTGCAGATAGGAGCAAGTCGATTTATGCGAACGATAGGAACAAGGCCAACGGCTTCACTAAGGCTCTCAGCAAGCTGAGAGCGGATAGTTGTGAGTGCAGACATAAGGACTCCCTGGATCAAAGCTTATAAGACCTGATCAGACAAGCTCATATAAGCTTTAAAGTTTTATTCAAAAATTTAGGATGAAATAAGGGAGTCTATGCGCAAGGAGGTCTAAAAGTAGAGGAACTCTGTCCTTTGGGAAAAGATCGATCTGGGGTAATAGGGTCATGTTGAAGCACTTTTGGTGGAGGCATATAAGGGGAATTGGCAAGTTGACTTGCTGAGTGGGATTGGCAATTATGATGGAGACAGAAACCGTGCTCAGAGTTTTGTTCAGTAGAGTTAGGATGGTCGGAGTGTTCACTTGGATCGGTGTGATGATTCGGAACGGTGAGCTCGCCTGTAACAGAGTTTAGAGCAAGATTGTGTCCATGCAAAAACATATGGGTGAAGGTCTGCTCATGATTCTGTTCGGATGAACTCGTCGAAGTAGGAGCTAGACAAAGCACTGAGCGAAAGACAACAAAGAAAGAGCAGAGAAGAATACTTATTCTTAACAAGTCTCTAGTCCGGTTGTTGTTTGAAGGGTTAATTTTCGATTTCGTAAAAAAACTAAACATGTTTCATTATCGGACAGTTTACATGAGAATTAGATGAGATTTTCTAATCTTCTTTTTCTATTGAAATTTTGTCCCCTTCTTTCTTTCCTACGTATGGAAATAAGGTTCACAGGGACAAATATTTGGAGATATCCGGATTATGCATTATCGTTTGCCTCCCGTACTACAGACACTCCTAGCTGCTGGTTTCATGTATGTCTTGGCAAGACGAGTTCCTGTTATTGAGAATTTAAATTCCTATCTGGTGATAGTCTCATTCGTTTTATGGTTCATAGCTTCTGTGCTTATTTCTTCATCTATTTTTTCTTTTTTAAAAAAAGGAACGACCGTTAACCCTATGAGCTTGCATGAAACACAGAGCTTGGTCGTCAGTGGTTTGTATAGGTATACACGCAACCCTATGTATCTTGGTTTTTTAATTTTGCTAGTTTCATTTGCTTTTTTTCTGAATGCACTCTCCCCTTTTTTGGTTATCCCTCTATTTGTTTTTTGTATCCAAAAGACTCAGATTGAACTTGAAGAGGTCTTTCTAGCAGAAAAGTTTGGCGAATCGTATCTGCAGTACAAGCAAAAGGTGAAAAGATGGCTGTAGGTTTGCAACGTGGGGTTGGGGCAGGGAGCCAATCTAAGGAATTCAAAACAGTCTGCTTCGTTCTCTCCCTTAAATGTGTTGACCCATGCTGTTTATAACTTTTTTTATAAAAAGACAGGATCAGACACAGGTTTGTAAATCATAATCCTTACACTTGAAGTGCCTCAATACAGGGTTACCTTTGATAGAAAGCTGGAGATAAAGATCGATCTCTGAATAAGCTCGAAGCAAATGGTGTAGCAGCCAGTGGCGCAGTAGGCCCAGTAGCAGAGGCAGAGAGAGTAGGCCCGGAATATGAAGCAAGTCCTGGAATGGCTTCTGCTAGAAAGTGATCGAAGGCATTGTGCAGAGTGATTGGCAGGAGGTGGGCTAGATGTACGTCCTCTTCGTTAGGTACGAAGTGATAAGTGGCAAGCTCGCCATTGGGAGTATGGTGGTGCATAGTGAGGTCAAGATGGAGCACGCTCGTCGCAGCAAGAATGATGGGAGCAGTTGCCCATGTTCCCGGATTGCTGTGGGCTAGCATATACTGCTTGAGCCAATACAGCTGCTCCTCCTCTGTGCTACCTGGGAAGAAATTTACAAATTCATCGAAATGGTTTTGCATGTAGACGAGGGCCATTTGCTGCAGAACTAAAGGACTGTGCACAACACCTATTGCGTTTAAAGCGTAGGAGAGTGCACCCCAAAAACACGTGCCATTTCCAGGAGGACTATAAAGCTCAGGGTGTGCTGCTTCGAATTGGGCTAAGGGGGAGATGGGTTTGGAGTCTTCTTGATCAAGAAGAGCGATCACTTGTAGCTTAAAAGGTTGAGAGTAAGGAGATTGTTCAATGCGTTGGATGATCTCGCTGAGGGGTAGTTTAGAATTTTTGTGCTGTCGCGAATCATATAGGCCGACTAGTTCCAGTAGAACAGTCGCAAGAGATATCATGTCTCTAATAGCAAGATTTTTGAGACCAAAACTCTCTCTTGCGTGATATTGAGGATTCCCCGCATCATCATCAGACACCCCGAAATCGACAAGCTTCGTGTCGATATTATCCTTATTATTGCCAACCACTAGGATATTACCAGGAGCTATATCGTTGTGATGTACTCCATATCTGTGGAGTTGCATCAGAGTTAGTAGAGCTCTGTCTGCAAGAGATTTAAGCAAATTTTCTCTGTCTGGATGTGTTTCTTTAGCAAAAGCTGACAAACTTCTCGCTCCCTCTATAGGAACCATAGCAAAGGCAAGTTGAGCATCGAGATCACTATAGACTTCTCCTGACTCACCAAGGCGGACAAGGATATGCCGCGGATCAATGTTTGCATGGGAAAAGCCCTTCCCTGCAAGTGCTAGTTGCGTAAGATCGCGGATGATATTTTGATGGGTTTCAGGGTGTTTCTTTAGGTCCTCATCTATGTATTGTTTTAGAGTCTTGGTATCTGGACGGTATCTCTCATCAGACCCAAGTAGATAAAATGGTCCGCCATAAAGAGGAGCGGGAGCAGCTCCAGCAGCGGAAGCTGTTCTTTGTCTTGTAAACTCGCTCTTTACAGTTCTGAAATTTGGCGGATGGCCCTCCGACGTTTGTCTAAAGGTCTTAACTACCGTAGGCACTCCATCGAGTAAGCCCAAGCGGACATCTCCAAAATGTCCACTCCCCAAAAAGGTAATCTCCTTCAGGTAGCACAGTCTCATGTATTGCGGCTGCATAGGACTTTGTGCGGGAACTGGAGCTAGCGCTGGCTGGTCGCCTTCAGGCGCGTCGGAATCTGGGAAGGGGGATGGAGCTAGATCTGAAGGACGAATTCTGCCAGCTATAGCAGGAGGCAGAAGAGGGGCACCTAGTCCTAGATGACGTCGAGACCGCTTCGCTTCCTCCACTCCCTCTTCTCGGCGGCGGAGCCTTTTTACAGGGGGGGGAGGGGGAGGGGGAGCAGCTTCCCAATCTCTCTGTTTAAGTACTGGGGTTCCTGTTAGAACTAAGGGGGCAGGGGGAGGTGTTCCAGCTCTTTCCTCATCTACTTCTCCCATCTTTTCCCCTGGTGCACCTTCTGGTGGGTAGGTTGTGGCAGCTGGGGTTTTTTGCTCTGGAACTGCACTTGGCATTTCGTCGTCTGGAGCAGGCGGGTGGTCTTCACCCCCAGCTGCAGAGACTTCATCCTGGTCCTCCGGGTCAGAGGATGTCATGGCAAATGCTTCGACTCCTAGGCTGGAAATCAAAAAAAGCATAGTGAAGATAGCGCGTGCAAACATCGATTTAATTTGTCCTCTTTAAAAATATAGGGGGTAATCCAGCTGCAATGTAGATGTTTGTGCTATAGAGGAAAAAACGTTTTGCTTCAAGCTCGATCATGCAAACTGAATACGTACAGTCTCTTAGAGATATTATATGTGAAAGAGTATCTAAAAAGTTAGGCTTAGAGCAGCTAGGCCAAGCCTTTCTCATCATGTTTGCCCAGTTCAGATAGCCTCACGGCTCAGATGTCGGAATAGCAGAATTAGGATTAGTGGAGTACCAGAATGGACGATCTCTTACCCAGACTCTGTTTTCAAGAAGAGCTTGCTTGTAAATGAACTCAGCCTCTTGTTGCCATGTTGTTTGTTGTAGCCAGTTAGCCACTCGATACCACACAGATTGGCTTTTCTCATAAAATTCAGCTTGAATCATGCTTTTAAGCCAAGATTCATAAAACTCTTTAGCGTTGACCGGGAACTTGGTCTTTTTTGCCTCTTGGATCATTTCAACCCATTCATAGAAATGTTCGGCATCCATGCTTGTATGCTGGTAGGAACTTCCAAAAACAGGTCCAGGGAAGTCTTTGAGCTGCACGGCACCACTGTGGCAGGTGAAAAGAACCGTCTCCGTGGGAGTGCTCCCAATGATTTCACCCAGCTCTGCACTCGTAAGGGATCTCCCATAAGTCCTTATATCAAAAATGCCGTCATGAAATCCTCCGTGGGCTGTGATGATAAGCACAAGCTGTAAGATTTCTTCCGGACTCTTTCTTAGTTGATCGTAAAGTCTCTGGAGAGACTCTGGTCTGAAGTCGGTGAGGTGATAGGAGACAGCTCCCGGGTGATCGATACCGATTTTGTTGATCAGTTGCCTGATGACACCCTTAGCATAAGACGATTCGTATTCTTTGGGCCAAGAGCTGTATGTGAATTTATATCGACCAAACTGTCGATAGAGAGTCCGTGATCGGGATGGGTCATAGAGTTCTGGTCCCGTTGCATAGATATAAACGAGACCTGTTCCGTCCTCTCCAGGAGCCCTGTTATTATTATGAGAAAATCGAGCAAAGCCAGAGTATGGGCATAAACTCAGACCGGCAAGTAAATACAAAATATACTTAAACAACTGATTCATCTGCTTTTATTTGCCTGATGTTTAAAAAGTTTCTAAAGTAATAAGATCTCTCTCGCTTCCCTGTGTGATGAGAGTATGTTTTGAAGAGAAGGATTTTGTTGGAGATAACATAGATTAAAAAACAAGTATAGTGAAGAGGTGCTCGATGCAAAGAAAAATATTCTTTAGATACTATATGACGGGTGTCGGTATCTTCGGGCAAATGGCGTTTTTTTTACAAGCGTATAAGACCTTTAAAACCGAAAGTGCGAACGATCTTTCTTTGGGAGGTGTTCTCATTAGCACTTTTGCTTCGGTAAGTTGGGTGGCTTACGGTGTCTCTATCAAGGATCGGCCCCTTGTCCTTTCGAATATTGTTGCTTGTTTTGGAACGTGCATGGTCATCACAGGGATACTTCTCTATCGATAAACGAGCAGCCGATTCTGAGTTGGTTCCTATTAGAGAAATACTTGGCAATCATTTTCCTCTAAGAACCAGTCGAGTTCTCTTCGGGCTCCCGTGCTGGCTTTGATTTTCAGATAGAGAGAACCTGGTGTTTTTTCAACAGAAATTTCATCACAGCTAGAGTCTTGCTTTAGCAGGGTTCCCTCTTCTACAAATTGCTTGGCAAGTTCTAGGGAACGTAGGTAGCAGAAGAGTTTGAACTCGACGGAAAGACCGATGGGTATGTACTGCAGGAACAAGCGATCCCGTGGTACATTCGTGCTTAAGATACCTTTATTCGTTTCTAAAAAATCCCCGATGACTTCAGTGCCAGCATGAGCCTGATCCCAGAGAAGTGACAATCGTCTTGCATCTCGGCAAGCCCAAGAGAGAGGGCTTGGCCTGCGAAGGTCATATTGCCGTTTCCATCTCTTAAAGCCATCATAGAAAAGATTAGTTTTGACTCTTGCATCTTTAGAGAGATGCTCCAGAAAAGAAAATCCCATTTTTCCCGTTACAAGAGCTTTGATCCGGTGAATTTCATCGAGTGTCGAGTAGCTGTTATGTGAACCGTCTCGATCGGAGCTGCTCTCACTATGTCTTTTCAGAATTTGGACTTGTTTTTGTCCTAGTTCTATCATCAGTGAGCTCTCTTGTTCTATTTTAAGGAAATAGAGGTCTATCTTTTTGATGATACCTTCATTAGAAGTTTTATCCTCATGCCGGAGTGCAAGAAAAGCAGAGCTGGCTTCATTTGACGTTTTGTTTAAAAGATCAAGTGAATTTTGAAGATAAATCTTTAGCGGGTTCAGGTACTGCTTTTCCAAAGTGTGGGTAGAAAGTTTGGAGAGTTCCTCTAGTCGCTCAGCTCGGAGTTCCGTCATGATTTTCTTAAGATGGATGGAGTAGGAAAAATGATCTTCTGTCAGTGTCTCATAGTTGAGTAAAGCAGTTCGGTATTTTAAAAAAAATAAAATAAACTTCAGGTGGTGATCAGCCCCCTGTGGGATGGTTTCGAGTTCGCTAAGTAGTGATTTAGCTGCCGTTTGAAACTGTAAAAAGGGTTCTCCTAGCTTTTCTTTGAAGAAATTTTCTTTTGTACTTTGGATGTAACGAGCAAGTTCTTTTTTTTGTATAGAAAAATCATTTTTTTTTCTGGCTAGTCGTTCGAGAAGATCTTCGATTTTTTTTATTTTTTCATCAGGATCGTGACTCGGAATTTTAAAAAAACTCCGATCTGAAAGTTCGTATCGAATTTTATAAAAAGAACAGTTCAGGGCTATAAATTGGCTGCGGTCTTTTTCCTGGTCCCAGGTGAAGGAGGAGCTCAGGAGAGACTTAATCAGTTGGATGACAGAACTGACAGCGACCCCTGCAGATCCTATGATAAGTCCCGTGGTAGTAGGGATCACCATAGCGATTCTGGCAATGCTAATGGAGAGATCTGCTGCCGTAGAAAGCAGGCTTTTCTCTTTGAGCTCGTTGACACAAGGTTCTTTCTTGGAAGCCTCGTTAAGTTCCAGGAGCAGATTCTGGGCCTGTGCTATGACCAGAGGATCTGTGATGAATTTTTTTTCTTGATCAGTCTGAGTATAAAGACTTCTGAAGATGGATTGGTTGATAAGATTTGTCTTACTGACCTGTGTCAGTAGAGAAGAAAAATCTTGGAAGGGTTTTTTGTCGAAGTTTTTACAGTGTCCTGCGCCAAGAACGTCTGAAATCTGAGTGAGTTTACTGACGATGTCGGCATAATCTTCAGAGGAGAGGGGGCACTTCGTTTGGCGTTGTACGTCGTGCTCTAGGACGTGAAGTTCATCTAGACTGTGGACTTGCTCTAGGGCCTCTTTTAGCACAGGGACTTTCTCCGGATCGAGGAGAAAATCTTGGGCAAAGCAGTTTTCTACGAAGAAGATCAGGCAGAAAAGAAATGTCTTCATTAGAGATTCATTCCTGGCTCCCAGAGGGAGCGCCTAGAGCAAGCTGTCTAAATATTTATGGCAGACCTCGTCATTGCAGAAGCTTGCCATTGCGAGCGATCTCCGCATAAAGACCAGATTGCTTCGTCGCCTCCGGCTCCTCGCAATGACGCAATCGCAGAAGCTCGTCATTGCGAGCTAACGTGTCTAAGTATTCATCGCAGGAGCTCGTCATATATGGCCCCTGCTATAAAACAAGGGTAAATTTTGTACAAAAAGGATCCAAACTGCTGTCATTGCGAGCGTAGCGAAGCAATCTCCGCATAAAGACCAGATTGCTTCGTCGCCTCCGGCTCCTCGCAATGACGAAATCATAATACTTAGATAGGTTAGAGCGCAGCCCGAATATACTCACGATTCAGTCTAGCAATATGCTCGACACTGATTTCTTTCGGACAGACGGCTTCACATTCGAGGGTGTTAGAACAGCCACCAAAACCTTCTTGTCCCATTTGCCCAATCATCGAAAGTACTCGTTGATTTCTCTCGACTTGTCCTTGAGGCAGTAAAGAGAGCTGCGAAACTTTTGCAGAAACAAAGAGCATGGCCGAGGCATTCTTGCATGCTGCTACACAGGCTCCACAGCCTATACAAGCCGCAGCATCCATGGCCTTATCCGCTACTGGTTTAGGGATAGGGATGCAGTTGGCGTCGGGGACACCGCCTGTATTGATGGAGACGAAGCCTCCTGCTTGTATGATGCGATCAAAAGAACTTCTATCGGTTGCCAGATCTTTGATGACGGGGAAGGCCTTGGCGTTCCATGGCTCAATCCAAATCTCATCGCCGTCTTTGAAGCTACGCATGTGGAGCTGACAGGTGGTGGTCCCCCGAGTAGGACCATGAGGCACGCCATTGATTACAAGAGAGCAGGCGCCACAGATGCCTTCCCGGCAGTCATGATCAAAAGAAACGGGATCCTCTTTTTCCCGGATCAATTTTTCATTCAGCTCATCCAGCATCTCTAGAAAAGACATGGAAGCACTCACGTCGTCGACGACGTAATCTTTTATGCAACCTTGGCTGTTTCTATCTTTCTGCCTCCAGATATGTAAGGTGAGCTTCACTTATAACTCCTCGTTGCGAGTTTTACATTTTCAAAAATCAGCTCCTCCTGATGCCGGACAGGAGCCTCATGTTCGCCCTTGTACTCCCAGATAGCTGCATGAGCAAATTGCTCATCTCTGCGCAGAGCTTCTCCATCCCCTGTCTGATATTCAGTTCGGAAATGCCCACCACAAGACTCTTCTCTGGCCAACGCATCATGGCACATGAGCTCTGCAAACTCGAGGAAGTCAGCGACTCGCCCTGCCTTTTCAAGCTGCTGGTTGAAAGAGCCTGCTTCACCGGTGACCTTCAAGTTTTTCCAAAACTCTTGACGGAGTTTGGGGATCTCTTGCAAAGCACGTGTAAGCCCAGCCTTATCCCTAGCCATGCCGCAGTACTGCCACATGATTTTACCGAGTTCTCGGTGGAAATGGCTAGGACTCTTCGTTCCCTGTATAGCTAGAAGTGAGGATATCCTCTGCTCAACCCGTTTTTGTGCTTCTCCAAAAGCAGGATGCTGACTGTTCACAGGTTCTCGTTTGCTCGAAGCAATGTAATGAGAAAGCGTAGAGGGAAGGATGAAGTAGCCATCGGCTAGACCCTGCATCAAAGCACTGGCTCCGAGTCGATTGGCTCCATGGTCAGAAAAGTTAGCTTCTCCAATCACGAAAAGACCTGGAATTTGGCTTTGCAGATTATAGTCCACCCATAGTCCACCCATGGTGTAATGCACAGCTGGGTAGATGCGCATAGGGATAGAATAGGGGTCCTCATCTGTTATTTTCTCATACATCTGGAAGAGATTGCCGTATCTCTCTTCGATTTTCCCTTTTCCTAGTCGATCGATGGCCGTCGAAAAATCAAGGTAGACACCTAGGCCGGATTCTCCGACCCCTCGGCCCTCATCACAGACTTCTTTTGCACTGCGAGAAGAAATATCTCTCGGTGCAAGGTTGCCGAAGCTCGGATACTTTCTTTCTAGGTAGTAGTCTCTTTCTGCCTCAGGGATATCTTTGGGGAGCCGGTGGTCTCCCTTCTGCTTCGGTATCCAAACCCTCCCATCATTGCGGAGGGACTCTGACATGAGCGTAAGCTTCGACTGATGCTCACCCGTCACCGGTATGCAGGTTGGGTGAATCTGAGTAAAGCAAGGGTTCGCAAAACCAGCTCCTTGTTTATAGGCTCGAAAAGTGGCTGTTACATTACAGCCCACAGCATTTGTAGAGAGGAAGAACACCGGTCCATAGCCGCCTGTAGCGAGCACGACAGCATCCCCATAGTGGCGCTGGATCTGACCCGTTTCGAGGTTTCGAGTGATGATCCCTCTAGCCTGATTTTCAATGACGACAATATCGAGAAGTTCTGTTCTCGTGTGCATTTTGACAGCGCCAAGACCTGCTTGTCGTGACAAGGCTGAGTAAGCTCCTAGGAGTAGCTGCTGCCCTGTCTGCCCTCGAGCATAGAAAGTTCTTGAGACTTGCGCCCCCCCAAAAGAGCGATTGCTGAGCAGTCCGCCGTACTCTCTGGCAAAAGGAACCCCTTGAGCGGTTGCTTGATCGATGATCGCAGTGGAAACTTCCGCAAGGCGGTAGACATTCGCTTCACGCGAACGGAAGTCGCCACCCTTGATGGTGTCGTAAAAAAGCCTTTGGACACTGTCGCCGTCACCCTGATAGTTTTTAGCTGCATTGATACCACCCTGGGCGGCAATGCTATGGGCCCGCCGAGAGCTATCTTGAAAACAGAATGTTTCTACTTGGTAGCCTTGTTCAGCCAGTGTCGCTGCAGCAGAGGCACCTGCTAGTCCAGTTCCGACGACGAGGATTTTGTATTTCCTCTTGTTGGCAGGTGAAACAAGCTTCATAGACATTTTGTGCTGGGTCCACTTTTTATCGAGTGCTCCCTCAGGGACGCCTGCATCAAACTTCATATGGTCTCCTTTTCGTTTTCTTTTCTAAAGAGGCGTTTTCCATCAGGTCTTCTAAAGAAGTGCTCTCCCTCTTTTAGATTCCTTGCTTTGGTCTCTAGGAATATCCCCCCTGCCCGTCTTGATCACTGCAGTTTCTTATTTTATCAGTCCAAAAAATATGCTGACCGGGATCGACAAGAATCCTAGGGCCAAGCCGAGACTGAGCGTGGGACCAGCTTTGCGTATAATGGGATAGGACTTGGAATGATTAAGGCCCAGAGTTTGGAAAAAACTCGAGATGCCGTGAGAGAGATGGGTCATAAGAAGGACAATCGAGACACAATAGAAGCTAGAGACCCATGGTGAGGAAAAACTTAGGATAAGCATTGAGTAGACATCGTCTTCATCAAGGCCAGCGAATGCTTGGGCGTGGGTCCAACGGAATGTAAGGTGTGCAAGGTGGTAACAAACAAAACTCAGTACTACAAGTCCACTAAGTGCCATAGTCCTCGATGCCATGTTCGATTGGATTTGTTTTTGCATAGCATAGGCTCTTGGGCGGGCTTGTCTGTTTCTTCTTGTGAGACAGATGGCTGTATAAATATGGAGAACAGCTATAGCAATTAGGCCTATTCGCATCACCCAGAGTATAGGGCCGAGCCCCTCAAGACGCTCGGCATAAGCGTTGATGGCTTTTGGTCCGAGATAGATCAGGAGGTTTCCCGAAAGATGGAGGACGAGAAAGCCGACGAGAGCGATTCCGCTGAGAGCCATAAGAAGCTTCTTCCAGACTAGCGACGTATTACTCATGTGATTAATCCTTATTGGATCTTTATAGGGAGACCTGCATAGAAAAGTTAACAGCCTGGTGAATGAGTGCCGGCTCTTCAGTATACGGTTGTCCCGCTAAAAAAGATAGTGAAAATAAGTTGTTGTCGATCACAAGCCCCCCAACCAGGCTGCTTCTCTTTTGGCCGCCAAACTCATGCCCATAGGATCCGACGACGCGAAGCAGATCTTGCAGACGGATGTGGAAGGAGCCGAGGAGCATACGTTCTGGGGCAGTAAGAGAGGCGTTTGGATCGACTTCAGGTTCGGAGTCTACCTTGGAAAAAGGAATTTTTTCCTGGTTTACTCGTTCTCTTTGCTTGTAATCAAGATGTATGCTCAGGTCTGCCCTTTTGATCAGGTAGGCGAGAGAGGCTCGATAGGTCTGCGGAGCATATTCCTTTATTTTCTTATTCCCTAAATTTTCACCAGACAGACTAAAACGTAGGGCGGGGTTCAGGAGTCCTGCTATGCCGAGGCCTAATGTCGTGCCCCGGAGTCGTTCTTCATTTTCAATCGTCTCAATAAATTGTCCACCTACCCCGAGAGCAAAATTATTTACAGGCTGCGCTAAGGCGAGAGAAACTCTTTTTTTAAGGGGCGAATCGTAGTAATTTTGAAAACGCTGCTCTGCTGTTTCAGAAACACCTGGTTTTTTAAACTCATCGAGAGCTGAAGTGTAAGTCAGCCCCGCAGCTATCGATGATGTTTTTGAGTCGATGACCCCAGCTTGATAATACTCTCTTCCTACACTGGGCCAGTGATACCCTGCAGATATTTTGTAAACTTTATCAAAAACCATCATAGCAGGATTAGCACGCACCGAACCCTGGTCGTTAGCTGCTGCGACCCCACCCATCCCAGATCCTAGGACGACTCCCCCATCGCTCTCATACTCATCGGGGATTCTCCCCTTCGTGGAGTTGAGAGCAGAGGCTGCAGCCATGGAACAGAGAGAAAGATAAAAAAAGCTGAATACAAATTTTTTCATATATGGGCTCTGTTCCTTACGGTTGGGAGTTTTCTTCATGGGAAACCAGCTGCGCAGTTTTCCCATACCCTTCCTTGCAAGCTCTGTCTTCATGGGAAACCAGCTGCGCAGTTTTCCCATACCCTTCCTTGCGGGGGCTGATGACATCTTCCTTGCGGGGGCTGATGATATTAGCTCTTCTCAGTCGTTGCGATGCTTGGTGCTGGGAGCGGCTGTGAAAGCTGCTGGATATGTTCTCGCGCAACGCGGATGTGAGTAGACCCCAGGTCGAGGCTGATCACCCCATTGTTGATTGCGCGAACTCTTCCGAGTATGCCCCCTGTGGTGATCACTTCATCACCAACTTTAAGATTTTTTAGCAGTGTAGCATGTTCCTTGGCTTTTTTCACCTGAGGTCTGATCATGAGAAAGTACATGAGCACAAAGATGAAGGCGAAGGGGATCAATGTTTCAATCATGGAAGGCTGAGCAGCGCTGCCTTCCGCGGCCTCAGCAGCATAAGCTGTGGCGGTAAAGCTTTCGAAAATAGAACTGTGCATGAAAACCTCTTATGTTTATATTTGTCTTAATTTCGAGTAAGTTCTCTCCAGACGTCTTGCAGCTTCTATGAAATCCTACAAACTCGTGGATGAAGTCTCAGCATCCATTTAAAAAATATTTACTACAGGAACAATGCAGTATCAGCAACATAACATCTCAGCGCCTCCATCAGCGGTTCCTCTAAACAAAGAGCAACAGCAGGCCGTCTCGCACTATAAGGGTCCTTTGATGATTCTTGCCGGTGCAGGGACTGGCAAGACCCGTGTAATTACCGCGCGAATCGCGCATATGATGGCCCAAGGGGTTCCCGCCGAAAAAATTGTCGCGATGACCTTTACCAACAAAGCAGCTCGGGAGATGCTGGCGCGCATCCAGCACATGGTCGGTGGACCCCGATCACGCAAATTGTGGGTGAGCACGTTCCATCGCTTTTGCCTGCAGAATTTACGGCGGTTTGCTGAGCAGGCGAATCTTCCCCCGAGCTTCGCTCTTATCAATACCTATGATCAGCTTGATTTTATCAAGAGGATTTTAGAGGAGAAGGCGGTTCTCTCTTCGTTGAAACCGGAGGCTTGGCTTTTTAAAATTAGTCTTTGCAAAAATATCTTGCTGAAGCCAGAGGACCTGAAGAAAGGAGAGCATGAGAAGCTTTCTATTTTCGACGATCTCAGCAGCATGGAAACTTTTATTCAGATCTACGATCTTTACGAGAGGACGCTGAGACTGAATCGGAGCATAGATTTTGATGATTGCATTACAAAGTTTGTGTATCTCTTGAGAGATCATCCGGAGATTAAGAAAAGATTGCAGGAGACTTACCAGTACATCCTCGTCGATGAGTTTCAAGACACGAATCACAGTCAGTTTGTTGTTCTCTCTGAACTAGCAGAAGATCATCGCAATATCTGTGTGGTCGGAGATGACGATCAGTCTATATACAGCTGGCGTGGAGCTATGTTTGAAACACTGGAAAAATTTGAAAAGGTGTTTCCAGAATCTCGTTTGATTATGTTGGAACAAAACTACAGGTCCTGTCCTGGGATCTTAAGTCTTGCGAATACGCTGATTCGGCACAATCAGAAGCGGAAAGATAAAACCCTCTGGAGCGGAAAAGTTCGCTCGGCTCCTCCGACCGTTTGTGGCTGTCACAACGCTAAGGACGAAGCAACTTTTATTGCAGAGACCTGTCTTTCCTTGCTTGGACAGAATTATAAACCGTCGGACATTGCTATTCTCTATCGAACCAATCCACAGGCGAAATTGCTAGAGATGGCGATACAAGAATGCAGGCTTCCCTTTAAGACCTTTGGTGGTCCAAGTTTTTTTGAGCGCCGAGAAGTGAAGGACTTTCTTTCGTATGTAAGATTGATTCTGGATCCAGAGGACCATGTGGCTCTGTGGCGTATCATCAACACTCCCCCGCGTGGAATTGGGATCAAGACGAAGGAAGAGATCGACGAGAGAGCTAGGCGCCTCAACCTTTCTCCTTTCGATGGTCTCAAGAAAATGGCCGCAACACAGTACTCAGCGTCGATCTGTGATTTTGTGCAAAAGACCACAGACTTGATGAGACGACCCTTGCAGGATCCAAAAGATCTTTCTCAGCTCGGGATGTTGGTGATTCAGAATTTCGAGCTCGCTTCCTACTTGCGGAAGATGACACCAGATGAAGACAAGTTTTCAGCTAAGATGGAACATCTTCGATCCATGCCGGCATGGTTAGAGAGTGTCGGGGAGAGAGTTTTGCAGGAGGCAAGAGAAGAAGGTCGAGAGGCTGTGCTGTCGTGGGAAATTCGAAAAGTCCTCGATCAGATTAATCTTGATCATGATGATTTTCCAGGAGCTCAAGAAAAGGAAGATCAAAAAGTGCAAGCGATCTCGCTGATGACGATACATGCTTCCAAAGGTCTAGAATTCCCCGTAGTCTTGATTGCTGGAGTGGAGGAAGAGCTCCTTCCCCATAAGAACAGCATGTCGACGGTCTTGGCTCTTTCGGAGGAAAGACGACTCTTTTATGTCGCTATCACCCGAGCTAAAGAGAAATTATTTATGACGTATGCCAGGGAACGTCAAAATGGATTCCAAAAGCTAGTAAAGAAAAAAAGTCGATTCTTGGCAGAGCTCGGCTCTGCAGATCTTGCTTGTATCGATAGAACAGGCTTAGAACTGACATCTAAAGAGGAAAGGAAGGAAAAGACTCTCCAGAAGCTAAGTGATATCCGAAAAGCTTTGGAACTTCATTAACTCGCAGTGTTTGCAAGGAGGGGTATGAGGAAACTTTGGCAAGGAGAGGTCCAAAAAAGAAACGAATCTGGTATTAAGCTCCAGATCACCTGACCGCCAAGGTCATTCGGTTAGGGAGAACTCCTTACTTATCTGTTCTGTGTTAACTCGATACCTCTCGACTTCGCTCGAGGTGACAGGGCTTGTAACTGATAGGGAGAACTCCTTACTTATCTGTTCTGTGTTAACTCGATACCTCTCGACTTCGCTCGAGGTGACAGGGCTTGTAACTGATAGGGAGAACGTCACCTCGAGCGAAGTCGAGAGGTATCGCACCTTAACCGAATGACATTGACATGACGGCCTAACGGCCTCGATCTGATGTGAATATACGGTTGTTAAAACTAGGAGGTAAGAATGATTTTTTTAAAAAAATTTGTAGCCCTTATGTTGGTAACGCTATCCTTGGACCTTTATGCTAATCCTGAAAAATTTTCGTACTCTCTAAAAGAAGTCGAAGACATTATTGTGGAGAATGAAGATGGTCTTGTTTCTGTAGAGTCTGATCCGAGTTCATCCGCCATTTCGGTCTCAGCGACCAAATATATTTTTGGGCAAGATCACTGTGAGTTTAGAGCGGAAAAGCAGGGCAAGACTTTACGGCTTTTTGGCGGAAAAAAGAAAAGTGCAGAGAAGGTGAGTTCTTGTAAAGTCGATATACAGTTGAAAGTTGTGCCTGTGACAAGCTTACATTTTAAAGATCTTGGGTCTTCTAATTTAAAGTTCAAGGGCATTACGCAAAAGCCTTTGCTGTTCAGAGTTGGATCTGGTTCCGTTCTTCTCGATGGTCAGCTGCTTGAACTTGAGGGAACTGTGGGGAGCGGAGACGTCCAAGTTACTGGTCTACTTGGAAAAGCTCTGCTCAAGTCGGGTAGTGGCTCTGTGAGGATTGTTTTCAGTGACAAATCATCGGAAAAAAGTTCGGCCCAGGTTTCAACCGGAAGTGGTTCGATTTTTATCAGTGCATCTAAGAGTGCTCATACGATGCTTGAGACGGGGAGTGGTTCTCTTAACGTGCAGTACGTTCAAGTTCCAGAGTCTGGGGAACTACAGATGAGAACGGGTTCTGGCAATATGAAGGTCCTTATGCCGAAAGACTCCAAAATCTTATCGCAATTTCGTTCAGGTGCTGGAAAGATTTATAACGAACTTGGGGATCAAAAGGATGCAAAGTTTATTATTTATTCTGATTCTGGCGCAGGGAACCTTGATCTTGTGAAGACTCTTTGATGTCCTTTTGATTTGCCTAAAGAGGGGTTCCCCTCTTTAGGACTCTCCCCACAAGTCTTGCCAATTCGGAGCCTTAGACGGAAGCGGTTTTCTTCTCATTTTCAAGCTGTTTCTTCAAGATTCTTAGTCCTTCTCGAACAGCCTCTACTTCAGAAAAACCATGTGTTTTTATCACCTTTAGGCTTTCTAAGTCCTCTTGATGAAAACGAAAGCTTTTCAGATAGGTGGGGGAAATTCCCTTATGGCCTGCTAATGGAATCCATTGTAGGTAATTTTTAGGGGGTACACCTCGGAAAGTTTCTGTTGCCTGATTTTTCTTAATATCATGTAGAATTTTAACGAGATCCGCTGGGCAATCTTCTAATCCTTCAAACAAACTTGGACGTTTTAAAACCAGAGCAGGTAGTACTTCTGTAATTCTTGATTCAATAGAACCTGCCCAAAGGGCATCTTGAATTTTAATCTTGCCGTAGAATGGTTTGATGTCTTGATGCGGTCGAAAAAGCTTTGAGGCTACCATTCGTCCCATAATTAATTTGAAGCGTTGAGACTCTTGGTTTTTTTTCAGCTTTTCATATTTCTTTTTGGCTTCATCTATAAAATTAGACATTTTTTATGACCTCATTTAGGTCGACCTGATACGTTTGACATAAAGATAAAAATAAGGGGCTTGGACCATGTGCGATGTATTCTAGAAGAATATTTTACTCTGCGAAATCAGTATATACATATTATCGGAATATAGCTGTATGGCTTTTAAGTCGTTTTTTAAATGAAGAGGTATAGGCATTAAAAATTTCGAAAGTCTGGAGTTAATTCCTTATTAAATTAAGCTATTACAAACGCATTCCCAGAATTTTTACAGATAGGAACCATCGCACAAGTCGAAGAGCAAGGTATTGAGGAGCGAGCAGCGCAGCGACGAAAATAACGCAGCTAGACGAATTGTGCGATGATTCCTAGCTTTTTTCGACGAGTTCGATGAGAAGACCGCCGGTTGCGGAGGGGTGGATGAAGGCGATGAGGGTTTCGTGGCTCCCTTTACGGGGGCTTTCGTCGATGAGGCGGACGCCCTCTTTTTTGAGATGGTCGAGGGCTGCTACGATCTTATCAACTCGAAGGGCGATGTGATGTATCCCCGAGCCTTTTTTGGCAAGAAAAGATGCAATGGGGCTTGTTGGGCTTGTGGCTTCGAGCAGCTCCAATTGGGTGATGCAAGCGTCTGAATAGCTTTCGTCTGAACTAGAGATGGATCCATCCTGCTTTGAACTGCTACCAAAGAAAACGGTCTTGGTCCCTTGGCTCTCGACGATTTCCTCCCCATGAAAAGGGAGTGAGAGGAAGTCTCGAAGGAAGTTCTGGGCGATCCCTAGTTCTTTCGGGGCAAGGCCTATATGGTCAATACCGAGAATTTTGAACGCTAGGTTCTGACTTCCACTCATTCTTGTGGGGCGTGTGAGGCGAAAGGTTCAAGTATCTCAAGGACAGCCTTGAGGTCCTGTTTTTGATTGGGCTTCAAAATAGCCTTGCTGCCGTAGATCTCTGATAGAGCTTTATGGGCATTCTCTGTGATGTACTTATGCTCGGAACTGTCTAATTTCTTGAATCGTTCCATCATACTATTAAAGACCTTAGTTCTGTCGATGGGCGCTCCCGTCGACCAGCGACCTTTTTTTAAGGCGTGACTAGATAGGGCCACAACTCGACTGAAGTGAGCACCACTGGTGCTAGACCTCTTCGACTTGCCCATTTTGCCCTTTGCTCGCAGACGTGCTAGTAGCTCATCGTAGCTAAAGGCAAAGCTAGACTCCACCTCAGTCCTACCAAGGGGGGTTTCTTGAACTGACGACCAAACAATATGGAGGGTGTCTCCTGGTCTAAGTTCGACTGAGGCCATACATGCTTCTCCCGTTCTATCCTGGCCGCTGCCTTCCTGGCCGGCTTTCCTGACTTGCTTGCCTGTGCTTACCGTGACGTGTCTTTTCGTTCTAACTGGTGTAACGGTTTACTTATTCGATTAAAAGTCGAGTGTCAACGGGGATCATCTTCTATATAGGGAGAGATAGAGGGATAATAGATTGGGAACCGTCATTTAGTCCGTAGACGAAGCCTTGAGGAGCGGGCCTTGCATTGTAGCTCTGGTCCGTTGTCGTAGTAGCGCAGGATAGGCTGCTAAACGACTTGTGGGGGGGTCTTCGTTACGCAAAAAGTTTAAAAAAGGAAACGAACTGAGAAGGACCAGTTCTTATGTTCTGTTTTGTGGTGATTAAACTTTGTTTCCATCCCTCGCCGTATAGACAATTTCAAATTTAGATAAGTTAGCTCTAACTCATAGGGAGGATCAGGGATGAAGTCTTCAGGGCGTGTTAGGTCGGGACTGGATGTTCTAAGGGAGAGAGAGCTTATTCTGAGGGGGGCTGGACACTGTGCCCTGCTTTGCAACCAGGCCTCTATTGCCAAGGACTTCACCCATGCGATCAGCATTATTAAGGAACTCTTGGGTTCTCGCTTGAAAGTCCTGTTTAATCCGCAGCACGGCTTGGATGCTCTTGTTCAGGATAATATGATCGAGTCGGAGCATTCTCTTCATGCTGAAACAGGACTGCCCATTTATAGTCTGTATTCGGAAACGCGCGAACCGACAGAAAAGATGCTGGAGGGGGTCGACACCATCATTATCGATCTACCTGTCGTTGGTTGCAGGGTCTATACATTCAAAGCCACCATTGCGGCCTGCCTCCGTGCAGCCAAAAAATTTTCGAAAAAAGTACTGGTACTGGACAGGCCTAACCCCCTAGGAGGTCAGATTGTGGAGGGGCCTGTTCTCGAGAAGGATTTACGCTCTTTCGTCGGGCCTTTCGAGATTCCCATGCGGCATGGCTTGACCATGGGAGAAGCCGCACAGCTTTTTAATTCAGAGATAGGGGCTGAGTTGCAGATTGTGCCCCTTGAGTCCTGGGACCCCTGTCAGCTGTGGCCCCATACAGGTCTACCCTGGGTGATCACATCTCCGAATCTGCCATCCCTAAATTCTGTTTACTTATATCCTGGGATGGTCCTCTTTGAGGGGACCAATCTGTCTGAGGGAAGGGGAACTACTCTGCCCTTTCAGTGGGTCGGTGCGGAATACCTTTCCAATGAAAAAGCTCTTGTAGAACAAGTTAAGAAATATCTCACTCTCTCTGGCTACG
This sequence comes from Oligoflexales bacterium, assembly GCA_017985985.1. GTDB lineage: Bacteria > Bdellovibrionota_B > Oligoflexia > Oligoflexales > Bog-1112 > JAGNWK01. Next base: position 21,790 of record JAGNWK010000031.1, read on the forward strand.
CTGACCCTTCCGAGTTAGGTGTGTTTCTGCGGCCTTGCCAGTTTATGCCAACCTTTCATAAATGGGCGGGGAGGCCTTGCCGTGGTTTACAAGCCCACATTCTTGCCCCGGAGCGAGTTCGCAGCTTTGTTCTCGCTCTTGCTATCATGCGAGCCTGTCTAGAATTAGGGCAGGGCTGCTTTGATTGGAAGTCACCACCCTACGAATATGAATACGAGCGTAGACCTATTGACTTGCTGATGGGCTGTTCGGATTTTGATCGTCACTTTTTAGAGTTCTCAGCTGCAGATTCTTACTGGAGTTCTGGTCTTGAAAACTATATTCAGCGGGTTCAAGATTTTCTGCTCTACCCTAGAACTATGCAGGTTTAGTTTCTTCTGGGGAACCAGCTGCGCAGTTTCCCCAGGCCCCTCCTTGCTAGATCTTAAGTAGGAGAACCCCTCCTTGCTGTGATTCCAAATTTCAAAACAAAGGATTTTTTATGATTCGTTTGTCTCTTTTCTTTTTCACTTTGCTCTATGCCTCCATCGCTCAATCAGAGGGTGCTTTGTCACAGAAGCTTTCCGACTATCTGAATAAAGCTTCCCCACCGGACACCTCCCATTCCATTTCGGTTTTACAGATTTCAGATGGAGCAGCAATATTTGAAGATCACTCGGATGAGTTGATGATACCTGCTTCCACCAGCAAACTCTTGATAAGTGGTGTTGCTCTTACGAAGTGGTCACCAGACTTTACGTTTCAAACACTGCTCTATAGGACAGGATCGATATCGCGAGGCGTGGTGAAAGGAGATCTTATCGTCGAAGGTGGTGGGGATCCTATGATTACGACAGAGAATCTGTGGCGAATCGCTGCGGATCTTAGTCTAATAGGGATTAAAGTTTTCAAAGGCGATCTTTTGCTCGATAACAGTCGCTTCGATGCTCTGTTGAGAGATACAGTTGACAGAGAAGCTGCAAAAAAGTCGAGCAGCCATGCCTATGATGCTCCAGTGACAGCCTTTGGGGTCAGCTTCAACACCTTCCCTATAGCTATAGCGCCGGGAGATGCAAATGGGCAAAAAGCTCTGGTGAACGTAGACCCCTACCCTCTTGATCCCCTTATATCTGTCAGCAATCAAGTGAAGACGGTTGCTCAGATCAAGAAGTCGGAAGAGCTTCTTGTTAGTCGAGTGGAGAGGGATTCTAAGCCGGGTCAGGATTCCCAGAGTGTTGTTCTTGCTAAGGGTCAGGTCCTCCTAGGGTCTAGCCTGCGAAAAGTTTACCGTTCGTCGAGTGATCCTGTTTTGAGTTCGGGAGCTATTCTGAGGAGTTTTCTGAAAGCGTTTGGGATTGAGGTTCAAGGCCAGATTAAAGAGTTGTCTCCTGGGTATAACAAGAAAAAAACCCTACTATTTGTACAAGATAGTCAGCCTCTTTCCCTTATTATTCGAAGTCTTAACCTTTACTCCAATAATTATATTGCCGATGTGCTCCTCAAGAACCTCGGCTTTCACTTTCAGAAGGAGGGGAGCTTCCTAGGTGGTTTGGCTGTGTTAAATGAAAGTTTGCGCAAGGACTTTGGTCTCAGGGGTGATTTTCAAATCGCCAATGCGTCAGGCCTGAGTCCAAAGAACAGGTTGAGTGCGCGTCACTTTACAAGTTTGCTGAACGCTGTGTCGAAGGATTTTAAAATTTTTCCCGAATTTTTAAATTCACTTTCTGTCTCAGGGAAAACAGGGTCTCTTGAAAAGCTCTTTGACCGTTCTCCTTATGATCTGCTAAAAGGGCTGGTTCGAGCCAAGACAGGAACTCTTTCCGATCCTGTAACAAGTTGCACACTGGCGGGTTACCTCCAGCATCCTCGGTATGGACTTCTTGCTTTTGCTCTGCTGGAGAATGGAAAGAATGGATTTAAGACGCAGCCGGATCAAGCTTCCCTGAGAAAGTTTCAGGAGGGTTTTTTGCTAGAGCTGTACAGGAACTGAGCAGCTGATGTTTCAGAGCGCCAATGTTATTCGGTTAAGGCAAGATACCCCTCGACTTTGCTCGGGGTGACGTCATCCCGACTATTTAGAGGTGACGTCATCCCGACAGGTTAAAGCTCCGTCACCTCGAGCCCATTCGACTTCGCTCAGGGCAGGCTCCGTCGAGAGGTATCGAGTCAAAACAGAACAGATAAGTAACGATTTCCCGTTGACCAAATAACATTGGCGGTCAGGTCATCTCTTATGATGATCACGATTGTAGTTCGTCATCCTCATGGTAAAGAGCAGCTAAAGTTTTTGGAACTTACGAAATGAAAAAGGATGTGAAGTGACCTCAGAACGCAAAAAAAATCAGCAAGTAAAGTCCGTGACGGACCTTCACAGCGAATATGAAGAGCTGTCGTTAACCTACCATGAGGAAAAACCCCATGGCAAAATTTCAGTTGTCTGTCACAAGCCTCTGAAGACGCAGAAGGACCTTTCTTTGGCTTATTCGCCAGGGGTTGCCGGACCCTGCCGTCGTATTCATGCCAATTCGGAAGACTCGTTCCGTTACACAGGGCGGGGCAATCTTGTTGGTATCATCACGAATGGAACCGCTGTTCTTGGTTTAGGAGCTATCGGTCCTTACGCAGCCAAGCCTGTGATGGAAGGCAAGGCTATGCTCTTTAAAAAATTTGCAGGGATCGATGCTTTTGATATTGAAGTTGATGCCACGAATCCAGAGCTGTTTGTGCAAATTGTGAAGAGCCTCGAGCCCACTTTTGGGGGGATCAATCTCGAAGATATCAAAGGACCTGATTGCTTTTATATCGAACGTGTACTCAAGGAAAGTCTGTCGATACCTGTTTTTCATGATGATCAGCATGGAACTGCTATCGTTGCCGGAGCAGGTCTTATCAATGCCTGTGAAGTGACCGGTCGTTCTATTGATAAAGCGAAGGTTGTTTTCTCTGGAGCTGGAGCTGCGGCTATAGGCTGTGCCTGGCTTTTTAAACTGCTTGGAGTGAGTAAGGAAAATCTCATTCTTTGTGATACTCAGGGTGTGATCCACTCGGAGAGAGAAGACTTGAATTCGTTTAAACAGGAGTTTGCTTTAAAAACTTCTCTCAGAACCTTGGAAGAGGCCCTAGAGGGAGCGGATGTGTTTGTTGGGGTTTCTGTTGCGGGAAGTTTGACTCCCCGTATGCTGAAGAAAATGGCCAAGGACCCTATCGTTTTTGCGCTGGCTAATCCTGATCCTGAAATTCTTCCAGAAGATGCTAAAAAAGCGAGGCCCGATGTGATCATCGCGACGGGGCGCTCCGATTATCCAAATCAGATCAACAATGTTCTTTGTTTCCCCTATCTCTTCCGAGGAGCTTTGGATGTGAGAGCTTACGGGATCAACGATCAGATGAAGATAGCAGCAGCCCATGCACTGGCAAATCTGGCAAAGAAGAAAATCCCAGCCAGGGTTCGTGCTGTCTATGGACTGTCAGATAAGGCAGGTTTTGGTCGAGATTATTTGATCCCGAAGGCTGTAGACCCGAGGGTATTGTCTGAACTAGCTCCTGCTGTTGCAGAGGCTGCTATGAAAACAGGTCAGGCTCGTATCCATCTGTCTTTAGAGGAGTACCGTAAAAGTCTGAAATCTCGATGAGTTTCTCCCAAACCCTCTTCCTTACTTAGACTTTAGAATGGAGCTTAAGATGTCTAAATATTGGCTCGTTAAAAGTGAACCTAGCACCTATTCTTTCTCGGACTTAAAACGAGATGGTCACACGGTTTGGGAGGGTGTTAGAAATTTCCAAGCTAGAAATTTCATGAAAGAGATGAAGCTTTCTGATCTTGTTCTCTTCTATCATTCCAACTGTGACGACAAAGGTGTATTTGGTCTTGCTAAAGTCGTTCGCGAAGCCTACCCTGACCCCTCTGCGCAGAATCCTAAGAGTGACTATTACGATGAAAGAAGTCTTAAGAATCCAAACTTCTGGCTAGTCGTAGATCTCGCCTGGGCCCAAGATTTTCAAAGATCTATCAGTTTAGCTGAGATGAAGGAAGTGGTGGCTTTGCATGATATGAGGCTTGTGCGAAAAGGCAATCGTCTATCTGTTCTTCCTGTCGAAAAAGCAGAGTTCGACTGTATTACGAAGATGGGTTTACTCACTCTACCTTGAGACAACCTGTCTAAGTACTCATCGCAGAACCTCGTCATTGCGAGCCAACCTGTCTAAGTACTCATCGCAGAACCTCGTCATTGCGAGCCAACCTGTCTAAGTACTCATCGCAGAACCTCGTCATTGCGAGCGAAGCGAAGCAGTCTCCGTGTAAAGGCAAGATTGCTTCGTCGCCTACAGCTCCTCGCAATGACGACGTTTCACCTACAGTTCCTCGCAATGACGACGTTTCACCTACAGTTCCTCGCAATGACGACGTTTCACCTACAGCTCCTCGCAATGATGAATACGGACACGGTCCTTCGATATCTTAGGGCAGTTGCTGTTCCATAAACTTTAGAATTTTATCGTTTTCCTGACTTGTTAAGTTGGATTTGATCTTCATATGCATCATAAGAAGCCTCCATCGTTCTTTACTAAAATCTCTTGGGTTCCTTAAATTATGACAGGTTGAGCATCTGCTGAGCCAGAGCAAACGACCTGGGGTTCCATCTTCTTCTTTTGGCTGAGATAGCTCTGCGGGCTTTGTCGGTTCAGTGCTATGTTCAGCAGAAAGCCTAGGTGCCTCTGAAGAAAAAATCAGAAATGCTATGATGACTTTTAAAATCCGAAGGCGATTTGAATGATCCATGATTTGCTGTCCTTTTCTTTTGATGTGTTGATTTCATAGCATGATTTAATAATAATATTAGGTTGGAGCAAGTAGTTTAAACCGATTGAGTTTTGATACCTGTCTTCTTTTTGACGTATTAAACTGAACTCTCTACTTGGGGTGGTCTCTGTTGAATATTCAGCATGTCTGAGGACCAATTCAAATTGAGGTGAGAGAAGATAACCAAATTGTAGGTAGTAAGCTGATTCTTTTAGGTTTGCGAACTGATCGATGCTAGTTGCGGAATTGGCATATTCAGCGTTGATCATGAACCCATGATTCAAAACTAAGCTATTGAAGGTGAGGTCGGCACCGAATATTTTATAATTATTATTTTTTTTGTCTTCAAACCCAACTTTGCTATAGGCAGATGAAATCGCAAGTTCCAGGCTGAGCTTGGGGTTGAAGCCAAGTCGACCCCCTACCATTTTATTTTGATCAGAATCTGTATTTGTCTCTTCTTTACTGATAGAGATGCTTCCGAGTTGACTTTTTAATTCTGGCCCATTGCTCATGAATAGGGAGTAGAAAAATTTTGTTTTAGCCATATAGGTGCCTCCTCTAAATTCGACTCCGATATGGTGGAGAGGGGATACGGATTCTTTCTCAGAAAAACCGACGGGATCACTGGGAAGCTTGTTGATCCAAGAGGGTGATAGATTTTGCCTAAATTTTCCAATGGGACTTAAAAATTTCCCAATACTGAGATTGGAATTTTCTGTCGTTTCAAAAGTGAAATGAAAGTAATTGATGTCGATCTTGGATGAGGTGGTTTCGTTGAGTAAAAAAATGGGATTGATTTGAACTAAAATTTTTTCGTCGTAAAAAAAATTGAAAGTAGGTGAGAATTTACCTGTCGAAAAGGAGAGGTTTGTCTCATCTTGAAAAAATATCCCTGTGTCTGCTGATCCGTTCATGATAAATTTAGGATTGTTTTCCCTTTCGGGTTCGTGAGCTTCGATTTCATGAGTTTTTGAAAAAATAATTATCAAAAAAATAAGAAATAGCATTTTTTTCATACTTTTTTACCTATGGTGAGAGCTTTCTTTTTCTTCGTAAAATTAAGAGCAAAGGAGTAATGATAATAATATAATCTGGTACGGTTGACTTTGTCTTTATATAAATTGATGTTGAAGAACATGGGTTTTTGGTAGGCTGTTTCTTTTTTGGAGATGGATCTGCTTGGTCTGGAGCGGGATCGGTAGGACTGGTTTGGGGAACTTCTTTTTCTAGGCAGTTGATGTTTGATGTGAATTCTTGGAAGCCTCTTGCCTGGATAGACTCAAGGATGGAGCATGAGTTTTCCCCAGCGAATAGGGTTCTGTCAGAAATAATGAGAGCTTCAAAAAACTGAGAAAAGCCGCTGTATATACTGAGCCTCTTAATGCCATTGAAGACCAGCGGCTTAGTGAGAGGTCCCAATTTTTTTCTTAAATCCCAGAGCAGGCCTGAAATAGCAAGACTTTTGGTGTGAAACTCAGCGTCTTTGTAGGTCTCATCTTTATACTGAACTTTGTTGTCACCTTTTCGCAGACATATGGGTTTATCTTCTGTGCTTTCAACTCGCACTCGTTCTGCTAGGCAAGAGTTGTCTGCTTTTTCATAAGCGAAGTAGTCTGCGATTCCTTCGTGGAGAACACTACCCTGCTCGCTTGATCCGCTGATGTACTGCCCAATAAAGTGATGTGAAAATTCGTGGGTGATGACATCGGAGTCTAAACAAAAACTTCTTTGGCTTATCCCATCACCTTCTCCTAAACTGATAATGGGTCCTTTGTGGATTTTAGAATAAGGTTGGTAGTACGCTTGATTTGTTTCATGACCTTGAAAAATAACCAGAGTTATCGGTTTTGTATTCCATTTGAAACCCATACTTTCAAAAAAATTGTAAGCTTGGTTGGCATAAACAAAAGCAGAGGCTTCATGAAATCTTGAATCTTTAAGTTCGTAGGAGAAGTTAAAGGTGCTGGAACTGGATCGTGCAAAGGCCTTATCTGGGTTTGATGTCGTATCGGTATCAAAGAAACTATTCATAAGATTTGAGGTCAGGACTGGGACTGTGCTGGTTTCAATATTCAAGCCCTGCTCATTGTTTTTGAAAACTGATATTTTCGCGTCTATAGCGAAGAACAAGGGGTTTATACTTTTTATTTGCCCCTCTTGAACGGTGGCCTCATAGGGGAGGCCGTCTATTTGAAATTTAAAGTTCAAAGCTGCTAAGAGTTTTTTGTCTTCTATAAGGAGGCATCTTTCAACTGTTTCAGCTTCTAACTGTTCCCTTCGAGTGTATGTTTTTAGGACTAAGAGAGAAGATTCTGGATCTGGCCACTTTATTTTTTTGCTTAGCTTGGGAAGGTGGATTTGGGGAGGATTGCCTATGAAAGAGAAATTGTCATTTGAAGTGGGACTTATATTGACATGATTTTGACAAAGAGGAATTCCAGCAAAGTTAAAATCAAGCTGAATAGTTTCGTCCCTATAGTGCAGCTTTACTTCAAATTCTCTGCCAAGTAAGGCTTGGATCTGGTGTTGAAGGCGATTCTTTTCATGGTAAAAGTTTCGAAAACTGAATCTTTTCGATTCCCCTATGTGAATCGTTTTTGTAAGTTCAGAATCTTTGCTCTGTTTAAAATATAAGCTTTTGAACTCTTCAGCTCGTATGTTTTCTATAGAAAGGGTATAGATCAATAGGAAAACGAAAAGATGAGAACAATGTGAGAAGGGGATACTACTTAAAATTTTACTGTAGTTTAAGATCATAGTGCTATGTTGTAGTGATTTTTGTCGAAGACTGATTGTAAATCATTAATCTTTTATCTGGAAACAGTTTTTTCAGAAAAGGACAGATTGTGGATTCGAAAACGGTATTTATGGTAGGTGCATGCTTTGCTGGCCTTGGGGTTATTTTGGGGGCCTTTGCCGCTCATGCTTTGAAAAGCAAAATCAGTTCGGAGATGCTTCTGATCTTTGAAACAGGGGCACGCTATCAGATGTACCATGCCTTTGCTCTGCTAGCACTCGCCGGTGCAATGGCAAAAATAGGCCCTGTCTTGCTATTAAAGATCTCGGCCTATCTTTTTGTCTTTGGCACCCTGGTCTTCTCTGGCAGCCTTTATGCCCTAAGTT
>JAGNWK010000032.1 GCA_017985985.1 Oligoflexales bacterium
GAGTAGAGCGTTGCTCGACAGACTGTGAAAGGTCCGGAAATGGGACTGTCCAGAGTCCTGTTCTCTTCGCTGCTGCTTGACAGCTGGTTCTAGGGAAAGCCCCTGTCGCTTTAAGAGAGCCAGAACTTCGTTTTCAGGGAATTCATCTTGGGCTCTTAGTTTGTCGAGGGCCCCCTCTGCAGACTCAAGTTCTGAACGAGCTTTTCTCCAGACAGCTGTGGTGGTGCTCTCTGTCGTCTCTGCTTTTTTGACGCGTTTGAAATAGTGCTGGATGTTGGCTCCAGTACTGAGACTTTCATCGAGAGGGATCAGCCATTCTTCTCCTCTATTTTCTTCGAGAGGCTTGATTAGGAGTTCTTTTTCTCCACCTTTTAGCAAATAGGCAAAATTTTGCAGGGCTTCGGCTTGAGCTCGGAGTTTAGCGACATCCTCTGGCTTGACGAGAGATGTTTCGAGTCGTTCACAAGCTTTTCTTAACGTTCTTACTCGTCGACTCAATTTTTGTCGAGCTTCTCGGAGCATCGGGTTCAGGGATTCATGTTCTTTTGTTGCAAGCTTTTCTTTTGGGACTGACTTGTCTTCCGTTTCTTGGCTGTCTTTTCTGGTCTCTTGATGAAATAGTTCTTCGACTCTGTCGACAGAATGGAAGCTTATCAACTTAAGGTCGTCAGCACTTGGCACAGGGAAGTGGAGAGCTTTCCTGTGTGTGAAGCTGCCTTTGGGACCGATACGGATGAGGGTTTCTTGCTTTTCAACGGAGATTAAGCTGATTTCTCCTGGGCTTTCGAAGCGGATGAGGATAAACCAGTTGGCTTGTTCCTGTTCGCTGTGTTCAAAAAGAGGAATCCAGATGTCACCTCCAAGATCTTCTCTGACCCCCTTTATTATGGCTTTAGGCACGTATTTGCGGAGGAGTGAGGAAAAGGAAGCTCCGTCACGGAGCAGTTCAGGGGAGGGCTTTTCTTTTTCGGTGATCATTCGAATAGCTCTCGTTTTCTTTTCACCTGCAGAAATCAGAAGAAAAAGCTTTTCACCTGCTGAGCGTGGGGAGAGTATCGGCCAAAAAATGAAGGGAGATTTTCCCTGGTAACACTTACCGAGACGCAGTATATCTTTGGACATGGATTTAGATCTCAATGGGGGAACCGAAATTACCAGAGGCCATATTCTGCTGCCACTGATTCTTCGTGATATAACCGTTCTGCAATAAAAAAGTCAAAATGGTTGCGAATCGTTTGTGCCCAAAACTGGTGAGGCGAGCTCTGCGTAAGCCTATAGACCAGATGTTTGGGCTGGGGAGAACGAGAGCGAGGTGAACGCCTTGGCTGATGGTGAGAAGCTCAGGCTGTGTTGAAAAATAATGCCGGCTCGCCGCTTTGAGGCCATAAACCCCATCACCGAAGTCGACTAGGTTGATGTACCATTCAAGGATGGCCTCCTTGCTAAGTATAAGATCGAGCAGGACAGCTCCCATAGCTTCACGGGCTTTGCGAAAGATTGTTTTTTGCTTCTCAAGAAAGGCAAGTCGCACCACTTGCTGCGTGATCGTCGAGGCTCCTCGTGCATAGCGACCCCGTTTCCAGTTGAGGCGAATGCTGTTGAAAATCTCTTCAAGGTCGAGTCCAGAGTGCTGATAGAAGCGGGCGTCTTCAGCGACGATGATGGCAAAAAGGGCGTGACGAGAGGCCTTGCGGACTGAAGTCCAACTGGATTCAGAGGGGCCGACAATGACCTCTACACGCCCCTTTTTCTTCTCCCAATGGGTAGCTGTGATGGAGCCACCTGTTTTAAGTCGAAAGACCGGGGGGATGAGCCAGAAAAAAAAGAAAAGCAGGGCGGAGAGGACGAGCAAGGCCCGCATCAGGCTCTCTGTTAATCTCTGGGCTAACACGTTGGAAGACCCTCAGAAAATAAGGACGTGATATGCAAAAAAAGCAAGTTCTTAAAAACGAGTTCACTGCTGGGCACCAAGAAGCAAGCTGTGTAACTTACGTGTCAGGCTTTCAGAAACCGCACAAAGAAAGGCCGCAGGGAATGATGTTTTTGAGAACTTGCCAAAAAGCAGGGTTCATTCTAACCCTTTTCTTCAGTTCATGCACGGGGCATCTGAGTTTGTCGTCTAACTATGGTCTTCAGAACAGCTATAGAGCTTATATCCCAGCAAGAATTGCGATCTTGCCCTGTTCTCTCTGGCCTCAGGCTGGTCTGTTGCCTGCCAAAGGAGGAGAATCTAGAGACGAACTGATCTTGACCACTGTCGATGGGAAAGAGACAGGTTCTCTTTGCCAGGCGTTCAACCGATCTATCCTTGCTGGTTTTTCACAGCAACCCTACATGATGGGTTATAGCCCTCAGGCTGTAGAGAAGCAGCTTCAGATCCTTAAAAAAGAAAATCTACTTCAAGTGTGGCCAAGTCTTTGGCAGGCCGAAGACTCTAACTGCAGTTCTACAAACAGTCCGGTCCCATTCTATGTTTGTGCCATGCAGGGGAAGGCAGCTTGGTTGAAATGGCTACTTGATTTTAGTCAGACGGTCAAAAACAGTGACGCTGTGCTGATGCCCTTTCTGCTCTATGCTTCGGAGCAGAACTTGGATGATCGTGGTTTTCCAACTATGATGAGAAAATTAGCTTTTGCTATGTTCCTGGTTGATACGAGGAATGCAGAGTTGATCTGGTCAAATGCTGGCTATGGGGAATTGAGAAATCAGTTCACCCCCTCATTGGAGCCTATGCCCTATCCAAGTTGGGATGACCTCGTTCAACAAGCTCTTTCTGGAGAGAGGATTTGGAGTCAATTCCCTGGTCGGCTTTCTCCTTAGGCTATGAGAGGGAAGGCAAGGAGGGGTGAGGGGAAACTCTAGTGAAGGGAGGGGCAGCTGGTTCCCCTATAAAAAGATCCCCTATAAAGAAAAAATCCAACGGGCGAGTGAGTCTAGGTAAAGAGCAAACTTCCCTTTTTGAGAATCTGCTGGCCCCACGGTTTCTATTGAAAATGTCTGAGGAAGCAGTCGTCTCAGTACGGCATCTTGATACCCGATATAGGGATTATTAGAGACGACGAGGCAAGATCCTGGTGTCACATCGAGGCGAAGCCAGGCCGCCACCGTATCGGCAGTGTTGGGGCGTAAAATTTTGCCACCATCTTGTCTAGCAGGTGCATCGACAAAGAGGACGGGCAGCCTTCTCATCTCTTCCGGCAAGTCAGATTGCTCGTAGACCATCCTGATCATGTCTATTTCTGAACGGTTTGCGAGTTTGATGTCCTCTGTTTTTTTTGAGAAGGGGAACTCCTTATTGTCAGGATCAAACAGGATGGCATCGCTTTCTTTTTCTGCATCTAAGTTTCTTTGTCCACTGAGAAAGACGATGTGTTTAAAACGTACTCCTAGTTTCCATTGATCGCTTAAAAAGGCGAGTCTTGTTCGCACCGTGCTTACTAAAGCCCCTAAGACTACGGCGTAGTCATAATACTTTTCTTGTGGATAGAAGGCTCGGAACATCCCCAGGTCTTCCAGGAGGGCCATCCCTTTTTTTTGTTGATCAGAAAATTTTTCTTTAATGTCCCATCGTTCTTTGCCGGCATCCCGCAACCAGTGTTTTTGGGTGAAGCTGATAACAGCTTCTTTTGAAATTTTCGTCCTATCAAAATCTTCAAAGAGTTCAAGAAGTGATTGCAAAGGCTTGTTTGGGCTATCTTTGGGGAACAGAATTTGGGAGTCGACTTTCGGGAAGAGGCGAATGTGAGCTGCGAGACTCCATTCTGTTATGAACTGATCGAGTTCTTTACTTTTGGCAGGATAAGGTTTTATGAGACCTTGAAGCCATTTGGGCAAAATATGGCCTTTTCCATCAAATTTTACAGTCTCAAATGAAAAATTATCGAGAGCGGCATCATGAGGGTACAGGGTAGAAATCGTCATGTGGGGCCAGGGAACAAAAGGACTTGCTGGGTTCCCCTTATGTTTGATGCGGATGATACTGCCATCAGGGTGTACGTAAATAAGCATGGGGATAGGGTTCCCATGCTTGTCCTTTAGAAAGTCGTACAGACCTTGATCTTTTATAAAAGTTTCATGTTCTCTCATCCCCAGTCGTTTCAGTTCCGCTTGAATTTCTGGGAGTGATTTATTCTGAAAGCGAAAATTCACAGCAGTTTCGCCATAGAACAAACCATTTTCTAGTACTTTATGATGTTTCAGATCCGATAGAGCTTGCTCTGTATGAGGGTCGAGTGGTTTATGGAAAAGATCTGCTTCTTCCAACTTTTCTTTAAAAAGGAGAGTAGGGTTTTGTGACGTGGTCTGACTTGAAGGATGACTCTGGTTGTTTTGAGATTCTTCAGGTCTAAACTTTTCGAATTTAAACAAGGAGCAGGAGAGAAGGAGGATGAAAAGAATGAGGCTTAGGGTGAAGTTCATATTTTCTTGTTTTTAAAAAGTTAACAAAGACTCTTCCGGAGTGAACGTCCTATAAGAGGAAGCGAAATGCAAGAAAGATCTAGGGTTGGAAGTTTTTGTTTGATATTTACCATTAGTTACAGTATCTTAAATGTCTGATAAGGGCCGTGGCTTATCCTCTTTTTAGTGAGGGAGCAGTCTCTTTCTCACCCTGGGTTAGCGGGAGTGGGGGGGAGGGAGAGGCCTCACGATCTCGCAAAGATTAAAGAGAAGGAAGGTAGATTATGAAAAGACATGTCATTTTGAAATTTCTGCTCTGCGGATTTCTACCATGGAGCACAGCTCAGGCAAGAGGGCTCGATGCCCCGGCATGTGAAGGACATTTTGAAAGGCCTGAGCTTGAACAAGCGGAGGCTTGCTCTGCGGTGTACTTGCAAGCAGCAGGAAGAATGGGTGAGACTATGAGGGATGTCAGCGTGCTTACTCTTGGAGGACCTTTCACAGGTTTAGGCTTAGCTGTAGGTCAGCTTGTAAGCTATGCGACGGATGAAGTAACGTCAGCCTTGGACGATGTTTTGGGTGTAGGCATAAATGGCGAGCATGAAACAGTCGGTGACGAACAGTTCAAAACGAGCCCCAAAGATGCTCTCCGTCTAGCGATGACCGAAGTTTTGATCTCAGCTTTTGGACCATTAGGAGCCGTTTCTCTTCCTATTCTTTACGCCCAGGCCTTAGAGACTAAAAGAATGGGTCTCGCTTTTAAAGAGCTAGAAACACTGGGTCAAGTCAAGGAGGGTGACTCTCTTCCGCCAGAACTTGAGCACTTGTATCACTTTGTCAAGCGAGCTTCTCCTTTTACAAACTTGCATGACCATCTTCCCGTCTCTCTGCTCACCCCCAAATTATTTGTAAGTACCCTAAAGCAAGCTGTCGATAGAAGAGCTTTATGCCCAGAAGGAACTGTGTACTCACGCCATTTTGTAAAAAAAATCTTAAGAGGCTTTGCTCTGACTCCTGGCTACAGAATACCTTATAAAGTTTTCAAACACTCTCGCTGGGCAAAGCTCTCGTTATTTGAAAATCTTCGTGATTATCAAAACTACCGATCTCACCATGCAACAAAGCGACTCATGAGATTGAATGATCAGCCCTCTTTGTTATCTCTCTACGAAGGCAGCCCAGTTCCTTCCCTTTGTGGTTCTTTATAAAGGATGCGAATTTTTTTGAGGTTTTCTCCTGAAAAGTTTCGGGTTTCTCCGAGACTTTTCAGGCTTACAATTGACACCCGCATTTTTTGCAACAATTATTTTGTTTACCGTTTTCACAATGGCCATTCTTCTTAATCGACTCAGATCCACAAGCAGGACAATTCAGCGTCTTCAATCTCAACTTGAGAATATAAAATTATCGCTATATCGCTATATCGCTATGGTATTGTCCGTTTAGGACTACCCGAGAGTTAAATACCATAACACCATTTTGAGCAGCGCATGTGCGTATTTATTAAAAAACAATTTTGGGATGGTAAAGCAAATAAATGTATCACGACTAAAGAAAAAATGCAGATGAGATGTCAGTCTCAAGTTGAAAAGTATGTTTGGGATGAGACAAGGGCAACATTTTTTAGTGCAGTGCAATTTTCATGTATGAAGTTAAGAGAAAAATGCTCTCGTGAACAAAGATTTGAAGTTTGCAGTCAACAGAATAAATATCGGGAAATATTTGTATCTGAAGTAGTCGGGTGCCTATCCCCAGAAAGACTTGATGACGAGTTGATCAAGACATGTGAGGAAAGTGATGCCGACTTCGAAAAAGTAAAACAACTTATAGATGTAGGTGCCAAGATAAGCTGGAAAGCATTACAGGCAAGCATCAAAAACGAGCATGAAAATATAGTTCAATATTTTATTGAAAGAAAGTATAAGGTCAGTGGAAATGATTTACTTAGTGCAGTTGCAAGTGGGTCAGAGAAAATTGTAGATTTAATATTAAAATCTGGAGTAAACCCTAATCTGGGTAGAGACAGCAGGTCGCCTTTGGCAATAGCTGTAAAAAAAGGTTATGCTAACATTGTCGTCTTGCTTTTAAAGGCGGGAGCTGATTCCAATTGGTGGGATGACCAAAAACTTAAATCTATTTTGTACATAGCTGTTGAGGAGGGACATGTTGAAGTTCTTAAACTTTTGTTGGAAGCAAAGGTGGGCGTAAATTCCGGTGGCTACCAAGGTAGATATCTTTTACCGGAAACTTGTTTAGATTTAGCGGAAAGACTCTATGGGTTCGATAGTGAAATTTATCGCCTTCTTAGAAATAAGGGAGCCAAGAGTTGGGAGAAACTTAGGAATGAGGAGGGAGCCAAGAATAGGCATCAACAATATCAACAATATGAGGGATTCGGTGGAGAGGAAAAAGCAGAGGATAATCCAACTTGCGAAGGCTTTTTAAAAACATCTCTAGAAAATTCTCAAAAGCATAAGATTTGTTTGGATGTAAATGGGAAGAAGGAGCAGATAACAAAGCCTATAGGTGCTTGATGAGGGCCTTTCATCCTGATCACTCTCCTGAAGAAAAAAAGTGCCAAGATGTTTTTGGATTAAAGTGTGAGGAAGCAGCAAAGAAGCTTAATGCATGTAAGCCGCATAGTAGTTAAAGTTGCCCAACGCGCCAAAAGAGCCATAGCTGGACAGGGCTTTCATCAGTTAGCGAGCGAAGTCTAGGGATCTCATGCGTAACATCAGTAAAGAATAAAGCAGGTGGAGGATTCACTCAAATGTCGCGGAAAAGTCTATGGCTGTCTTATTAAATAGCAAGGGAGTCGAATGGTAGCCGTTCAATTTTAAGGTGATCCTACAAATAATTTGAGGCGATATGACAATAATTCGGATGGCTATTTCCCCCTGTCCAAATGACACATTTATGTTTCACGCCCTTTTTCATGGTCTGGTGAAGACGCCTTTGAAATTTGACGTGAATTTTTTTGATATCCAGAGACTCAATGAAGATCTGCTGAAAGAAGTCCCAGATTTGACCAAAGCTTCCTATGCCAGTATCCGAGAGGCTCTATCCCACTACACGCTTTTGCCGGTGGGGACAGCTGTTGGGCGAGGGAGTGGACCGAAGATTGTGGCCAGAAAAAAATTCCCTATCGAAGATCTCAAAACGAAAAAGATAGCTATCCCTGGCAAAGGAACTACGGCCTATCTCTTATATCAAAAGCTGACTTCAAGGGCGGGGTCAGAATTTTTTTGTAGCTACGATGAGATTTTCGACAAAATTTTAAGTGATCAAGTGGACTGTGGGATTATTATTCACGAAAGTCGATTTGTTTTTGGAAAACATGGGCTCGTTGAAATTACTGATCTGGGGGAGTTGTGGGAAAAAACTTATGATTTACCTCTGCCCTTAGGAGGACTGGTCGTCAAGAAAAGTCTGGGGACAGAGATCATAAGTGAGCTGACATTGGCTATAAGGGAGTCGATTCGTCTTGCTTTAGAGAATCCCTCCGCCTCACTGCCTTTTATTTTAGAGCACAGTATCGAAAAAGATCTTGGAGTGATCCGCTCCCATATTGAGCTCTTTGCCAATCAAGAGTCCTATCGACTGTCTCCAGCAAGTCAACGTGCAATAGCTCTCATTCTTGAGGATTAACAGCGGCAGGGGAGAGAGCTCTAGAGAGGGGGACGCCCTCTCTAGAAGAAGAATTGAGGGAGGGGCCCTCACAAGAAAAGAAAAAACTATTTACGATCCCCTTCCTCATATTCAGCGTCAACGACCTGATCGTCTTTGGCAGAGCCCTTCGCGCCACCCTGAGCAGCGTCAGGTCCTGCAGCACCAGCCCCAGCTTGTTTATAGATAAACTCGCTGAGTTTGTGGAGTTTGGACTCGAACTCATCCTTTGTTTTCTTAAGGACTTCAATATCATCACTTGTCAGCTTAGATTTTGCTGAACTAAGGGCAGCATCAACCTCTGCTTTCAGGTCTTTCGGAGCTTTTTCGCCGTGTTCCTTCAGCATTTTTTCTGTCTGGTAAATGAGGGATTCAAGGCTGTTGCGCGCCTCAACTTTTTCCCTTAATTTTTTGTCAGCATCCGCATTGGTTTCGCTCTCTTTGACCATGCGTTGGATCTCAGCCTCGGAAAGCTTAGTCTCGGAGGTGATGACGATCTTTTGTTCTTTGCTCGTACCTAGATCTTTAGCAAAAACAGAGACGATACCGTTCGCATCGATATCAAATGTTACCTCAATTTGAGGAACACCCCGAGGAGCGGGTGGGATATCGACGAGACTGAAGCGACCCATTGGTCGGTTGTTCGCTGCCATCTCCCTCTCACCTTGGAGGACGACGATCTCTACAGAGGTCTGATTGTCAGCAGCAGTCGAGAAAACCTGACTTTTCTTAGTGGGGATAGTCGTGTTGCGTTCGATGATTTTTGTCATCACGCTACCCTGAGTTTCAATCCCTAGGGAAAGCGGAGTGACGTCGAGCAAGAGAACGTCTTTTACATCCCCACCCAGGATCCCAGCTTGAATGGCTGCACCGTAGGATACAACCTCGTCAGGGTTGACAGTTTTATTGGGTTCTCGGTTAAAGAATTCCTTCACTTTTTGCTGAACAAGTGGAATCCGTGTTGATCCACCGACAAGCAAGACTTCTTGAATTTGAGAAATAGCTACTCCTGAATCCTTAACAACTTGCCTGCAAGGTTGGAGGGTCTTCTCAATGAGGTCTGCAATCAAATTTTCAAATTCTGCACGGCGGATTGTTAGGTGCAAATGCTTAGGTCCAGTCTGATCAGCTGTCAAAAAGGGTAAATTGACTTCTGTCGCCTGAGCCGTAGAAAGCTCTATTTTTGCTTTTTCAGCAGCTTCCTTAAGTCGTTGCATAGCCATAGGGTCATTAGAGATGTCAACCCCTGTGTCTTTTTTGAAAGAATCAGTCAAGTGTTTGATAAGGACTTCATCGATATTATCCCCACCAAGATGGGTGTCCCCATTGGTCGCGAGAACTTCAACAACACCATCCCCAACTTCGAGAATAGATACGTCGAAGGTCCCCCCCCCGAAGTCATAGACAGCAATTTTTTCATTTTTTTTCTTATCTAAGCCATAAGCAAGCGCAGCAGCAGTCGGTTCAGCCACGATTCTTTTGACGTCGAGACCTGCAATTCGGCCGGCATCCTTTGTCGCCTGGCGCTGATCATCATTGAAGTAGGCTGGAACTGTGATGACAGCCTCGGTGACTTTCTCGCCTAAATAGTCCTCTGCAGCTTGTTTGAGCTTTCCAAGGACTTTGGCAGAAATTTCGGTTGGCGAAACTTCTTTGCCCTGGATTTCAAAGGAGCAGGATCCAGAAGGACCGCTCTTCACTTTATAAGGCATTTTTTTAGCTTCGTCGGCTCTCTCTTTGAACATGCAGCCGACAAATCGTTTGGCTGAAAAAACTGTGTTCGTTGGGTTGGTTACAGCCTGACGTCGGGCCGAAGCACCCACGAGGATGTCGCCATCCTTTGTATAGGCCACAACACTGGGGGTTGTTCGCTGCCCCTCAGAGTTGGCTATAACCTTAGCCTGTCCGTTTTCCATAATCGACACAACCGAGTTGGTCGTTCCTAAATCTATTCCAATAATTTTAGCCATATATGGACACTCCCCCTGATTTTTTTGATGCTTGTAGATGATTTTTTCTGAAGTCTAAGTACGACCTCATCTGATCACTGTAATCTAAGACTGATCTTTCCGGTGTCAACATAGATCAGATAACTTTCTCTGGGCATGCTAAAATAAACACATAAACAAGCAGTAAGTAGGAGTTTTTATGCATGAGTTTGCATGTCCAGGGTGCAACGCTGTCTCCCCCTTCGATATTAAAGACTATCTTCAAATGTGCCCCTCCTGCTCAGCAACCTTCCAGATAGACTCCGAGACGGGGAAGAAGGAGATCCATGCCGACCACTTTATTATTCCCAACACCCTGGATTCGAGGCAGCTCAGAACCATCATCATAGAGTGGATAAAACGTCTGCATCACAACCCTGCACTTGTTGAAAAAGAATACATGATTTCAGAAGTGAAAGGAGCCTCAATCCCTTTCTGGGTGATTTCCCTCGAGGCACATACAACCTGGAAGGGTCTAGTTCGACGGAAAAACCGTAAAAGATTGGATCTTACACCAGGCTCTAGTTATGTGGCTGAGAGTGGCCAATTTCATAAGAGCTATAGGTGGGCTATCTCTGCAAGGTCTAATCTTTGTGAGGCGTGGGGGATGGAGCGTCTTCACGAAACCAAAGAAAACGTCGAAGTTGACTGGGATGGTTTTCCTCTTGACTCCACATTTTCTCGGGGACGAGTGGATGTCACTACGGGGGTCAAGAGTAATAAAGATGGAGTTAAAGAAGAGCTTGCCGCTTATGATGTTAGAGAATATTTTGATTTCAAATTCAGCAATGGTCTTCCAATTTTTTCTATTCAAGTTTCTGAAGAAGAGGCGTTGCGCAGGGTAAAACAGCACCTGCTACTTTACCACTATAAAGTTGCTAAAATGAATGTGGATGTCCCTGTAGACATCAATACAGAGCTTGAAATTGCTGGAATCCAACTTGTTCATCTTCCCTTTTGGCATTTGAATTATCTTTATAAGCCGAGGGGTTTTCTTCGTCATTTTCAAAAGGCGAAGGAGAAAAACATTGTATTGGAAGGTTATTCGGGTGGGATATTAAAGGGAGAGCTTGGCATCATACATCGAGATAAGCTGTGGATAAACTTTTTTGCATGTTTGATTTTAGCCTGTGTCTGCACATTTCTTGGTGTTTTCTGGCATTTGTCGTTTTTGCTGATTGCTATGTTTTTTCTAGTGGTTTCTGGCTTGAGTGCATTTTTAGCCATGATTCGTTCCAATGGAGTTGCGAATGGTTCTAGCTTCTTTAATCCGGGAGATCAGGATTTGGAGATAAAGGCAATAACAAGATGACGGTCGCACGATAAAGACCATCGATAACGGCTATTCGATACATCGATTACCCTCGCCGTCTGTTTTTTAAGCGGTTAATTCAAATTAAAAAGGTCATTGAGCAGGTTTTCAGGACTTGCTATACCTCCCATGGCTTCTGATTTTTATTTTAAAGGTTTTTATGCAGAGTAAACGAAAAATCCACGTGACCCCTTCCGATCAGATGAGAGAAATCAAATTAGGATGTGCTGATTTGATCGGAGAGGCTGAGCTTCTCGATAAATTGACAAAGTCTTACGCTAAAGATCAGGGTCTTCGGGTGAAGTTTGGCGCAGATCCTTCGAGGCCAGATCTACACTTAGGTCATAGCGTTGGGATGAATAAGCTTAAACTTCTCCAAGATTTTGGACATGAAATTCTTTTTGTGATTGGAGACTTTACAGCACGGATAGGTGATCCCACTGATAAAAACAAGTTAAGACCTCAGCTGAGTGAGCAAGAAATCGATGCCAACGTTCGAACATATGAAGAACAAGTCTTTAAAATTTTAGATCGAGAGAAGACCAACGTTATCTTTAATAGTCAATGGCTTAACGCGTTAAGTCCAGCGGCCTTCATTAAACTCATGGCTTCCCATACGATTCAACAACTTCTCGCTAGAGAAGATTTTTCGAAACGATACGCAGAACAGTCTCCCCTCTTCTTTCATGAGCTTCTCTATCCTGTTTTGCAAGGCTATGACTCAGTGCATCTTCATGCAGATATAGAGCTAGGAGGAACGGATCAGAGGTTCAATCTTCTTTTTGGGAGAGAGATGCAAAAACAAGCGGGGCAGTCACCTCAGGTCTTACTGATCACCCCTCTTCTGGAGGGCTTGGATGGTGTGATCAAGATGTCTAAAAGCCTTGATAATTATATAGGTCTAGCAGACTCACCCAAAGACATGTTTGGCAAAACCATGTCGATCTCTGACACACACATGTTGCGATTCTACGAACTTCTCAGTCGCAAGGGGCAAACCTATGTGGAGCAGGTGAAGGATGCACTCACAAAAGGTTCTTTGCATCCTATGGAAGCTAAGAAAAACATAGCTCAGGAAATAGTCGCTCAATATTGGGGGGAGAGTGAGGGTCTGAAAGCAAGACAAGAGTTTGAAAATCTATTCTCTAAAAACATATTACCCCAAGATTTAGTCTCTCACACCTTGAGTCTTCCTGAGACCGGTTTTGTCAATTTGCTTGAACTATCGGTCTCCCTGGGATTTTCACAGAGTAAGGGAGAGGCGCGTCGTATATTGCAGCAAAGAGGGATGCGTATCGATGATGAAGTTATGCAAAATGAAAAAATAGAGTTGTTTAGACAGCGGGACTATATATTCCGCCAGGGTAAGCTTCATATGGTCAAACTCTCTGTTGTATGAACCTCACCGTGTTGTAAGGGGAGTCTAGGGGGAAACTGTGCAGCTGGTCCTCCCTAGACGATTTGCCAGCCAGACAAAGATTATTCTCATAATTTCCTAATAATTATAATGAGATAAGATGGTTTGACCGATCGAGCCTATCAAGTCAGGAGTCCGGCATGAAGAACGTTCGTCGTTTAGTTCGCTGTTCTTTGCTCCCGTTAAGCCTTCTTGTTTCTGCACACAGCCAAGCCTACGATTTTTCCAAAGAGGATGAACTCTTCTCTCGCAGGGGAGAGGGTTTTGAACTAGCTAGCCAGGCGAGAGATGCTTATGCGCGAGCTCTGCCACAGGCGAGCAGCGTTGAAGAGCAGGTCTATGCGGTTGCTCAAATGGGTAGATTGGATATTTACAGGACAAGAATGATTCCTGATGTGGATGTTGAAACGAAGAAAAAAATCTTAGAAGCTTGTGTAGAAACCACCCGTTCGATTGAAAAAACAAACTCTCAGGAATATCACTATTTCACAGTGAGCTGTGTATCGCTACGTGGCAAGTTTGCGTCGATCTTCGGAAGAATTGAGTGGGGCATGAAACTAAAAAGAGCCCTTGGCCCAGCATTGGAAGCAGCAAAGGTTGACGGTCAATACAAAGCGGGCTTTGAGGCAGGAGGCATACTCCGAGCTGTCGCCGTACTCAAAAGCAATCCCAAAACGAAACCCCTGGGACTTTACGATCCAAATGAATCTCTCAGATTTATGAGACTGGCCCTTGACGCTCCAGCTACCCTCTACCGTCCGTTTCCTGAAGAACTTTCAGGTAGCGATTATTATGAGAATGAATATTTCACTGCGCAGTCAGAGGTTGCAGTGGCTCTTGAGGAAGAAAAATTTGCTCTTGTTGACCAAGCTTTGAGTCGCACAAGGTCAACTCTGACCCTTATTGAAGAGCTAGGGGCTGCAGAGTCACTACCTAAGGGACGTGAACCTGAGACGAAGCACTATAAAGCTAAACTTCAAGAGTTTGCAGACCTCTTGTACCGCTGCAAATCCGAGCGTAATTGGAAAACTTGCATCTCAGAAAATTTAGAGTAACAGCCATCTCACACTTCTAGGAACCATCCCACAAGTCGTATAGCAAGGCGTTGAGGTGCTGGTAAATGAGCAGCGCAGCGACGAAAATAACGCAGCTAGACGACTGTGGGATGGTTTCTAGGGTGACTCCGTTCTTTGGCAAAAGAGTCTGCAGTCAGAATGTTCCTGGTTATAGGTGGAGGAAGACATGCTAGAGGCAAGATTCAGAAGGATACATCTCAGTCTTTTGGTCTTATCAGGTTTCTTTCTCAGCGACTTTGGATCAGCTTTTGAAGAGACAAAAGTCTTACCAAAAGGAGTTCGGAGCATTACATTCAGGTCTGTAAGCACGGACCTTTCAGAGAAGTCAAATAGCTCTGGAGAGCTGATCCCTCTAGCCTCTGCCCTCGAAAAAGATGTCACTTTTAAAAGTGTGGTGAATCGGGAGATTGGTAGCAAAAAAATGCTACTCCAATCCTTCCTTCACGATAAATTTGCAATGGAGGACAGTTTAGGAAAATTCTCTGCAGATATGCGTGGCTCTGTTTCTGTATTTGCTCCTATTTTTTCTTATGGAATTACAGACGAGATCAGTGCTGGGTTTTCACTTCCTTATTACCGAGCAAAGATGGCCGTCCGACTTGGTTTTAAGCCATCCCCTTCTGCGGAGAAGTTTGTCTCTCTCCTCCAGCATCAAGATAGCCACCAGAACGCAGAGGCACGAACAGTTGTTTATAAGCTGAATCATGCTGTAGAAGGATTGAACGCTAAACTTAGTCAAAATGGGTTTGCTGAGATTGAAGATTGGGAGGGACAGGGTCTTGGGGATATCACTCTGGCTGCAAAATATAGGTTTCTAAACAGGAGTGCTGTCTCTGTCGCCAATGCTACCGGATTCGTTCTCCCTACGGGTCGAACCCTCGATGCGAACACGCTGATTGGGGTGCCGTTTGGTGAAGGTGTTTATAGCATGTTCTCTTCCTTCGTTATGGATAGTCAACTCGGAGCTGGTTTTATATTCACCGATTATTTGAAATATAGCTATCTTCAACCGGGGCGAAGAGAGTTGCGTCTGAAGACAGAGGAAGAATCTATCGAGGTTGCTAAAGAAAATGTGTCCTTTAAGTTGGGTGATCGTGTTGATGCAGGTGCTGCTTTAAAATATGAACCTTGGTTCGGACTCACAGCAGCTCTTGGGTTAAATCATTCTAAGAAATTCTCAGATCGTTACGCTATGAACCAGTATCCTGAGTCCAAGAAGGCATGGGAGAAAGATACAGGGCAGTGGTCGCAGCGTTTGGAGGCTCGTCTTGGTTATACTAGTGTGCCTGCCTTTCAAAGAAAAGAGATAGCCATCCCCTTTTCAAGCTCCTTGGAATACAGCAAAACTATTAAAAGTAAAAACTCGGTTGTTAAGGATCTGATGACTTTTGACGTGGTCGTTTACTTTTAGGGGGGATTCATGTTTTTTTGCCAAAAAAATTCATTGCCGGTGTACAGTCTAGGCCTCTTAATGACTTTTCTGTCTTGCGGTCCCAATTCGCCTTCTGTTCAAGAGCAAACCTCCTTTCAAATGAAGACCGACGAGTCATCTCATCAGGGGAGAGAAAGATTTTTTGGTCTCGTAAAAGAGGGGGGTTCTAAAGTCCAAGAGTTCGAGGGATCTCTCATCTTGTGGAATCCAGAGGCAGAACATGCTGCTATGAGTGAAGTTCTCACTTTAAGTGCACAAAGCAAGCATGCTGATGCCGAATATAAACAGTCAGCCTTGCTTGATGAGCAGCTCAAACAAGCGAGAGCGAAAGTCGATGCTATCCGTGAAACCATTCGCCAGGATGGAGAGGATAAAGTTAGCACTTTCTATAAGGGTCAGAGTGCAGGCCTCCTCGTGAACTCTCAAGACTGGGTAAAGAGGTCTTTTACAGACCCAGTTGGGCCTTTGGGTGACAAAAAGTCTGACTTTGAAGAATTCTGTGGTCTGAATCTTTTACGGATGGCGAGTTCATTGTTTTTGAAAAGCTATGAATTTAGTTCTAGGCCGAGTCCTCTGGGTTTATGTGAACCTTATTATGAAACGCAGAAAATTTTTCTGAGTGATGCTTGTCAGAATCCTCCCTCAGGTAAAGGGAACTATTTTCGCTGTTTTTGGGAAGCTGTCTTTGATTCAGCTGTCATTCCCAATTACAAAAGTTTGAGACTGAGGGCTTTAAACAATCGAAAAGAACTTGAAAGTTTAAAGCAAAAAATCGATGATTTGTTTGTTCTGCCCGATTTGGAAAGAGTTCTAAACAAGGGAATGGTTTTTGGTAATTCATGGGTTTACTATCTTGAAGGAGCAAAGAAGCTTGTTTTTCCGCGAGATCGATTCAAGAAGCAAGTTGATGCTTTCTCCTCGTCCGTAAATATAGGCCTCGATCTTCTTACGACAGAAGATACGTATGATGATGGAGTTAGGCTGAGCTGGAATGACAGACTGTTCAATCTTCAGCATGTCAAGGATGGTCGTGAGCTTGCAACTAAGGCGCCTAGCAAGGACTTAAAAGATAAGGTTGAGACAGCGCAAGCAGATGCAGATTTTTCTTTGATCTTAGGCCATGTTCTTCCCGTGTTTTCATCAATGAGTGCCGAGGAAAAAGTAGCTCTTCAGGCAGAAATAGATCAATGGCAAGCCCGCATCGATGTGTTGCTTGTTGAAAAAAGCCATGTCAAAGAATCGACAGATCAAAAATTGGACGCGCTGAATCTTTTAAGGGACGCAGCAGCGAGAAAGATTTTTGTGAATAAATTAGGATTTTCCCTATGGCCGAGTGTGAATTTGAAACTGAACTTTCAAAGTGATCGTTTGCAGGTTGAGCTTAGATTTGCAAAGCATCATTCGGAGGCCTCAGGATGTGTCTTCTTAAATCAAAGTCATGCTGATGACTGTGTCGGTACAAACAAAAATCAGGAGGAACTCTCCGTATCCCTGGATCCAGAGACAGGTCGTTTGACTCTTGAGATGTTTGTGAAGGATCCGGGCAGTCTTGGTTTTGAGACTGTTTCTCCAGGGGAGCCTAGCCGGTTCCAAAATCTGCCCGAGTCCGACTTTCTGAAAAGAAGACTCGTTCTTACCCTTGATCCCCTCTTTTATGATCAAGCCTGGGACATGATGGTCGGATCCCTTTTTGTGAAAGACCCTGACCATGAGGAAACCCTCTTCCAAGGCAACCTAACCCTTTCTAAAACTGTTCACTAAGATCTCCAGTTGGCTGAATGAAGATCTCTTCGAAAGGTAGTGGGGATGCCTTGTAAGATGCGGTGTGTTTACTTTTTCATATTTATGAGCTTTTTTTTAAAAGAAGCACAGGCAAAAGCGAATACTTTGAGTGATTCCTGGGTCAAGGTCAAAGAAAAGGATGGGGTTCAGATATTTACCCAGCATGTACCAGGCAATCCCTTAGTGGCAATCAAGGGTGAAGGTTTGATAGCTGCTCCTATGGAAAAGGTTCTTGCTGTACTGCTAGATATACCGAACACGCCTCAATGGATTGAGTATCTTGCTGAGGCTAAGATCATTAAGTACAATAGCCCAACTGATTTTTTTTCTTATGCTCGTTTCGCTTCTCCTGTCTTTTTTGTTAAGGATAGAGAATTTATCACCCATAATCTCATTAGCTATAAACACGCCGAGAAGAGCGTTTATATAGAAGTCGTCTCAAGTCATGAAAGTGTGTCTACGAAAACACAAGCCTTGCGTGGAACTATCATGATGAGTTCGATGCAACTTAAATCCCTAAATCCTCAGCAAACCGAACTCTGCACCATACTGCATGCAGATCCCAAAGGGATGCTGCCTAAGTGGTTAGTCAATTTCTTTATCGAGAATGTACCTCTGCGTAGTTTCACAGCTCTTCGGGGACGTTTGCAGAAAGTAGGAGAAGTTAAATCGCCTTTTGCTCTTTAGTCGGAAAAAAAAATCGGAAAAAAATTTAAAAATTCCACTCTATGGTCAACTGAGGAAGAGCAAAGTCAAGTAAGCGTTGACGGATATCAACAGTTTGCTTCTGATTCCATGCGGAAGCACTTTCCGCGGCTCCTACAGCACCACCTAAGTAGAAGACTGACCCAACCAGGGCAGCCGCTGTTCCTGTGCTTGGTTTATGATTCAGAAACTGTTCGTGGGCGGTCAGTAAGCAGATGCTAGTTAGTGTGAAGCTAAGCGCAGCTGTCTGCCACATACCGAGATAAGCATAACCGCTACCTGGTAGCACGAGATTAAGTAGACCGGCAGCGAGGGGTGATTTGCGTGGAGCATGAGTAAGGTCCATTAAATCTTGACGTATATCGACAGGTAGCTCTGTATTTTGCTGGAGTTTTTCGAGGGCTGTATCATGCGGACTGTACTCGTAGCCATCTATCGTTTCAATGATATGAAGCTTTTCTTTATGCTGCTTATCGTGGTCCGCATAGGCCAGTTTGGTCCATAGCTCTTTATTTCCGAGTAGCAAATAATTGTAGGCGAGTAGCAAGTTCGTATCAGGGTTGATCGGCTCTCCTTCGTCTTTTCCTGTTTTACGGAGATAGAAGATAGAGCTTTCGTAGTCACCTAATAATAAGCTAGCGCGTGCTGCATTAAGTTGGTGCGTTCTTTGTTGTGCACCTGTACTCATGCTGCTACTAAACAGGGAAAGTTGGTAAATATCTCCAAAGCGTTTTTCTTCACTTAGATGTTTAAGGAGCATATTTTGTGCCTTCGAGGCAGAAGTTAAAGAAAGCAAAAGCAAGAAAATAGAGAGATGAACCTTCATGGAGAACCTTCTTTAAGACAAGGGCGAGGAAAATCGATCCAACGCAAACGTTTGCTTTCTAATACAGGTGATGACGGATGTATCAAGGGTAGATCGTGCTCACGTAGCAGGCGTCCTATGGTCGAAAACAAAGCGTAGGGACGAGATACGCAGTCTTGCTGCAGCAAGATTGCTAAATAATTGCTATCACCAGGGTAATTTTGACACTGTGAATAAAAAGCTTTGCTGAATTGGTTTTGATAGAGAGTCAGCACTCCCCAGCCTTGAATAGCATTACTCTCTGTTTTTTTACTGCGTAAGCGTAATTCGAGCACGTAACGAGGAGCAAATTCTGAAAGGCTTGAATGGAAGGATAAATTTGAACAGGCTGATAAGCCTGCAACTAGCAAGCTTAAGAGCAATCTCATTTTGTATCGTCTTTGCCTTTACCCTTGCATTCCAATTCATAATTGTGTTCGGGATTATAACCCATCACCCACAGAAAAGGTACCCAAGCAAAAACGCCACCAATACAAGGACCAACTTCAAACTTCTCTGAGCGGCTTAAATTGAAACTTTGCTGCTCGCAACCATCTTTTTGTAAACGTATGGATGTCGTAGAACCGACTATTTTTGTATCCGAATAAGTAACGGGTGTCTTACCAATCAAGGCTCCATCTGCAAAAACTTTTGCCCCAGAAGGCTCAGACTTGATGAGGGTTGTACTTGCACAACTGCATAAAAAAATAACAGAGATGACCATGGCTAATCGTAGCATATAAGTCTCCTTAGGTATGAATACAGGTGTAATCAGAATCGCATAAGCCTCTTTTTTTGGCAACCTGTTCTTTAGTTTACGAAAATTTTGTCGATAGTTGAGCATTACTTCTGAGGTGACCACTATGGATAATTACGCAATAAAAGATCAGGAAATCTGCTGCTAGCAGCAGGGGGATAGACCCCCAGATGAGCTGAGCATCCACTATGAACTCGTCACTGGTCTGAATCCGGCCTTACCAAGAGTTCTTGTTTGATTTGATTTGCAAGGAAGAGGGATTGGCATCAAACTGCGCAGTTGATTTCTACCAAAAAAGATGAGGGTGCTTTGATTGGTTATTTGTCAGGAGGGGGGGCTTCTTCCGGAGCCTTCGCACAGCTAGGTACAGAGCAACCTCCGCAAGGGGCAAGCTCGAGCGGAGGCTGGCATATGTAGTCACTCGCGACAGTGGTATAAGGAACGGACGGGCCATCGCTAGAGGGTTTGTAGGAGCAAGTTGGGAAATCCTCCTTACCATTGTTGCTCGGGCCGATAGAGTTAAATGGTCCCATAACCTTTGGGCAACATGCCTTCCAACCGTTATACTCATCCATCATCCTCTTACCGTTACTGTCGTTACATCCAGGGGAAAGTGGTGTTGAAGTGGCTCCCGCGTAAGTTGCTGTAACTAGGCCCAGCGCAGCTATCAGCCGAAAAATGTTATTTGTTATCATATCCTTATCTTCTCCTAAATTTGATATCTAGACCGCACCTTCAATAAGCCTTATCGGACAGGTCCTGACAAACTTTAAAGGTAATGGGGAGGACGAGCTTCGGTAATCTGTTTAGGCCTTTATATGATAAAATAACTATCAAATTGTTTTTTGAGAGCACCCACTCTTATGGGTTGCCCTGTGATGAAAGGAAAATGGCATGTCAAACGTCTTATTTTTCCCTTTTGAGTACTATTGGTGGTTTTATCTTGGTTTCACAGCTTTTGTTCTCGTGATGCTCCTTTTAGATTTAGGTGTTTTTCATAAAAAATCGCATGTCGTTTCGATCAAGGAGTCTGTAACTTGGAGTTTGGTATGGATTAGTCTTGCGCTTACTTTTAATGCAGGTCTTTATTATTATGCTCTCTCAACGTTTATAAATGATTTACGGCTCAATGCTACGCCAGGTTTTGATGCAGCAGTAGCAGCTAATCAGGTTGGTATAGAGTTTTTGACAGGATTTATTATAGAGAAGTCACTCGCAATTGATAACATTTTTGTCTTTGTGGTAGTGTTCTCCTATTTTGCTATTCCGGCTATTTATCAGCATCGCATCTTATTTGTGGGGATTGTTGGAGCCCTTATTTTTAGGGCTATTTTTATTGCCTTAGGGGCGTCCTTATTTCAATATCACTGGGTTGTTCTCATCGCTGGGGGCTTTTTGATTCTTACTGGTATCAAGATTCTTTTTGCACCAGAGAAAGTGCCAGATCCTGGGTCAAATCCAATAATCAAATTAGTAAAATATATTTTTCCTCTTACTTCTGAGTTTCATGGACAGAGTTTTTTTGTTCGAAAGAGTGGTGTTTTTTATGCGACTCCTATGTTTTTAGCATTAGTTTTCATTGAGTTTTCTGACATCATATTTGCAATTGACTCTGTGCCAGCAATCTTTGCAATCACTAAAGAACCATTGATCGTTTTCACCTCAAATATCTTTGCAATTCTTGGTTTGCGTTCGCTTTATTTTCTGTTAGCAGGCGTTGTCGACAAGTTCCGTTTCTTAAAGTACGGCTTGGGCTTAATACTTATTTTTGTTGGTCTTAAAATGGTTTGGTTAAATAGCTTGTTTGATGGGAAGTTTCCGGTTCTTTGGTCTCTAGGAATTATCGGATTTATATTGGTGGGTTCTATTGTTACATCTCTTGTCATCAAACCTAGGTTGGAGATCGGAAGAGAGAAGTTCAAGTGAAACTGCGCAGTCAAATCAAAAGATATGTTTCTTTACTTCAGTTTTTTGTTGATCGAATTTGGTATCCACCGTTGATCGCTCTACTCGCAGCACTTGATAATTTTATCATCGTAATTCCAAACGATGGTATCCTCATTTCAAGTTGCATGCTCACCCCAAAGCGGTGGTTTATACTAGCGTTGTGTGTTACTGTAGGATCAACCATCGGTTCAGTGGGCTTGGCTATGCTCATAGAATTTCAAGGCCTGCCGTGGATGTTGGATTTCTTTCCTGGTGCCGATCAATCAAAAATTTGGCAGCTAACTAATGAGTTCTTTCAGAGATACGGTCTAATCATAGTCTTCGTGGTTGCCGTCACTCCGATTATGCAACAACCAGCTATTATTTTAGCGAGTCTTGCTAATACGCCTCTGTTAATTCTTGGGTCAGTTGTTTTTTTAGGGCGATTTATTAAATTTTTGATCATGGCCTATGTTGGGTCTCATACACCGCGCTTACTTCAACATATGTGGGGTCTCAAAGGCGATCTTGCAGACGTTGATATCAAAATCAAATGACTTTTTTGTTTCAGACTGAAGGGTCCTTCTTAATAAAAGGATATATAGAAAAAAATCCCCACACCGGTATAGATCTCTTTGGTTTGGGCAGACATAAAGTCAGGCGTTATTCGTCAGTTGAATCCATATACGTAAGAGTCGGTATTTTTGCGGCTGACGATTACCCAAAACAAATGATCCGACAATGCAGGAAGACTGAAATAAAAAATCCAAAATGCATCGACGGACTCACCATTCTCAGGAAGATAGATTTTTCGCAATGAGGATTCTCCGTCTACTAAATGAGGAGATACTAAAGCAAAAAATGACCTAGAATCTTTGAGAAGGCCCTTAATAATTTCTTGCCGTTGAATAAGATCCTCCTCTGCTGTTGCAAGTAAATTGAGAGGACTTTCTGGATGATTTTCGTCATTCACTAACAGAAAAAAAACTCTATCTAAAACTTCATTAAAAGATAGCTCAGAGCCATGTTTTTCATATTGTTCTATCACATCCGCAACAGATATGGAGTAAGTTCCAACTTTGTGTTCGAACATCATCTCCTCAATCTGAGAAGCTATTTTAGTGTATTCCCAGAAAGGATGCTCACTTTTCTGCCCCATAAGGAGTGTAGGCGAGAGCATAAATATATAAAAATAAACGCTGACAAATATCTTTTTTCCAAGATGCATTGAATCACCCGAATAACAAGTTCAATTATAGATCATAAGCAGAACACTTGTGTCATGAAGTGACTTCTCTATTACTTATATCTTGCAGTTTATAGGAATAAAGCTATCAGAAACCCTATCCTTCAATGTTTACGTATGCCTTCATGCAGATTCCTGCAGGGATTATTCTTGATCGTTATGGACCTCGGAAAGCGATTACTTTTGCTATTTTGATCCTGAGTCTCGGTCTTCTTCTTGTGGCCAAAACAGAGTATTACCCACTTGCTATTTTAGGGAGGCTCTTGCTTGGTGTTGGTTCTGCTTTTGGTTTTTTGGGGACAAGCAAGATTGTTTCTCTGTGGTTTTCCTTAAAAGCTATGCCTCTACTTTTGGGAAGTGCTATTTTTCTTGGTTCCCTGGGAGGTGCTTTTTCAAAAGAAATTTGTAGTTTATTGCCAGAAAATTGGGAGTGGAGGCAGTCCATTGTTGGTATAGCTTACATGGGTCTTCTACTTGCGTTCGTGATATGGTTTTTGTTGAAAGAGGCTCCTGTCTCTGGAGAAAATTTTGCTCAAGGAAAGACTCCCAAAAAACCCATACTCTCGCAGCTTGCTCTTATCATAAAGAACAAGCAGATCTTTTTAGGTGCTCTCTTCACTTTTTTTGCTTATCTTCCCATATCTATTTTGGGAGATTCGTGGGGACCTCTTGCTTTTGAAAAAATGTTTGACGCGCACAAAGATCTAGCTGACAAAACAGTTGTTTTTTTCTACATAGCATTTTCTCTGGGATCTTTTTTCTACTCTTCTGCGGCTTACCGTCTGAGAAATATCAGGACTGTTCTCATGTTTGCATGCTGCGTCACCGTGATTTTCCTCTACCTCCTCTTGTTCCAGACACAAGTAGGTTGCCAACATTATTTTGGAATTCCTGGCTTTCTTATTCTGACTTTTCTTGTCGCCTTCAATCTGGGGGGTGTTCCATTGGCTTTCTCCATAGGTTGTGCTCATGCGAGCAAGATCAGATCTTGGCGGTGGATAAAAACTTAAGATTACTATAAGGCATTATAATTCGAGAGTTAAAAAATACCATTTTTTTTCCTATTCTCAAACCGATAAGGCTTTAATAGTGTGCTAGTCCATGAATAAGTAAAAAATTCACTTAGATGAGTCCTATGCCAATAGAACCTCTCGACTTAAAGTCTATTGCCTATATAAAAACGTGCAGATCTGTTCTTTGCCTTCTTCTTATTTTTTCATTGCTATTCTGCTCCAAATAAAAACCAAAAGTTAAAAACAACAGATCGCTGGCATCTTCAGATAACGGATTAGGACTTGTGCTCGAGCCTGCTTTAAAAATCAATCCCGACACACTTAAAGTTTCAGTAGAAATATCCTCTTTTAAAGTCATGAATGACCATAATTACCCTGTTCTTTTGTTCACTAATGATGAGAATGCTGACCTTGTGTATTATGAAATTTGTAAAGAGGACGAACCAGAAGATTGTTTACGAGCTCTTGCTAGAGATATTAAAGTGCTCAGACCCGATCTACCCGTAGGCCCACTTGAACTGCATGCTTGGTCATGTGTATGGGAAGATCGAGCAAGTACAAAAGACATCAATAGAAAAATAGTCCTAGATAAAGGTATTGCTCCCGGCAAATCTCTCAGAGATCTTTACTGCGGTGACATGGAAATTAAAAAATTTACACAAGCAGAAATTTTCAATCAAAAAATTGACAAACTTTGTAAAGATCAATATCAAACGCAGCTCGATATGGATGCGCTTATCTATCAAGCTCAAAGCATTATGGAAAAATACTCTGAAGATATTTTTCCAACTAAACAGCAGTGTCCTGACAACAAAAAATCTGAAGAGATAAAAAAGCAATCAACAACAATTTCAAACCTTAGGGAATTGTTCCACAGGTTGGTGCAGAGCAGTTTCTACGACGAAGTTCGGGGTAAAGTCAAAGAAACAAGCTATGAATCCAATCCCATAAAGGTCAGCACGTCTCTCAGTCTAGTTGAGACTCCACCTAAAATGATTTCTAATACGGAAACAGAGACCGGAGTAACCACGGGAATAAAAGTTGCGAATCTACCTGAAGAGATCCCTAACAAGGGAACCAAAAAAGTAGACGATGTACAAAAAAAAGAGGGGATGGCTGCTCTTACTGTCATTGGAGCAGGTTTGCTAGTTGTAGGCTCTTTAGGTCTGATCTTTTCTGCTGGTGGTATAGTGGCAAAGAAAGTTACCCTGCATCTACTCAATAATAAAATCGGCCAAAGTGGTCTAGATTTGACATTTGTTAGCAAACTACCTGACACTGACGCAAAAGATGATCTAGATAATCTTTTTACAAGTCACAAAAAAAATATAGAAGAGGCAGGGTTTGATATACAAAAACTAAAGGCTCTCAAAAATAGCATCGACACCAAGGTCTTTCCCTATGATGAAAACATGAGAAAATTTAAGGATCTACTCAACAAATATAAGGAAGGTAAACTGACCACTAGTGATATCGACGAGATGATTGATATGAAGGCCAAGTTAAGAGAAGCAGGCTTCAAACCTACTGGCATTTTGGATATTCATCCGGAATTGAATAAAAACGTTGATATGGTTAGTGAAAAAATAGCGTCGGATACTAAATACATCCTCTCCGCAAATACATTAAAAGAAAATGGGATAAAATCCGTTGACGTTGCTGATGGTGCCCTCACCAGCTCCGCAAAAGCTTTCAAAAATAAAAATTTAGCTAAAACAGCAGGTGCCTCTGCGGGACTACTGATAGGAGGTATAGCCTCCGTGGTTGTCGCTGAATATGCATTGACACAACCGGCAGGCAGCAATCCTCTGACTTGCGCAGACTCTCTATTGATACAAGAGCTAGCGCCCATTGAATTCCAGCTGGATGCGTTAAGAGAAATCTATAAAATTCGCGGACTCCAACTTATCGATGCTATATTCAGAGAAAATACAGGGGGATATTAGGAACCATCCCATAAGTCGTCTAGCAAGGCATTGAGGAGCGAGCGGCGCAGTTTACTTGCTGGTAAATGAGCAGCGCAGCGACGAAAATAACCCAGCTAAATGATTTGTGGGATGGTTCCTGGAAGAAGAACATCTTCAATAGGGTGTTGACCCGGGGTTGACCTCATTTAGATATTTGTTGATCATTCTTTTAGAAACACTACGACCTGATTCGACAGCTCCTTCTAGGGTTGAAGGGTTTTCTACAGCTGTGTGCTCACCTGCAAAGGCAATATGATTGATCGTCGCATACAATTTGCGGATCTGTTCTCCTTCTTCCATAGCAATTTCACTATATGTTTTCTCTTGACCTGGTCCCACGCAAGAATAGCTACCCTTACTAAATTCTTCATGAATCCAAGACATCACAAGGCTATCTCCAGGTGTAAAAGGAATGTCTGATTTTGAAAATGGCCGCTCATCATCAATAAGCCCTGCTATGCGCTCTGAATCAAATACACCACTTCTTCCACCAAAGTATAAGGTTAGAATGGACCCGTCCTTATTCATCCAGGTACTAGCCTGAGCCATTTGCTCTTCTGAATACTCAAACAGTGGTTGTTTTTTCATCGAATTTTCTACTGGGATCAAGATTTTTGCATTCGTTCCCATTTGTAGATTTGTAATGGCTTGAAATTGACTTCTAGTAAGGAGCTGCTCATCGATGTCTATATCTTTGAGAACTGAAGGTGGGATAGTAAAAATGAGAATGTCGCTTTCTAAGACTTCATGATCATGGTCTGAACTTATAACAAGATGATGATCTGTTTTCGACCACATCACTTTACGCACAGGATAACCGATTTTAACAGGATTTTTAAGAGCTTTTTCCAGAGCTTCGATCAACTTGCTATTACCATTCTCAATGCTTGTGCAGGGATATGAAATTGCAGTCACTTCCTCGCTAGCGTTTTCTGCTTTGTGATACATATCCTGGTAAAAGAGCCAAAATGATTTTAAATAATAGGGAGAAAGTTCTTCAACATCTCTCCCTTCATCTCTGGTCATGCGTTGATCTATAATTTTTCGCAAGTCACTCGCAGGTGGAAAAAAAGGATCAAGGATTTGTGCTAAATGATCAGCAGTGAGAGCAAGATGTGTAAGCCTATCAAATAATTCCGCATCTGGTTTTATACCATCACGAAAAGGAGCAAGTACAGTGGCCACTTGAAGATTGTAAGTCTCTCCCCTTAGTTGAAACTCACTCATAAGACTTCTGATATGAGTTCCGTTTCCGCCATCTTCAATACATTTTCCTCCAAGTTCTTCTCGTTCGTTGCCAATATAGGTAGTGAAGACACGACCGCCAAGCCTTTTCCGAGCTTCAAGGACTTGCACTGCGAATCCCTTTTTCTCAAGCTCATAAGCAGCGGTAAGACCTGATAGCCCTGCCCCTACAACGGTCACTCTTGGCAACTGGGCGAGCGCTACGGAGCTCATGTAACAAGCGCTCAACAGACTAAAACCGACAGGCCACATTCTGTAGCTGTAAAAATGCATGCTAAACCTTATTGGATTGAAGTGGAAATATTCAAAAGGCAAACATCAAGGGCCTTCTCCCAGCCTATGCAAAAAGATGAGCGGGATATTAGCCGCTTTGAAGGGATCGAGCAACTGGATGTTGCAGGCAATTTTCTGATTTTACTGAAGAATATGGTCTGGGTGACAGGATTTGAATTTAAACTCACCCACTCTCAGAATGCTTGCCACTGTACACAAACAGTTCGTTATCAGCAAAATATTAAACTTTTTTATGCATCATTCAAACCCACCCCTGCTCACCTTTTATCACCCCTAGATTGCTCTACGGAGAAAAAATGGTCGGGGTGACAGGATTTGAACCTGCGACCTCACGCCCCCCAGACGTTCTAGGCACTACCAGCAAACCTACTCATATCAACATTTTTACTTAAATATCAATAAATTGGCTTTCCAGGGGCTTATTTACTTTTGCCGCCATTTCCACCTTTTTACACCCCTTTTGGACACCTACGGGTACACCTGGCTTTAAGAAATGAACAAAAATTACCGACTAGCAGTTAGTGCTATTTGTTGCTTTTAGTGTAATAATTAAGTATAAGGGGTTGAACAAGTAGCGTAGGGGTAGCATATGGCCAAAATTGTTCCTGCGGAAGTCGTTATCGATAAACGGTTGGAGAAGTTCCTTAAGGCTGTCCACGAAATTTGTCGCAGTTCTAATCTCTTTTATCGAAAGATTGACGTTGCTGACGGCTATATAGCGTTTAGGGCATCTCAGACTGGATCTGATATCCGTAATGCCATGACACGCGAACTTATAGCCTCGGTATTATTGCATGGGAAGCTCAATCAAAAGCAGTGCAAGATGAGTAACCCAATCAAGCTAGTCATGGAAGGAAGACTTAAAACATTATCCTATACGAAATATAACCCTATTGAAGAAGTTAAATGTGACAATGTGGCCATGAGAGTTGTCGTTAGAGAAGGATCACCTAAACATCTTGTAGTCACGCTGTATCATTTAAAAGAACAAGATACAGACAGTAACAGTCTGCCGGAGGTGCCAAGCGATGTCTGGTAAAAAAGATAAAAAAGTTGAAGTGTCTATGAAAGGAGAAATGTCCTCTCATGACTATACCAACCATCATGTAAAAAATGATTGTGATGGAACTTGGGGCGTCATGCATTCCACTAATGTTCCATACCCAATTGACGCTTTAGGAACTGTTCTTTTGCCTATCGTGCCATTTATCGCTTGCCCAAAATGCGAAGCAGCTTACCTCATGCCAGGATTTCTTGAGCTTGTGCAAAAGACAATCGCATCTCACCTTGTGGTCAGTGATAAAGTGTTATCAGCTAAAGAAATTCGTTTCTTAAGACTAACCTTTGGTCTTACACAGCAAGATGTCGTCGATGCAATTGATATGGAGTCAACTTCTTACTACTCCAAATGTGAGACAGGAAAAGAACCTTTTGGTTCAGATAAGCAAGTACGGATTAAACTGCTATACGCTACAAAACTTGGGATTAACCAGGCAGAGGATTATCATAAAATTAGTTTAACTAGCACACGAAGGGAATCATCTGAGATAAACCCAGTATTGAACATGAAAACAGTTCTTCCTCAGAAAGAGATTGAATTATTAACTAGTAAATTTAAGAGTAAGCATCATCTGGAAGACTTCCCTTTAGCAAGGAAAGCCTAGTATATTTAAGTTAGATATTTAAAAACTTGAATGGTTAACTCAATGAGAGGTAAGCCACTGGTTTAACCAGTGAGACTTTCAAGGCTTGGCCCTTGGATTCAGTGTAAAACTCGGCACACCGGTATGCGGGAAGTGGGCGGTAGCCCACGCACACATACCGGTGTATTTTTCTCACGGGCTTGGCGGTCCGAGGAGAAAAAATGTCCGAATTTCAGAGTTTGTCTCATTCAAATTGATTTAAAATTCCTCGCAATTTAAGTTCAAATAAAATTCTTTCGGTTGGTACTGTATGTTTCATTTTTTGTCTTTCTTACGAAATATTCCAGGACATTTGTCCACGTAAATGAGGATTATTCTTATTACGAACTGGTTTTTGTAGATTGTGGTGCTGACTATCATT
>JAGNWK010000108.1 GCA_017985985.1 Oligoflexales bacterium
TTCGTGTTCCTTGAGTCGGACATTTGCCTACGGCTTCCTTCAGACCTTCCCTCGCGGGAAGCGCCCTTGCCTTCAGCTAAGGACTACTACTGCCTTCGTCCTTCGGGATTTTCACCCTATAGATAGTGCTCATGCCGGGCGCACAACGGCCTCGCTCCTCGGCCTTCGGCGTGGGGATGACTATGATCGAAGTTCGTAATCCCCTTGCATAGGAACCTCCTGGAAATACAGCTTTTGCAAAAAGCATCCATCTCGAACTCCTTCTGGTTGAACTGAGCATCTATTTTATATTAAGCTCGCCATCTCTGTACAGCCTTGCAAATACCGACTCAAGATCTGGAAATTTTATGCATAGACATCCTCCTTCCCCACCATTTAAGCGTCTATTGATCGTCAACCGAGGTGAAATCGCCATTCGTATCGCTCGAGCCGCCACAGAACTCGCGGTGCAGACGGTAGGGATTTACTCCTATGAAGATCGTTTTGCTCTTCATCGATATAAAACAGACGAATCTTACAGGGTGGGTCAGGAAGGAGACCCGCTGGGAGCCTACTTAAACGCTGAAGACATCGTGAGCAAGGCAAAGAAGTGGAACATTGACGCTATCCACCCTGGGTATGGTTTTCTCTCCGAAAATGAACATTTCAGTCGTTTATGCCTAGGAGCAGGGATCAAATTCATTGGTCCCTCTCCAGAGATCTTGGCTGCCTTTGGCCATAAAGCTCGAGCTCGAGAAATCGCTAAAGAAGCTGGACTTACGGTTGTCGCCGGTTCATCTGCGCTGAGCTCTCTTGAGGAAGCTCAGCAACTAGCAAAAGAGATGGGTTACCCTGTCACCTTGAAAGCCATCTCCGGTGGTGGAGGACGGGGAATCCGCATGGTAGATCGCCCGGAAGACTTAGCAGAGGCCTACGCTCGTTCGAGTTCAGAGGCGCTATTGGCTTTTGGCAATAGTCAGCTATACCTCGAAAAACGTGTCGTAAGGCCTCGGCATATTGAAGTGCAAATTTTAGGGGACGCTGCGGGAAACATCGTCCACTTGTTTGAACGAGACTGCTCGATCCAGCGTAGAAATCAAAAAGTGATCGAGGTAGCCCCTGCAAAAGGGATTTCACAAAAGACCAGGGAAAAAATCCTTGAAGACGCTCTGAAGGTTGCTAGACACGTCAAATATGAGGGTCTGGGAACAGTTGAGTTTTTGGTCACTCCAGACGAGCAGTCTATTTTTCTCGAAGTGAATCCCAGAGTTCAAGTTGAACATACAGTGACAGAGATGGTAACGGGCGTTGATCTTTTGCAAGCCTCTATTCTTGTAGCAGCAGGCTATGAGTTGAAGGACCCCTTGATCGGTATTTCTTCCCAAGCTTCCATCCGCTGTCAAGGTACAGCTATCCAGTGTCGTGTAACCACTGAAAATCCTTTGAAGAACTTTGCTCCCGAAACGGGGACTCTTATCGCTTACAGACCAGCGGGTGGATTTGGGATTCGTCTGGATGAGAGTTTGGGGACACCAGGGGAGACCGTCTCACTTCATTATGATTCGTTACTGGTGAAAGTCACAGCTTGGGGAAAAACTCTTGAGGCTGCTGCCACTAAGATGGGAAGATGCCTCTCCGAATTCAGAATTCGTGGAATCAAGCACAATATTCCCTTACTGACCAATGTGATGAGTCACCCCGCTTTTTTAGCTAGTCATTTAACAACCGACTTCCTGACAGAGCACACAGACGTCTACAACTATCTTTTGCCAAAAGATCGAGCTACGAAAATTCTACGTTATGTAGCTCAAGTGACAGTCAATGACCCCCATGGCCTTGGCCATTCTCGAACGGAACGAGTATCGGATACAGATGTATCACCTATTCTCGTTTCTGCAGGAAAAGAAGAACCCAATTCACTCCTTACGAATCCTAAAAAAATCCTTGATGAAAAAGGGCCCCAGGCTCTTATCGATTGGATTAAAAACGAAAAAAGACTGCTATTGACCGACACCTCTATGCGAGATGCCCATCAATCTCTTTTTGCGACAAGACTGAGAACCCGAGATATTCTTAAGGTGGCTCCTTTCTACTCTCAACAAATGGCCCACCTGTTTTCTCTTGAACTCTGGGGCGGAGCCACATTTGATACCTGTCTTCGTTTTTTAAAAGAAGATCCTTGGGAGAGACTCACTCTTCTGCGAGAAGCTATCCCAAACATCCTTTTTCAAATGCTCTTAAGGGGAGATAATGCAGTTGGTTATACGAATTACCCCCACTGGGTCATCCAAGATTTTGTGAAAGAGAGTAAAAATAGTGGCATCGATATTTTTCGTATTTTCGACTGCTTGAATCAAGCAGATAAAATGGAAACAGCTATCGATGAAGTCAAAAAAAACAATGCAATTGCAGAAGTCTGTCTTTGCTACACAGGTGACGTAGCTGATCTGACTCGCACAAAATACGATCTCAAGTACTATCAAGATCTCGCAAAAAAATTTGCAGCTATGGGCGCCGATATTCTTTGTGTGAAAGATATGGCTGGTCTACTCAAACCTCATGCCGCTAAAATTCTTATAGAAGGGCTGCGAGAGGTTTCCGATCTCCCCATCCATCTCCATACACATGACACCTCAGGGGTTGGTGTAGCAACTCTACTCCGAGCAGCAGAGAGTGGTTGTCATATTGTCGATGCAGCCATTAGTTCTATGAGTGGTCTAACATCACAGCCCAGCCTTAATGCCGTAGTTGCATCCCTGCAAGGTCAAAATAGGGATACTCAGTTAGATCTTAAAGTACTCGATCCACTCACGCGGTATTGGGAAGGTGTCCGTGGAATGTATCGTGCTTTTGATCCCGGCATCAAAGCGACCTCCACCGATGTCTACCTCCACGAGATTCCAGGGGGACAGTATTCGAATTTTTATGAACAAGCTAAAAAGGTCGGACTTTCAGCAGAAGAGTTTCATGCTCTGACAGAACGCTATAAAGAAGTGAATGATCTTCTGGGAGATATCATCAAGGTGACTCCCTCATCCAAAGTAGTGGGGGATATGGCTCTACTCCTCCATAAAAATCGTCTAACGGGTCCTGAATATCTGAGCAAAAAACCAAAATTGGACTACCCCGATTCATGGCTAAGCTTTTTGAAAGGGCATATGGGTGAGCCTGAGGGAGGTTTTCCGCACGAACTCCGTGTGCTTGCTCTAGGCAATCCTCCTCCCCCCCTTGAGACTATCACAGCCTCCAAACAGGGGAGTTTTAAGGAAACCCAAATCGAATTGAGTTCTTTGCTGGGCCGTCCTGCAAGCTCTGCAGAAGTTTTGAGCTATCGTTTGTACCCGAAAGTGTTTAAGGAATACCTTGAACACGATAAACTTTATGGAAAAGTATCAGATCTTCCTACGCCAGTCTTTTTTTACGGCTTAAGTCAGAAAGAAGAAATTGAGATCAATCTCGAGTTAGGGAAAACTCTTTACGTCTCCCTATCCAGCATCTCTGAGCCTAATGAAAAAGGCAGACGATCTATCTTCTTCAAATTGAACGGCTTTGATCGCATTATCGAGATAGCAGACAATTCCCTTAAATCGAGCACAGCAGATCGCCTCAAAGGAGATCCTCTTAACGAATCTCACATCATTGCCCCTATGCCAGGCAAAGTTCTCGATGTGAAAGTTCAAGTCGATCAGATCATCAAAGCTGGTCAGGTTCTACTTGTCACCGAATCTATGAAGATGGAATACGCTATCACAGCTAAACGAGATGGAAAGGTCTCTCATATTCATGTCCAAAATAAGGACGTCATTGAAGAAGGGGATCTTCTCATAGTTGTCGGCTAAAGACAGGGGGGGGGTGTGAGGGGAGGGAACGGACCCTCACGCAATATCTAAAGACAGGGAGGGGTATGTGAGGGGAGGGAACGGACCCTCGCAAAAAGAATTAGTAGTTGATAAGACCAGGAGCTCTTGGGCAGGGGATGACATCTCGAATATTCTGAACGCCAGTAGCAAACATGAGCATTCGCTCAAAGCCCATACCAAAACCAGCATGGGGGGCCCCACCATGTCGTCTGAGATCGAGATACCACTGCAGAGCTGGTGTTTTTAGTAAACCGTGTGCTTTCATTTTGGCTTCAAGCCTGTCATAGCGATCTTCTCTTTGACTCCCTCCAATCAGCTCGCCAATACCTGGAACGAGAAGATCTGTCGCGGCGACGGTTTTGCCATCGTCATTAGCTCGCATATAGAAGGCTTTGATTTCTTTGGGGTAGTCATGAATAAACACAGGCTTGCCAACAAACTTTTCAGCTAAGTAACGTTCGTGTTCCGTTTGAAGATCTTGTCCCCAGACGGGCTTAAACTCAAAGCTGATGGGAGCTTTCTCAAGAACAGCAATAGCTTTCGTATAGGACATTCTTTCAAAAGAGCTTTCCGCTATGGATCGGAGCAAAGAAAGATCGAGGTTTTTGTACATTTTGCTAAAAAACTCAAGTTCCTCTGAACAGTGCTGCAGCAACTCACTCAAGATGTGTCGCGTTAAGGCTTCTGCTACGGCCATATCTTGTTCAAGATTACAGAACGCCATCTCGGGTTCGACCATCCAGAACTCAGCTAGATGCCGCGTCGTATTGGAGTTTTCAGCACGGAAGGTCGGACCAAAGGTATAGACCTTCCCCATGGCTAGGGCCATAAACTCGGCTTCGAGCTGCCCGCTGACGGTTAAAAACGCTGCCTGACCAAAAAAATCTTTGGAGTAGTCAATACTGCCATCTTCTTTTTTGGGTGCAGGAGTCTGATGACCGAGTGTTGTGACTTGGAAAAGCTCTCCTGCCCCTTCTGCATCCAAAGCCGTCAAAATAGGTGTATGGACCCAGTAAAAATTATGCTTTTGAAAAAAACCATGGATAGCAGCGGATAGAGCGTTGCGAACACGAAAAACAGCACCGAATGTGTTTGTCCGTGGCCTGAGATGAGCGATTTCACGGAGAAACTCAAGAGTATGACCTTTTTTTTGGAGTGGATACTCTGTCGCCGAGGAGGTTCCCAGCACCTGGAGCTCTTGAACTTGGATCTCCCTGTCTTGCCCTGCTG
Source organism: Oligoflexales bacterium (assembly GCA_017985985.1). Classification (GTDB taxonomy): domain Bacteria; phylum Bdellovibrionota_B; class Oligoflexia; order Oligoflexales; family Bog-1112; genus JAGNWK01. The sequence goes on from JAGNWK010000108.1 coordinate 5,070, forward strand.
CAGGTGAGGGGGCTAGAAGACCCGAAACCTTGATAGAGGCGCCTGTATTCAGCTCTTTGCTTGTCAGCTCATCCAATTGAAAGTCTAATGGGAGTATGAGCTGTAAGTTACGCTGGCAAGACCCGTCATTTACAGCGATAAATGTGCAGTTTTTAGATACCCGCTTGCTGCGAATCCAAGCACAGAGGGTATAAGAGGACCCTTCACTGCCTTCTGTCAAAATATCTTTGATCAAATGTATCTTTGACATAGTGTAGAGCTATTCTCCCATAAAAAGGAACGATTATGACTAATCGAAATGCGGCTAATCGAAATGTAAAAGTAATAGATCATCCCCTTGTGCAACACAAGCTCACTTTGATGAGGATGAAGGAAACCAGTACGGATACTTTTCGTAACCTCATGAAGGAAGTTAGCGTACTTTTGGGATATGAAGTAACGAGAAAGATGCCGCTGTCCCTTAAAGAGATCGAAACTCCCATTACCAGGACAACAGGCTATCTGCTTGAAAAAAAGAAGCTGGCCTTGATACCTATCCTTCGGGCTGGCCTCGGACTCTTAGATGGCATGTTACAACTCCTCCCAACCGCCAAAGTAGGACACATTGGATTGTATCGCACCCACACAGCAGACGATGTTGTCGAGTATTACTACAAACTCCCAGAAGACATCACCATGAGGGATGCTCTTGTTCTCGATCCCATGTTAGCAACAGGCCAATCTGCTGTCGCTGCTGTGACAAGGATCAAAGAAGCAGGTCCAAAATCGGTTGAATTCGTCTGTCTTCTCGCTTCGCAAGAAGGTCTTGATTACTTCCATAGCTTTCATCCCGACGTGGTCGTTTACACAGCTGCCATCGATGCCGAACTCAACAGTCATAAATATATAGTCCCAGGTCTGGGAGATGCTGGAGATAGGCTCTACGGCACACGCTAGGTTCAGTCAGTTACTGATGTTATGCACTCTCCATTTTTTGTTAGAACTTAGACATGAAAAAACAAGATCTTGAGCTCTGCGCTGACTATTTAACCAGCAGCTTTAGGTCTGCTACTGCAACAGGACTTTCTTCCATGGTTGGCGGTGCTGTGAGCGAGGGGAGTAGTCTAGCCCCTCTATGCTCTCCCTCTCCATAAGCAAGATCGATTCGACCAGGGCTTGCCCAGACTATGAGTAAACAGTACACAGTAAGAAATATCCCTGATAATGTTGATAGAATACTTTGCAAAAGAGCAAAGACTAAAGGCTGCAAACTGAGAAGGGGAGAAGGGGATCTATTATGAAAACAGAGCTTTTATATTTATCAGACAGTCAGATTTTTGAAACTCATGGAGCTATTTTAGAGATCCACCAAGATTCGAAGGGATTTTATTTTATCCTTGATAAAACGATTTTTTATCCACAGGGAGGGGGACAGGCTTCAGATACTGGAAGCATTAGTTTCACTTCTGGGGAATCTGCAGAAGTTTATCACGTAGCTTGCGTGGAAGATAAAGTACATCATTATGTGAAAGAAGATCCAAGACATCTTAAAGTCGGCACATTGGGACTTATGTCTGTAGATAAAGAACGTCGTTTACTTAATACACGTAGTCACTCTGCTGGGCATCTTTTAGGGCACATCTTTGAACAACTACATCCTCAAAGCAAAGCTGTTAAAGGACATCATTTTCCTGGTGAGTGCTATGTAGAGTTTCTTTTCCCAAAAGAGACTCCGGGACAAGATCTAACTATCATCAATAAAGCTATAGAAGAAGTCATAGGTAAAGATCTCTCAAGCAAGACATTCTTAGTTGAAAAAGAAGCTATCATTGCTTTGAATCTCCCCTATGAAATTCAAACAAATAAACCATTACGAGTCCATGAAATCAATGACTATAAGCCTATTCCATGTGGAGGGACTCATGTGAAATCTTTACAGGAAATAGGGAAAATCATAGTGACTAAAGTGAAAGTCAAAGGCGATCGTATAAAAGTAAGCTACGAAATCGGCTAGAAGGGAATATGGATACTGCTATCGATAGCCTGAGGCGGATAGTGACCCCCTTGGGAAAAGAGATGGAAATAATACCCTTGTCCTCCTGTTCTATATTTTGAACAGCTTGTACAAATCTTCCGCTAAGGCTCGGCTTGTTCTTAAGTTTATTTCTCCAGTAAGAGAATTGGTTTTGACTTAACCCATTTTCTCGACAGAATCGAGATCATGAGATTCCTTGTTCTTCCTCTTTTTTAAAGTGATCAAACCATTCTTGCTGTTTCATGTCTTCCTCCATATTTGTCAGGAGGAAAAAATGGTAATGTATAGTAATTGTTGTTTTTATTTATTACTTAGGTAGATTGGGGGATCAAACCCATTATTTAGGCGGTAGTAATGGCTTCCTTTATTTCAGTAGTCTGTCCCTGTTGTGGCGATAAAGAA
>JAGNWK010000033.1 GCA_017985985.1 Oligoflexales bacterium
ACTCAAATCTTCCTGCATCAGCGCACCACCAGCCATACAACCTCCAACGCCTCTTAAAGTAAGCGCTGACTATACCTGAAGTTACAGGATGTTGTAATTGGCTGGATTTATATAAGACAGCCCTGCTCAGCGGATTGAGTCAGAGGAGATACGAAGAAACTCTCAGTGAAACAGCTGGACATTTCGGTGTTTCCCATTCAAGTGTCTCCCGTCATATTATTGAGGCTAGCTCAGAGAGCTTCAAGGAGCTTGCGGAACGTCCTCTAGACAACTTCGAACCTTTCGCTATTTTTATCGATGGAATTCATAGAGGTGATAGCGGCTTCCTTGTCGCTTTAGGTATAGATTACCGATGGTAATAAGCGTGTTTTGGGATTTTAGGAAGGAGCTACTGAGCATCACGAGGTCTGTAGATCTTTCTTCGAAGATATGCAGAGAAGAGGTCTAAAGCTTCACGACTGACCAGATGAGCCTTAGCCCTAAGGGTGAGATCAAATTTTCCTATCTTCTTTAACGCCTATTTTTAGCGGGAATAAGGTGGAAAAAGTGATCTAATTCTTTCGTATTTTTAAAGAACTTTTGGTAAGAGTTGAAATTGCAGACGGTCCATTTCCGTAACGGTTAACCCCTCATTTTCATCTAGATCAACATTCAAAGCATACTGATTGTTTGGATCGTATCGCAAAAGAGAATCTATGATTCTGGGTAAAGTGGCAATTAAGTACTTCATATTGATATGACTCTGGATGCGTCCCCTAGGGTTTGCGTGGTTGTGCATCACTTTCGTCGAATAGATTTTCACTTTATCAAATTTGTCATTATTAGAAAAATAACCCATCTTTTCGATGTCTTCCCGAAGAACTTTTCTAGGGCTCTGAGTGTGGGTTCCTGTGCGAATTGTGCTTCTTGTTGTTAGCTCATAAGATCCTGCATACTGGATAAAGTCACTTTCAGAATAAAATTCAAACAAATAATCAATATTCTCAGTGATGAAATCTTTTCGAATAGGGGTTGCCAAAGTGATAATCATAGAAGGCGTTCGCGCATAGCGAACGGTTTTAGCAAAGTGGAAAATGACATTTCCACCGTGAGAATGGCCAATGTAGATATCGTTATATTCCTCTTTTGGGAAAAAAGTATTTACAAAATTAGCAAGTTCAACCCCTGCATCTATCCGGGCTTCGTTATCATTCTTGCCGTTCCAACCAAAAGAGTAGACCTCTACAGGCATATTTTGGTCATTCGCAATCGACTGTGCCATGTATTTTGTTTGTTGAAAAAGAATGTTTTGATCGGAGAGATACTCCGGTGACCCTGCTGCGAAGGTTCCGTGCACAAGAAAGATTACAGGCTTTTTCGTAATGGATTCACTGAATGAGGATCTATAGGGGGTATCTCGGTGCCTGGAGGGATAAAATTCCAAGGCCCTGTCAATTTTTGTGTCATCATTACCAATTTTTCTAAGAATAGTATTCAATTCTGACAAGTTTTTTTTGCCCATATCAAGGTAGTTCAAACCAATTTTTTTCTCATCGACGCCCTGCTCATCAAAAAATGGCCTTGCCTTGTATAGGTGCTTTGTTGGTAATTTTCCTTCAATCTCATCGATAATTTCTTTGTATTTGGCTAAGACAACACCAAATCTGGCAAGGAAACTTGCTTGTTTTTCTACATTTCCATCTGGATAAATTTTGTAAAAAGAATATAGAGAAGACAGAGAAGAATAAGCTCTTCTTATGAGATGAAATAATTCATGATCATTAGAAACAGAATGCCAGTAAGTATCTTCGACTTCCTTAACAAGCGTTTCTAATGGACCAATGACACTATGGCGATTCTTCGACGTTATGAGACGCTTAAAATAGGCTAGATATCCATTGTTAAAATAACCCCACTTTTTTGAGCTTTCATTGTAGTCGAGACGCAAAAGCCCCTTTCGTGCAGCAATGACTCTCAGTGCTTCTGTATTGGTATCGGACAAACCCGACGCGTTTGCTGTGTTAGAAAAAAATATGATGGATGAAAGTGTTATGGATATTACATATTTTAACATGAAAAAACCTCCTTTTAATCCTATGTGTTAGAGAGTTTCGTATATCTCGCCTCATTCAACAAGAGCCCAAAAAAAATCAGCAACTTATGCAACCATGGGTATTAAAATCCGCTACTGGGTTATAGCTTCTAAAGATTAGGCACTGAAAACAGGGTGATAAGGCTATGTTCCTCAAAGTTCCTCAAAGTCTCAAATTTCGATACTTGAAGCGGCTTCTGAGGTGCCTTTTTTTAGGATGCTTGTGAGTTATAGAAGAATCTGCGAAACCAGTTAAGCAAGATAATCAAAAAAGAGGTTTTACATGTTTCAATCTATAATATCGTCTTCTAAAACAAAAAAAAACAAGCTACTAAGCATGATGGTTTTCATATTCTTGACTTTCGTGACGCAAGTCAGTTTTGCAGTGAATAGACAAGATATCCATAAGAAATTAGATGATCTTGTTCTGCATGAAAACGTTTTCAATAGACTGAAAATAAATACTTTTGGTGAAATCACCACAACTTTTAGAGATAGCACTCGTGGAGACATGGTAGAAAAAATAGAAATAAAAGCTGTCTGGAAAAGAACAGGATGGACAGACCTTGTATGGGGGATAGGAACATTTACAAATTTAGACTCAGATTCCTCGACTTTTGATTTTACAGCTGGCACTTTCACAAAGACATACCATTATCAAAACAAACTTAGGCAGGTCATCCCCATAAGCTTTACGTTAAAAGCTGATCTTATTAAGAGCCTCGAGCCAACGGAAGAAGTTCGTATTGTTGAACATCTTGCCACAGAAGCCTTGGCAGTTGTCAGCCATGAGGATGAGCATGAGGATGAAACGGGTAGTCTGGCTGCAGCCTCAAAGGATGGCGATGGTGAAAGCTTCGAAAGATTTGAAGGTGCCATTAGAAAATTAGAATTTTTATCAGACTTTAGTCATTCCATTCTTAAGGCTTGTGGCCAAGCTGATCATATTTACACCGCAGCCGTTGTTGGTGTGGAGGGAACCTGTAATTTTTTTGAGGGGGTCATATCTCTGAACCTATTTACGGCTCTTAAAGGCGCGACTCAAATCGCAGTTGCTGGTATGAGTGGCAAACGAGTTTATGATGGGTACAAAGAGGATGCCGAACAACTTCTTAGTGAAATTCAAGATAGTGCCTCCCAAATTAACGACCTTTCTCAGACAACGGAAGAGCTTATAAAAACAGTTTCTAAAAGTCTCGAAGGCGTCCAAACAAGACTGTCTCTCGTAAAGATAGAACATGACAGAGCACGAGAGCTCTTTAAAAGCGCTTCTGGTGATCAATCCGATAAAATGAGATTAGTGTTAGAGAAGTACGAGGAGGCAGTAGCACAGGGGAAATTAGCAGGCGCCGCTTTTGAGGAGTTTCAAAAAACCACGACAGGCATTGTGAAACGATGGCAAGAGATTGGAAAAGATCTTGCTACTCTAGAGGGTGATTTCGTGAACAAAATTGAGCAGTCTGAAAATATGCTGAATTGTTTGCAAGATATGGAAGGACTCGTAAAAAAAATGCGAGCCAATTTGAATGCTGTTTCTGGGGAGTTCCATAAGCAAACAGAACTTTCAGATGTGGTGAATGGACATAGAGACACACAAGATAGATTGGTATCAGAGGCTAACTTGCAATTGCTAGAAATCATCAGAACAAGCGCAGTAGCAAATGCAAAGATGGAACTTGCCCTTTCTGAAACTCAAGCCAAGATTTCTGAATCAGAGCTACAAATTAAAAGTCAGCAAGAGGAGCTCGCAAGAGGTCAGCAACAAATGAGAAAAACTGCTGAACTTTCAGCTAAGATAAAAAGAGACGCAGAAAAAGTGGAAGAGAAGGTTCGTTCCATGTACACGACTTCAGAGTTAGTTGTGCTTGGTAGTGTGACTCTTTTCTGCCCGGGTGGACCCTTGTTGAAATCAGGTGCAGCCTTCTTGGCTTTGAAAGCTTTTAAAGGATGGAGTCGAGCTGAGCCAAAAGTCAAAACTATACCAAAGTGAACGTCACCCCGAGCCAACCTGTCTAAGTATTCATGCCAGGCCTCGTCATTGCGAGCGAAGCGAAGCAATCTCCGTGTAAAGGCAAGATTGCTTCGTCACCTCTGGCTCCTCGCAATGCCGAAATCATAATACTTAGACAGGTTGGAGCTGTAGCCGATGGAAAATATATAGTCAAACTGCCAGAGACAATACTGGCTTTGCAAAGGCAAAAAAATGATACTTCAAGTGCAGTTTTTTAGAAGGAAGAAGGAGTCTAGGGAAATTATGGTCCTAATATTGACGAGCCATTCGATTGATAATCGTCAAAACACCACCGAATATGGTCCAGTATAAGAAAATGGTAATGAAATTAATTGTCCACCCTAATTTTAGACTAAAATATTCCAACAACGAAAAAACCATCAGGGTGACCAAGCGATCAGTTTGGCCTACAGGGCCAACACTTTGAATAGGCTTAGCGGCAACAAGTCCAACTAAACCTGTATACGAGCTAAGCCAAGCTACTGCAAGCGCCATCAAGCCAAAGTGAAAATGACTCTGACTGTTGACTAACGATACCATCAATATGATGTCACACAACTCGGGAATAAAACGGTTTATAATTTCCCCGATTTGATTTTCTTTTTTGAAAGTTTGAGCCACAAGCCCATCTAAAGTAGCAAGCACCAATCGGACAAATGATAATAGTATAGCAAACAGATAGAATTCTGGGTAAGAATGGGCATAAATATAGGCCAAACCAGTCAGAGCTCCCACAGGGAGCATAGCCCAACTGATCGTATTAGGGTTCACATTTTTACAAAAAGGGACTATTTCTTTCAGAAATTTACGGAAGGGATCTTTGAAATGATAAAATCCTATATCCACTTTTTATTCTTTACTAAAAATTGATAAATTGATTGGACCCATAGCAAGCACGATGGCCATACTCTCCGTTTGAGTTCTCTCAAGCACCAAATCCATCTCAATAAGATCTTCAACTTCACGTTCGAAATGCTTCACTCTTTGTTTGAGTATACTTTGGGACGCTTCGGAAAAATTTCCAGATAAAAACACGAATTTCTCATTGTTTTTCAAAAAGTCACGATTAAGGAATTTATTTTTCATCTCATATTCAAATATTTTATAAATAGGCCCATTCTTAATCCATTTGACATTCCTATTAACCAAAAGCTTCACACGCCTCCCCGCATGAAGTTCGATCAATTTCAATTTATCCAAACTAAGCAGTATTTTTTCCATCTTTATTTTAGAAATATGAAATTGATGTTCGATGTCTTCGATTTTCCACTGCCGCAAGATTAAATAGAATATTTTAAACAAATTGAGATCAAGACTTATGGCTTCTTCTTGGTCTAAAGTTAGATTTTTCTTACGTTCATCATGGCTAGTGTCGGCCATTTTAGCGAGTTCTACAAATGTCACTCCTAAAATTTCAGAAACCTTTTCCAACTTATCTAGACTAAAACTCTCTTCTGCAAAAGAACGTTTGATAGCAGATTCACTTAGATTTAATTCTTTAGCCAACTGCATGTACGTCAAACCATTAGCTTTCATAGTTTTTTTAAGCGCTGCTACAATTTTACTTGCTTGTCCCATGCCCACTCCCTAAACTCAGTAAAAACTCTTGAAATAAAATTTATAAAAATGGAAGAAAATTGGCGCTGCAATGACTAAGCTATCTACACGATCAAGAATGCCCCCATGCCCAGGCAAAAAGGATCCGAAATCCTTAACCTTCCTATCACGCTTAATTGCAGACATCAGGGCGTCACCGACAAAACCTGTCAAACTGATTATAGCTCCAGAAAAAAGACAGGCTTTCAAAGGCATAATAGTCAATACAGGACCGATTACGCCCGCTAGTAAAGTGGTACTTACGATCCCACCCAACAAGCCTTCAATAGTCTTGTTTGGACTCACCAAAGGCAAGATCTTATGTCGACCCAATGCCTTCCCCCATATAAATTGAAAAACATCATTCGCTTGGCTTAGAACAATTAAGTAAGTCATGAGGCCAAGGGGTTCGACGAAAATGGTATGAAGATCGTCAAAATTGATAAGGTTCGCAAGATGACTCAAACTAAAAACAGTCAACACTTGCCCCCAGTGCAAGACCCCGAGAGTCGTTATAAAATTATCAATTTTCTGGCGTAAAATAAAAATAGTAGCAAAGACAAATATGGTTAGAACAGGAATAACCGTCAGAAACAAATCAGGATTGTAATTCAATACGAACCAGTATTGGAGCGGTATCGGTAGGAAAGAAATCTTCGCAGCAAAAGGATCTACTTTTCTTATACCGGCAACATTGAGAAACTCATTCATGGATAAAACACTAATACCAAGAAAGAGTAGGGTCGAACCAACTTTGCCAACCAACATTGCGATGGTTACAACAATCCAAATGACCCACCACGTGTCGATACGTTTATCAATTTCCCGTAATTTTTCTATTCCATATTTTATTCTTAAGAGTCGAGAAATCATGCCCGCACTGAACACAACAAAAGCTAAAGCCAGGAGCACGTAAAGAACTCCTGGCGAATCGACTAAGTCTCTAAAAAAAGTAGGTTGCATCTTATATTGATTATACCACGGCACTAGATCAATCAAGATGGACAAAAAACCCTCTTCTTGCATGAGAAGGTACAAGATGCCCCCTAGTGCAATCCTCACACTTAAGCCGGACAACCCGTAAGCCAGGACGCCACCCTCTAGGAAGGCCCATAGTTCTTTCTCAACATGCTTGGGGTATAGCTTTGTCCTCTGCAGCAAGATGGACCAGGAAGGTGTTCAGGTGAACTTGCAAGAGCTTTCTCGAGCTACCTCAAAAGTGTCCCGAGGCTTAACTGCGATCTCGTCGTTCCGCACATATCAAAAATGAAGTCTAGACGGCTGACCGACACCTAGGGGGTTCTGCTCTGGATATCCTTCAGTCTCTTTAGAATTTGTGAAAGGTCAGGTCTTTTGTCTACCTGTGGGCTAGAGGATTCTCTCAGGAGTTGCAAGAAACCTGATTGTTCGAGACTCTCCATTTGACTATTATATTTTTCTTTTAATTTCAAATGCTCTAGAAATAAAATGAGATAATTGCAATCGGAATCATCTATTAATCTTGTCTTGGGGTATTCCTCTTTCATTTTTCTGATTTCATCATCAGACATTCGTGCTGTTGAAGAGTATGCAGCAGGTGTTTTAACTTTTCCTGTGACGGGCTGTAAAGATGGTTGGCTTTCTAAGAAATTTATCAATTCAAATGAGTAATCTTCGATTTGTCTGGATAAAACACTCTGCAAATTCGCAAATTGATCGGCACTTCCTAAGTTGCGACTCCATTCTGCTTTGATCGCATCAGTTATTTTTTTATCTGTTCCACTCATAGCCTTGACTTTTCTTCCCACCGATACCAGGGCAGCAATATCAAAGAAGATATCCGTTCCTCGACTTTTACCAGAAAGCATACTCGAATAGGAATCATCAATCGCTCTAGCTGTATCAAAATCTACTACTCTCAGTATTCCATCTTGCCCCCTTAGCATGTTACCTGGTTTTACATCTCCGTGAGAGATGCCGATTCCCTCTAGGTCTGCCAGCCCCTCACAGGTAGCAATCGCATCAGATATATAAACTTTTGGGTCCCTGGGAATATCAGTTTCTAGGTCAAATCCTAAATGCATAACTATAACTGTTTTACCACCGAGTCTAGCCTTACCTAAATAAAATGAATTCGTTTTTGCTGCACCTGATAGCTTTTCCAAGATGGAAATCTCATGGTTAATTTTAGTTTGAGAATCTTCACCTAGAGGGACTTTTACAGCAACTTTGATCTTATCCTTTGTTTTTGGATGAGTATAGCTATATAAGAAGACTTCCCCAGCTGCTCCACTCCCTATGGCGTCATCTCCAATTTTTTCAAACCCACTCTCAGCGCTTAGTCCTATAGTACTCAGGCGTAAGACATCTCTTAATGTTTTCTGTATCCTCATATTTTCTAGAATTGGTAACTCGCTACCCCTATAAGCAGGGATGTCGTTGAAGTAAGCTATATTGCTTTCTCCAGCTCGAGGTCTGAGAACATAGAGTATTTTTTTTCCACGCTCTTCAACCACATGGTGGGCGAAGAACGAGTCTTTCAATTCACCTGTACTACTAGGACTGTGTCGTGCAATGATACGATCTAGATCCAAATCATTGTCTATTTCAATTTTTTGGAATGCTAGACTAACTATAACGTTTGTTTTTTTTCGAGAACCGGACTTATCACGACTATCTACTTCAACTTCTACACTTACAAGTCTCGCCTCGATCTTATGTTTATCTTGATTAAAGGTGTTTATCTCACTGAAATCTTTAAAGAGTACCCCATCTACCCGCCTACTTATTTTTTCCTTGTCCCCTAGCGAAGCCATTAGCAATGTAATATCCTGCGGCTTTAGATCGCGGAAATATGTGGATAGCTTCTCCATGGCTTCTACAATCTGACCAGCCTCTTTTACGTCATGATCTATTATCCTCACTCCAGGAGTAAAAATTGCTCCTGGACTAAATCTCCTCTTATCCTTCTTTATAAAGGCGCCATATTTAGCTAAAATGTCAGCCTTAACAGAATCGGTCATTCCCTTTACATCAGCGGGAGTAAATCTTCCTGTGTCCCCCATTTTCACCGAATCACCGAAAAACCCCATCAGTCCCAGACTTACTGCAGGGCTTATTGTTTCTGGGTTTCTAGATAGACCTTTAGCGAGAAGAAATTCAAAGAAAACATGCAATGATAAAACTGATCCTGAATACTGACTTTTGGTATTAAAGGAAACGATGCTTCCTACAGAATCCACACAAATCTCACCAGCAGCGATAATTTCAAATTTAAACTTTGCCTGAGAAAGTACTTTGTCGATTTGATTTGAAGCGTCACTGAGAAATTGGCCTGATGTTTGATCCATAGCATAGCCATAGCAAGCTTTAGTGAGGGATTTTCCTGTTGCTAGATCAATCAGAATTCCATTTTTATTAATGTCTGAAACCTTCAAGCCAGAATCTTGAATTTGGCGTAGTGTTTCTGCATCAACTTGCTTTTGGCTGATGGGTGTAACGAAAGGATCTTCAAATAATTTAAAAAACTTGATTTTATCTTGCTTGAAATTAGAGCGAAGAGCTTGATCTTTTTCAGAAAATACGAAATCCTCGTAGGAGATCTCTACTCCATCTTTAAGATTTTCTGTTTGTAGCTTTGCGTGTATCTCAGATTTATTATGATCTGGGTTACTTAGCTTCTCTTTACAGGAACTTAGTCCGCAGAATAGTAAGACAAGCAAAGAAAGTTTAAGTACCAGCCTCATAGCAACTCCCCTAAAATTGAATTGAGTTAATTTTATCAGAATTTCCTGGAGAGGGTTGCTTACGAGATCGGGACTACCCAAAAGGCAGATTTGTTGGCAGACTCTGCATGTCGAAACATCGATCCCAAAGACCCGGCTTAAGAGCCTCGACCAAGATCCCTTATTGTTCTTCCTCTTCTTCTTCTTGTTTGATCTCTGCTCGAGTCTTACCGGGGATTACCCACCGCCTCAGCTTAGAGTTGGGGGCTAAGACACGCCAAAATCTCAGCAGATGAGGAAGAACCAGAGGAGGCGATTTTCGTAGGAATCATCCCACAAATCGTATAGTAAGGCGTGGATGGTTCCTACCCCAATTCCAAGAGAAGAGAAGACAAGTCCAGTAAAAGTTAATGCTTAAATATCAGCTACATACATTTTATCCATTACGGCACGTGCGGAAACATCTCATCAATTACTGCTATGTCCTGATTGATGAGAATAGCAAACATGCGATTTGTATCGATCCTGCCTGGGAGCCTGCTTCCTTTGCAAGAGTTTTCGAGCATCACCACATCAAAACAGTCGATGTTTTCTTAACCCACCACCACTACGACCATGTCGATTTAGCGCAGCATTTTGCTGAAACATATGATAGCTCCGTCTATATGCATGAGGAAGAGATCAGTTTTTATCAGTTCTCATGCAAAAACTTGCGAGCGATTAAGGATGAGACTCCCCTTCAAATGGGATCCTTTCTCGTTCACCCTATCTTTACGCCAGGGCATACGGTGGGATCCTTGTGTTATTTGGTAGAGGGACGCTTATTTACCGGCGACACCTTGTTTAATGAGGGTTGCGGACTTTGTTCTGGACCCGGGGGTGATCCGTCTGCCATGTTTGACAGCTTGAATCGCCTCAAGCGGCTTCTACAAGCTGGGGCTTGTGTTTACCCAGGGCACAGGTACCAGTCAGAATTAGGTCAACCCTTGTCCTATCTCATGCAAGTCAATCTTTATTTGCACATCACTGATCGTCAGCAATTCATTGATTTTCGTATGCGTAAGGGACAAAAAGCTAGCTTTGCTTTTCAATAAATAAACTAATGTTTTCTCATATTAAGGCTATTTTGATGAATCGCGTTGAACCCCTAGCCGCTCGTCTCAGACCATCTCGTCTGGCAGACTATTTTGGTCAAAGTCATCTGCTGGGTGAAGGCAAGCCCTTGCGCTTAGCCCTTGCAAAAAAACAAGTGCACTCCTTCATTCTATGGGGGCCTCCCGGAGTTGGCAAAACCACTCTCGCCAAATTGTTTTCGCGGGATCTTGAGGCAGAGTTTATCAGCATATCGGCCGTTCTTGCTGGGGTGAAAGACATTCGAGAATACGCAGAGCGGGCAAGGTCACAAACACACAAGACGATCTTATTCGTAGACGAAATCCATCGCTTTAATAAGTCTCAGCAGGATGCCTTTTTGCCCTATGTCGAAGAAGGCGTGATTACTCTCCTCGGGGCCACAACGGAGAACCCTTCGTTCTCTCTCACCAATGCCCTTCTTTCACGAGCGCGGGTATACGTGCTTAAACCACTCAACTCTGCAGAGCTCCGAGACATCCTACACAGAGCTCTTTCTGTTCTTGCTCAGGAAGATAAATTGCTGGTGCAGTTGACAGATGATGTCGAGAAGCAGCTGATGGCCATAGCGGATGGGGATGCTCGTAGGCTTTTGAATACTCTAGAATCGCTGCTTGATTTTACAGAGATTCATAATGGTCAGGCGATGATTACCCCGAATTCTCTGGAGGCCATAGCCGCTTATAAATGGAGAAAGTTCGATCGGGGAGAGGATCTTTTTCATGAGCAAATATCAGCTCTCCATGACTCCGTCCGAGGATCCAATCCCGATGCGGCTTTGTACTGGTTCTGTCGGATGATCGATGGTGGGTGTGATCCTCGCTACATTGCCAGACGAGTGATTCGTATGGCCAGTGAAGATGTGGGGAATGCCGATCCGACAGCGCTTTCACTCGCTCTTGCAGCTGCGCAAACTTATGATCGACTGGGATCGCCGGAAGGGGAATTGATCATTGCCCAGGCCATTCTCTACATTGCCTGTGTCGCAAAGAGCAACGCTGTGTTCACCGCTTATGGCAAAGCTATGAACTTTGTGAAAGCAACGGCCAGTGCCTCCGTCCCCTTGCATTTACGCAACGCTCCCACACCTCTCCTAAAGAGTTTGAACTACGGTAAAGGATATCGTGATCCTCATGATGAGCCTTATGGTTATGCTGCAGGTGAAACTTACTTCCCAGAGGAGATCGGCAAACAGACTTTCTATGAGCCCTCTGACCGTGGTTTGGAGAAGAAGATTCAGCAGAAGCTCGAGTTTCTCAAGGGGCTCGATGAAAAACGCCTTTGACGCTAGGACAAAAGGAGTTGGATGTCGTCGAGACTCATACTGCGAATCAAGCTATTTTCCGGGTTAAGAACTGTTTTGAACAATTCTTTCTTTTTAGCTTGAAGAGCAAGAATTTTTTCTTCAACCGTATTTCTTGCGATAAGCCTATAGGCAAAGACTTTCTTCTCTTGACCGATACGGTGTGCTCGATCGATTGCTTGGGCTTCTACTGCCGGATTCCACCAAGGGTCGAGGATAAAACAGTAGTCTGCTGCTGTCAGGTTTAATCCCACCCCTCCAGCCTTTAAGCTGATTAAAAAAACCCGAACTAAATCATCATTTTGAAAGCGATCAACACAGGATTTACGATTGCGCGTTTTACCGTCAAGGTATTCATAGACAATCCCTTCCTTGTCCAACTTGCGTCGGACAATATCGAGCATGCTGGTAAATTGAGAGAATATGAGAGCTTTATGCTTACTAACTATGACCTCTTTCACTTGTGTGAGGAGGGCATCGAGTTTAGCACTTGATTCCTTAACACGACTCTTATCGATCAAGCCAACATGACAGGCAGCTTGTCGAAGGCGAAGAAGGGCTTCAAGAACTTGAATTTTGGAACGTTGTAAACCCTTTTCTCCGATTGTTTTCGCTAAACTATCTCGATAAAATATTTTCAAGTCTTCATAATGCTTACGCTGAGTAGGACCTAACTCACAGTAAAGTATTTGCTCACTTTTAGGAGGCAGGTCGTGCAGAACTTCTTCTTTGGTGCGACGTAAAATAAAAGGTCTGAGAGCATTAGCTAGAATAGGGAGACTTTCTGGTTTAGCACTTGTTCCGCGCGTAAAATAGGTCTTGAGAACTTGCTCATTCAGCATCCCAGGATTTAGAAATTCAAAAATAGAAGCCAACTCACCTAGATGATTTTCGACCGGTGTACCAGACATAGCAAGGCGGTTGGCTCCCTGTAAAAGCAAGCTGGCACGAGCAACTAGCGATTTATTATTTTTAATGGCTTGTGCCTCGTCCAAGATAACATAGTCAAATGCAAATTTATTCAGATAAGCAATATCCGTGCGCATAATGGCGTAGGTTGTGATCACAACATCATACTTCTTCCATTCTTCAGGTTGTTGGGACCGATTGAAGGTTGAGTAATCATAAAAGGTGAGCTTGGAGCAGAATTTTTTGGCTTCCTCCTGCCAGTTATGAACTAAAATTCGCGGTACGACTACAAGCGAAGTCCTTTTTTCACCAGATGTGGACAAGCTCTTCCTGCGGTTGTGAAGTAGAGCTAAAACCTGAATGGTTTTCCCCAGACCCATATCATCAGCGAGGCAGCCACCAAAGCCAAAATCTTGCAGAAAATGAAACCAGCCAAGCCCTTCTTTTTGATAGGGTCTAAGTGCTCCTCTAAAACCACGGCTAGGACTCTTTGCTTTGATGCCAGTAAATTTTTTAATCTGTGAACGAATTTCTGAAAATTTTTCATCAAAATCTACATGCGGGATTTCTGCTAGCAGACTATCGAGCAACACAGCTTGGGAACTGCAAAAACGGAGCTGATCCTTTTGGGTCCGCGCAAAGCTAGTAATCCCGGCATATTTTTGCAACCACTCTTCGGGTAAGAGACCAACGCTTCCATCATCGAGGATGACATACGAATTTCCCATTTGTGCTGTAAGTAGAAGTTTGGGAAGGTAAACATTCTGATCACCATATCGACATTGGGCCTTCAATTCAAACCAGTCGATACCTGATGAAACAAAAGCACTAAAATCGGCCCTAGGAGTCACCTTTCGTCCCTCAGCTTCCAAACGCCAGCCCTTAGTCTGTATCTGCGCAGCAAAAGTAGATAGATTTTTTACAGATAAAAAAGCATCGCAAGAAACCTGGAGAGAAGAGAATTCTAAGTCTCTGGTTTGTATAAAAGAATCCCATGCCTCTTTCTCGGCTTCCATGCCACGTAGATAAATTAATTTTTCCTCACTATTCAGCCACATCGAAACAGCAGAGGAACGGCTCACCCGTTGTTGTGGGTATTGAAAATAGATTTGTACAGGCATCTTAGATTCTAAAGAGGGAACTGGTTTTTGCAGAGCAATGACTATTTCTGGAAGGATAGTTTGCTTCACCCAGGTCAAACTTTCAGGCAATTCCACTTTAGAGAAAAAAGATTGAATGGAGAGTTGTTCGACAAAAGCGAGAATTTCTTCCTTCGGTATCAGGAGCGGTTCATGGCTCACCAAATAATGGACGAATTGTTCTTCGTCATTTTTTAAATGCGTGGTGAAGACAATGTTCTTTTCAAAGACAAAAAAACCTTTTTCTGTATAGCTAGCCTTGATCAGTGGGATTTTCCCGGTTGAAGAGCTCATCCACCCACTCAGCTTATAGTACCCACCATCGCCTCCGCTAGCCTCTGCGAGACAGAAACTATTTTCCCATGAACCAATAAGTTCTTGGAAGCAATCATGTACATCTAAAAAATTATCAAACTCTTGGGAACGACAGACACGTTTTGTGGCTAGAAGATGAGGCAAGAGGATCAGTGCTAAACTTGGAGAAATAGTCTCGAAACGTCTAGTCTCTTTAACATTGAGAAGAGAAAAAATTTTTTCATCATCACCAGAAGTCGATCTGGCAATATCTCGATAGCTTAAGCTGCAAGGTCGAACTAGACCTATACCCTTGCTGCTCTCTTCTCGTTTAAAAAATTTAAGCTTCAAACCCTGGTGCGGTAGTATTGGGATACAAAGACCATACCAAATTTCAATTTGTTTGCTTTTGGTCGGTGTAACAAGTTTTTCATTTACTCTAATTGTAAAAGCGTTTTGCCAGTTTGTGTTTCGAGGAGTCGTCTGAACACGGTCTACCAACTTTGATCGTATATTGATGGCCTGACCATTGCCGAGGGTTACTACTTCCATTTTGGCTACTTCAGCCTTTGCAAAAGATCGGAATGACTGATAGTGCTTATCATCATCATCATCACAAAAATGTTTACTATAACCATCCCAGATGAGGTCCCAGTTGACCCCGAAAGGAACATTGATTTTTCTAGTCCATTGCCCTTGGTCTAAAACTAGTAAAGTTGCCCAGAGATGTTTACAAAAATTCCCCTCGTCAAAATGGGGGCAGCTACATACTGCGTAAATCTTAATGGTCTGACGCTCTTTCTCAGGATTAAGCGTCACGGTATAACGCGAAGTTCCTTTAACAGTAGCCTTTACCCCACCTGCCTGAGCTTTCAAAATCTTGACGTAACCTCGCTCGGCATATATAAAACCGCGTTCTCGTATAGATTTTTCGAAAAATGATTGAAAGTGGGCAGAAAGAAAGACCTGTTTGAGAGCAAGAAGAACCTCAAGATTCTCAAGGGGAGGCTTTCTTTTTTCAGTCATTCTTTTTTCAGTCATGAAACCTTATCCATTTTTTAGGAAAAACTGCCACCCAGCAAAAATTTGAGACTTTCGCAGTTAGAACAAAAGATTTGTCTAAGAATTCAAGTCTCTTAAAAGCTTTAAACGGCGGTTATTTTGATTGAAATATACAAATATACTAACTTTATCAAGGTATTAGGACAAAAAGAGTAGGATGTCTTTCTGTGACTAAACAAAAAGGATATCCCTACGAATAAGTACACGCTTCCGAGTAGAGTTGTAAAGCCATTAGCAGCTATTTTAAACCCCATCAAATAAGAAATTTGGTCCCCATATTTTCTGAGAGTATCCATGGGACCAGACACAAATCTCAATCCCAGCTCACCATTTCAAGCACCTTAAACCCATAAACACCTTCGTCATTGACAGTGACAACCACAGCAAAGTGGGCACCATTTGGCCCACCAGCATCTGGAAATTGGCCTTTAACATGACAGAGGCCATAAGGGAAGTCGCCCACAGCCACACAGCGGAGAGAAGATGTTTGGAGGGAGATCCGATAACCGTCCACATCTTTTTGCAGACTGCCGAGATTGCTCATCACAATCTCGCTTAACTCACTATGGCTGTCTGCATGAACTTTCTGAACCAGGAAAAAAGAAAAACAAAAAAATAAGATGACATAAAATCTGTTCATAAAAAAACCCTCCTTTAACAGAGGGATTAGAAGGAAAAGATAATGTCATCAACAGACATACGATTTGATATGAAAAATAATTTCCAAGGCCAATCTCTATCTTTTTATCGCTGTTCCCCGACGAGCAATGACCTCTAAAGGTAGGAAAAGAAGAAGAAGCCAGATCCACCAACGGTCAAGCAGCCAATAAGGATCTTCACTTTCGAGTCTGCGTCCGGGAGTGCTCACCCCATTTTGAGAACTGTGCTCAGCAAGCCAATCTTCTAAAATTTGCTTAGGGTTTCCCTTGAGAGTGATCGCCTCCGACAGATGATCGAGATCTGCATCCGGGTTCATCATGAGCAGAGGAGCCTCTGTTAAAGTTGCTAGCTCTTTCAATTTAAGAAAAGAAGCACCCACCTCAGCATCTTTTAAAACTCGATAAACAGGGCTTGTTTTTGAAACTTTGACAGATCCAAAAGCCTTATGAAGCCCCTCTATCTCAAAGGCACATACTTTCCTGTCTCGGACATATTCAGAGCTGATAGAACCCGTAATAAGGTATTCGTTGTATCCCAAGGATTCGAGACCAACTTTGTCTGGGGTGAACGGTATATCGCAAACTTTTAGAACCCAATCCGCCGAACTCGTTAAATAACGGAGAGCAGCGCCCTGAACTCTTGCCTGCCACTGACTCGAGCTAGCGTTATAGGCAATCTGAAAACTTTCGACACTGAGAGCCTGCTTAAGATCACTGCGTAAGAGCCAGGCAAAGGCTGACTCCATAAATCGGTAATAAATATCTCGCGATAAGTCCTCCCTTGGATTCAGGGCCATGCTCCAAAGATGGTCGGAAAAAAGCCAGATAGCTCGTCCCTTGCCTGGATAGGAAGCGACAGCAAGCGGACTCAGTTGACCAGCTTTCGATTCGGCAGCAAGCAGAGGTGTAGACTCTTCTTTTTTAAAGAGAACATTCTCCATGTGGTGCAGGCCCCTGAAAGTCGGGAACTTATCCCAAAAGGCTGCTAAATTCATCCAGTCATCATAAACCGTAGCTAGCTCTTTTTCTGAAGAGCTTGGTTCAGCCATCTTGATCTTAAATTCGAGACCTTTATCAAACCAAGGCCCTATTTTAGAAGGTTCTGGATTTTGAAAACCAGTTTGCATAAAGGGACGAGAGTTCATCAGATAGTGCTGAGCAAGTGGGTCACCCTGAGCCGCTTCTCCATCTCCTTTTTTGAGTTCAAACGGTAGAATCTCCCTTAGGGGTGAGTTCAGAATATCCTCATTGAGCAGAGCCCTACTGCCTCCCACAAAGAGGAGACTCCCCCCCGATTTTACGAAACGAACGAGATTTCTTTGGTAGTCGGGTTGCAGAAATTGCAAAAGATTGAAATTTTGCAGAATAATCAGTCGAAAGTGAGCCAGTTCTTCTTGAAAAAGCCGAGCGACCGGGAAAGGAATTAGACTGAGCTCTCTTTCGTTGCCCTGCTGCTCATCCCAAGGATCACGAAGAATAAAAAAGCTAACCAAATCATACTTAGGTTCCGACTTGAGATACCTTCTCAGAAAACGACCATCCCAGCTGGGACTGCCTAAAATATGCAGGACTCCAAGCGTATTGCTTAAAACCTCACTACTAGCATAGACCGTATTATCCCAAATGGCTTCCTCTCCTGGACTAGGAAGGGCCTGTACGGTCAAGAGATGCTGACCTTTGGGAAGAGAAGGAATGACGAGGGAGACATTCATTTTTTTTGTCCCTTCATCAAACACACTGTTTACGGCACTGAGCACTTGACCCGCCAGACTGACTTGCACTTGAATTTTTTCGTAGGAAAGATTCTTTCTTCTCCGTCCCACACTTAGGTCGACATTGATTCTTTTTTGCTCAAAAGAAAAAGTCGGAACATATAAATTTTCTATCCAAATATTTTCCTTGGGTTCATTCCCAAATCCCAGAATCAGACCCGACGATACTTTTCTCTCGTTTTGCTTTCCTCTCGCTTTCAGACTCTCTGGCCAGGGGATCATAGGCTGTGAGTCCCCCCCATCACTCATCAAAATCCAAGGTTCATCTCCTAACTCACCGAACCAGAGTGGAAGGGCAGAACGTAAAGGGCTTAAGCCCTGCTTCACGGAAGGATCGATTTCAGACAGTAATTTCGTCTTTAATACGCAGCCAATACCATGACAATAGTTCTTCATTTCCATTAAGACAGAGTCAGAACTGTCTTTAGCTGAAGCCGTTCCCCATTTTTTCATACTGCTCGAATCATCGATCAGAATATGAATGGGACTAAGCTGTAGACTGCTAGGCAGCTCCTCAATTTTAAGGGCAGGGAAGAAGGCAAGAACTAAGGGGAGTATCCAAAGTAGGCGACACAAGATGGCTGCTGAGGAACGACCTAGGCCATAAGCCTTTATCCAAGTGCCCCATAAAAGCAGACAGCTGAGACCTAGAAGAAAAGGAAGCACGATTCGAAAATCTAAATTCGCCATAATTAGTTCAACCGTTTTAAAATTTCGCGCATATGGATTTGATCTTTTTTATAATCCGTACTGAGAGCAACCATCAAAATATTGATAAATATCCTTGTTTTTTGCTCCCATTCTATGCCTGAAAAACACGAGCTTCGAGAAAGTGAATCTGCTTTGCTAATAGAAACTCCCCGCTCTGATTTTCCTCCCTGGCCAAAATCTAGACTGCCATGACTAGGGCTTTTCATCGTAGGAACTTCATCTGCCAGATCTGATAAAAAATGATGAGGAATCCAAAGGATAGCCAGTCGACTGTCAAAGCTAAAACTATTCCACTGGGCCCCTTCACAAGAGGGCAGATTGTTTAAAAGATAGAAGCTTCTCATCAACTCATGATCAAGAGGGACGGCTTTCCAAAGGGAACTCTGATCTTCTTTGGAGGAGTTCCAACCTTGAAGCATTTTTTTGGCTTTCTCTGCTTCAAACGATGATGTGATCACGAGAAACCCACCACGCCTGAGCCATAAAGCCACATCTTTGCGGAGAGATCCCTCTTGATTCGTTACAAGCTCAGGAGAGTCAATCCAAAGCCAGGGCTGAGCCAAGAGATCCTCGCTTATCTTCTCGCTAGTCAGGATCTCTCCGGTCATCTCTAGACTCGTTCTTTGCTGAACAGTTTGAGCTAATTTCCACATTTTTAGATTCGATTTCTGCCCTGCAAATCCAATCGTGATCTCTGCTTGCAATTTTCCTGCTTTTAGAAAAGAGAGCAAGAACAGCAAAAGAACGACGGAAGAACTTTTTCTGCGAAGATAACGAATAAAAAACCACAACGCTTCAAACACAGCTGCTGCGACAAGAAGGAAAGAGCCAAGGCGAATCCAGGCCCAAGCGTCTTTTTTTTCTTCCGTTTGGTTCGACAAGTCCTGACGCATAGACTGAGGATCCAAATCAAAATTTAAACGGTTTGGTAAATCATTCTCCGGGAAATCGACGAGTAGGCTTTCGCCAAGAGGCACATTTGAAGTCTTGATTCTCAGCTGCTCTTCAGCCGTAGGCTGCTCCTGTTTCCAAATAAGCTCTTGGCTCCTATCCGCAATTCGAGGCCAATCTTCTAGTTGCGTTTTTTGATAGGAGAGAAAACCTTGAGCTTGCAAGAGGTCCTGTAAAATCAAAGGAAAATCGGCATGAGACAAGCCATAAGCTCGCATCGGCCGCAGGGGCACGGTAAAGAGACTCAGTTCAAGCGGGCCCAGTTTTTTCTTCCAAGCCACAGAACGGCTGCTGTCACTCATAGAGCCTCCAAGCTGCTCTGCTCCCAAGGCATTGAGGACATATCCCAAACTTTTTCGATCATAGACCTGTTCACAAAAGACAGGGTTCAGACTTGTATCGCGCTGATCCGTCGCCATTTGTAAAATTTGCAGAGAGCAGGTGCAGATGTTCTTATACTCGGAGGCAACGCCCTCTGATGGGATAAGCCAAAGAGCCGGTATTTTTTTCTCAAGGCTTTCTGCTCCCTTGCTACTTGAGTCCATGGTCTGTTTTAATTGTTTTTGAACAAATGAGATCGGACAAATATCTTCTGCTGCCTGAGTGTCAGAAAACCAAAGACTGATGAGCGGTACTTCTCGCTTGTTGATAGACTCTGAAAAAAATGTGGACAAGCCATCATGACGAACAGGAGCAAAGCCGAGCACATCCAAGGCTGTTGCAAAAGAGTAGGATGGATTTTCAAGCATAGATTCGCCAGCCAGACCTCCTACAATCAGAATAGAACGTTGACTAGGGACCAGAGCTGTTCGAAAGGTGTTGTCGAGGGCAATAGCATCCTCTTCTAAGTCTCCGAGAGACCAGACCAGGGGATTCGTGTCTCTCTGCAGGGCGTTCATTTTTTCTGGACTTAGCTTCACTCGGAGCGCTAAATTTTTTTTCTCGGGCTCGAGGCTCCAAGGGAAAGACCCCAACTCTTTATCTTTATAACTGAGGGTCAAAGTTCCTTTTCTATCGGCAGAGATGTCTCCACGCCTTTCTATACCTATATCCCATTCCCAAGGTCCAGATGCATCTTTCGGGAGGAGATTGGCATGCAAAAAAAAGAGGTTCTCTTTCGAACTGGAATGATTTGAAGAGCGCAGGTTGATCCAGTATACAGCAGTTTCATTCAGCAAAGATTTCCAATTAAAATCCATCCAACTCGCCTGATCGCCATCTGAAAAAATAAAAAACTTGTCGATTTTTCCATAAAACTCCTTTTGAGACTGAATGGCTGATCCAATCTTTATCCCCGTTCGATGGAATCCTTCCTTTAAAATCTGATCTTCTATCACTTGTTGAACCGTCTCTGCTTTCAGTTGAAATACATTCCGAGAACGACTAGTCGAGAGGGTGACCGACTTCTCCTTCTGCAGAAAAGACCAAAGAGAATTCACTTTTTCCACATAGGCCTCAGGACTTAAAAAACGACTCACTGAGGGGCTAAGGTCGATAAAAATATGCACACGCTCTTGTTGAGAAGAGAGCGGGCTAAAAAATTTCTTCTGTGGTTTGATGATAAAAAAAACGATAACTAAAGAACTCAAGATAAAACAAAGAAAAGGCACAATAGGGGGGACCGATAAGCGATAACGAGGTCTTTGCCGATTTTCTATATCTAAGACTTTTAAAATGGGAAAAAAAACACGTTTGGGCTGTGTCCTGATCAAAAGCCAGAGGATAAAGCTAAGCAAACTCAGCACGGCACCATAGGTGAGCAGTGTTCCAGAAATTTGAAAACTAGAATTATAAAAATCCACTATTTTTTTCCCTTCAAACTAGACATATAGAGACTGAGAGCAGTCTCTTCCGTCACTAGAAAATAGGGACATCCTTTATCAAAAAAAATAGAGCTGATTTGTTTTTGCCAAGTATGGAGAAGATCTTGATAGTAAACCCCATCTTTTAGGTCTGAGCCAAAGTTTTCTTTTTCCCTTGCTGCTTCAGAATAAAAATAGCAAGTTCCACCATCCATCCATTCGAGATCGAGCTCTCGCTGACTCAATGTGTGGTAAACCTGCAGGGTTTTCGCTCGTGATCCAGAAGACTTTTCTTGTGTCTTTTGATAAAAGGGCGAAGAAAATGGCTGTATCTCGATCAGATCTCCAACCCAATAGAATGTCTCAGGGGGGTGTGATCGAAGATAAGAATGATCTTTTTCCTCACTCAAAAAACACCCCAGTTCTTGGGGGAGAACATTCTCAAACTTTTTGGATTTAAGGACATCGAAAGCCCTCAGAATATCCATAGTCGTTCGTGGTTTTAAAAACCAGAGAGCTTCCCCTCCTGGCGTCTGCTGACATAGGGCTAGACCGATCTCATCACCAAGGCGGTGGTGAAAAAACAGCAGATGCAGGGCTATGCGCATGGCAATTTCCCATTTGCTGGGGCCCGTCAGGTTTAGATCAGAATGAGGCCAAAGCATAGAGGGAGAGTAGGCAACTAGGACAAAAATCTTAATCCGTGCTTCTTTTCTTTCTTCCCTTACAATCAGTTGATCTGTCCGAGCATAGGCCTTCCAATCGATCATACGGAGAGGATCACCAGGCGCATAGGGTCTAGAAAATTCTGGGCTGCGACTGGACTGCTTCAAAGGCAAGAGGTGACTACCATGAATGGTCTGACTTTGTGTCGCTAAAGAAATAGGAAGATCAACCTTATGATCAGGGCACAAGAAAGCTAAGGTAGCTTCCGAACTTGAGTCTGAGCTCATAGTCCGACACCACGCGCTAAGTTTACATGTCTCTCTTCCAGTCTTTGCAAGAGTTCTTCTATGAAGGCGTCGACTCCCAGTCGATCCCGATCCGATCCATTAAACATCCGGATCCGATGTCGCATAGCGGGTTTGCAAAGCCTCTTTACATGTCGCCAAAGCAGGCGCTCTTCCCCCTCAAATAAAGCAAGAGCTTTTCCTGCTGAGACCAGGCTGAGAGCAGCCCTTGGACCAGCACCATACCAAAGATTCTTCTTCATCTCTTGTGGGCAGTGTACATCTTGAGGACGAGACGAACGGACAAGTTCAAGAATCCCAGCAAGGACTTCGTCCTCCACCTTAACTTTCTTTGCTTCTTCTACAACATGCATGACCTCCGTATGGTCGAGAATAGAGGCCTTTTGTGGAGTAGAGCTGCTTTTATGAGATTCTAAGCGGTGCCCATCTTCGATAATTTTCTCACCCACTAAATTACCACGTGTATGTTCCTGCAAAATTTGCAGCTCGGCTTTTTCATGTGGATATTCGACAAGGGCGTGAAGCAAAAATCGATCCAGCTGTGCTTCCGGTAACGGGAAAGTCCCCTCCGATTCAAATGGATTTTGAGTCGCAAAAACCATAAAAGGAAGCGGTAGCATATAGTCTCGACCTCCGACCGTGGCTTTACGCTCCTGCATGGATTCGAGCATAGCCGATTGTGTCCGGGGAGAGGCTCGATTGATTTCGTCAGCTAAGAGAAGATTGACAAACATAGGACCAGGAACAAATTCAAAACTTCTTCGATAAGTTTTTTCATCGATATTGAGGATGTCGCAGCCAATGATGTCACTTGGAAGCAGATCGGGAGTAAATTGCACCCTCCCAAACTTTAAACCGAGACTTCTCGCCAAGACGCGAACGAGAGTGGTCTTTGCTAGGCCCGGTGCACCTGTGATGAGAAGATGACCAGAGGCCAAGAAGGCACACAGAGCCTCTCGAATAAGCTCCTCCTGCCCAAAGATCGTCTGACTGATATGCTCTTGCAATTTCTTAGCTAACTCATGGGCTTTTTGAAAAGCCTGAGAATCTGTGCTCATCATGCCTCCATATATCATAGGATCCCAGCAACTTATTCTTCTATAACCTGAGTCGGGTAAATCTCAGGAGACTTCTCCATTATACTGAAGGCCAAGGTAAGAACAGCAAAGTTCGGTCATCATTCCCTAGGCTGTCGAAAGGCGGACATTTTGAATATAAAAATAGAATCATATTCCCATGAGCTTTCTAAAGAAATGATCCAAGAAAATTCCAAAGTAAATACCGAAGAAAGCACCAAAGAAAGCAGGGTTCCACGCCCCCGAGAAAAGGGTGGAGTGGCCTTAGAATACCTTCTGGTTACAACTTTTGCAGCCATCGCTTCCATAAGTTTACTAGGGTTTATGGGTACAATGACCAAAAAAAAACTGGAAAGTTTTGCAAAAAAGCTCGACGTCAGCATAGAAGATGTTGAACTCAATCCTTTTAAAGATTGAATATGTCAATGCTCCAAGTTATAGCAGGTCCCTTCATCTTTATGAGCGCTACTCTTGCCTGGCTTCAAGTGACAAATTTTGAGCAGCAGGTTGAGCTTTTTTATCTTGAAAAGCACAAAATTCAAAGTTCGCCCGTTCTGCATTTAGAAGAATTTTGTAAGTCTTCAAGCGAGCGTAATGAGCACTTCAATCCAAATGACAATGGATCCTCTTGCAAACTGCGAATCAAGTGGAGAACACATGGGACTTGGTCTGACCCCTGCCCAACACTGATCGATTCACAGGGTGGCCTGAGAAAGAATTTGTTCGCTCCTCGATACTATCTGCTTGAATTGAACTGTCGCTTCTTGTCTTTATTGAAATTTAAAAAGGAATGTATTCTCTTCCGCTAGGGAACGCTACAGGGGGCGTAGAGTTTTAGGCATCATCCCACAAGTCGTATAGCAAGGCATTGAGGAGCGAGCAGCGCAGCGACCAAAATAACGAAGCTAGACGACTTGTGGGATGATGCCTAAAGAGGGTGAACGCCCTCTTCAGAAGAAGGAAGAGTTCTACTGAACGGTGACTTTAATCGGATTGGTGTATTCCCAACGACCTGAGACCTCTGAAAAAGCTCCGATCCGCAGTTCGTAAGGTCCAGCAGCGACGCTTTTCAAAGCAAGTGCAGTTCCTGAGGTTGCGAATTTATAACTTAGATGAGTCCAATCTCCTGTGGAGAGTTCTACCCGGTAATACGTCACATAACGACTACCTGACCAGGAGACGAGTCCCCCTGTACCGGCAATAACCCCTGCCTCTGTAGGGGAGGTAAGAACTAAAGAGCGACGAGGAGGAGCTTTGACAGTGAAAGAACGAATTTCTGATTGACCTGCAGCATTAGAAACTCTCCAAAACCAGACACCTGGAAGAGCCCTACTGAATTTAAAGCTTTGTCCCTTCACCCAGACCTTAAAATGGACAGGCTTCATCTTTGGACTTCTTGAAAAGAGAATCCAGGAACCGGCATCTGTGTTCCAACTAAATTCAGGTGCTTCAGTCACTTCGTTATAAATGCGTGTGACTCCATTCTCAGGAGCCGTTAAAGTAGGCTTCACAGTGGCAGCTGGCCCCTTGCTCACAGGACTTGATACTGCAGTCTCTTCAGCTACATCTTCTTTTTCTTTTTGTTCTTCTTTGGCTGGAACAGCAGCTTCTACCGTCTTCTGGGCAGGATCTGCTTTCGCAAGTTCTCCTTGTGCTTTGTCATGAAGATCATTGCTAGGGGACTCGACTTTGTGATTCTTCCCCATGACATCTTCATGTTTTTCCTCTGACTTCAATTTAGCAGCTGGATCTTCTTGCTCCTTATCATCTTCGGAGACTAAAGGTCCATCGGTGTCCGCCGCCGGTTCCATCGTGTAGTAATAAAAAACACCCCCTCCAGCAAGAAGAATCAGGACTAGGGAAAGCAGGGCTATACGTCCTTTTCCCCCGAACTTACCATCTCGAAAAATCTGGGAGATACCAGTTGAAGTAGATGTTAAATTTCCAAATTCATCTTTCTGATCAGGAGGAAATCCCTGAGACCCATCACCAAAAGAATCACCCTGACCCATAAGACACTCCCCTTATTTCATTCCTAAATGAAGGTGCCTGTCACAAAATGACTGTGTTTATTATAGCAAGTTGAGGGGCCAGCAGGCAGAGTCTGTCTAAACAAAGATATAACTACGCAGCTAGGAACTACGCATCAGATCAGGCTATATCTGTTAAGGAGTGAGTCTTGCGAAAGATACAATCTTTGTTTGGAGATCAGAAGATAAAATAATAGATAATTTTATGAAAAAAATAGGAATAGGCAGTTCCTCAAATACCTTGGGGTTTCTCCAGTAGTCCTTTTCACTTGTGAGTATCGATGCACAGCCCTTCGACAGGCTGAGAATTTTTTGCCTATCGAAGGCCCCGTGATCAGGTTCAAAGGAAACAGCATGCAAAGGAACCCCTTTCTCTTCGAGATCTTTTGCAAGTCGCTCTGGATGAGCAAGACCACAGACAAGCAGAGAGGGATGATGGACTGAACTGAAATCTATGCTTTGACTTATGTCTTTTCCAATATGACTTAGAAATTCAACTCTGCTGAATTCTTTACCAAAATTTCTTACCGCCTCCTGCCAGTATGGGGAAGGAAAAGACGGATTACAACGTGTAAACAGAACAAAATCAGCTCGTTTGATAGAGGCAAGTCCCTCCCTCAAAGGACCGAGTGGTAGGAGTTCGCCATTACCTAGAGGTTTTTTTGCATCAAGAAGAAGGATATTGAAGTCCCTAACAATCCGTCGATGCTGAAAGCCATCATCTAAAATCCAGTGCGTGGGGGGCGCCTCTTCCTTCTGCTCAAGATACCACTGAGCTGTTTTTAAGCGGTCCCGACCGACAAGGATAGGAACGTCTGGGAAACGACTAGAGAGCATCCTTGCTTCGTCTGGGGATCCTTCTCTGAGGGCAAACTTGGAACAGCGTCGGCGAATAACTTGAGTGTTCAAGAGGAGAAGAGAATCACCCTTTGCCAAGTGGAAGCCATAACCTCGACTAAGGACAGCCGGTTTTGCACCTGCTTCGAGCAGCATCTGAATGACTTCTCCCACAACGGGCGACTTGCCTGTTCCCCCCACAACCAGATTGCCGACAGAGATACAAGTCCCTGGCAAACGGTGCGAAGGGAGGACTCCCCGCTCGTAGAGAGTATTGCGGAGATTTACACAGGCTCCATAGATGGCGCTGAGAAGCTTTGCTAAGTAGTAAAGAAGAAAAGGCTGATCTTTTTTATCTCTATAAATAAAGTGTGATAGCTGCACTTTTTTTCCTTTTTTCTTCTTTTCGCAAGGAGGGGTTAGGGGAAACCTTGCCCTGAGCCCGTTCGACGGAGCCTGCCCTGAGCAGAGTCGAATGGGCTCAGGGCAGGCTCCGTCGAATGGGTGCCAGCCGGTTCCCCTGAAAGCTTTTAAAAAGCGGACTCATAAAAACTTCTATAGCGCTCTTGCTTTAAAAGCTCTTCATGGGTGCCACAGGCTCTCATCTGTCCTTCTTCGAGAAACCAGACCTCATCAAACCAAGCGAGAGTGTGCAGCCTGTGAGTTACGGCAAGGATGATTTTCTGCTCAGTGTGACAAAACTCTATACTTCTTTTTAAGATCTCCTCCTCTGATCGAGCGTCGATCGCAGAGGTTACCTCATCGAGCAAGAGTATCGTTTTATGTCTGAGCAAAGCACGCGCCAAAACCAGTCTTTGTTTTTGCCCCCCAGATATATTGCTTCGAATAGCGACAATTCTAGTGTCAAGCCCCTGCGCAAAAGCAGAAACCTCTTTGCCTATTCCGACAAGATCAAGAATAAGAGAAAGATCCTCTCTGCCTTCTTTATTTTCCTGTCCATAAAGGAGATTGTTACAGAGACTGTCATCAAATAAAAATGGACTTTGACTGACGAAGGAACAGTTTTCAACCAGTTCTTCTAAACTCGTATCCGACTGCCACTCGAAGGGGGGTAGAAGACCAGCCAGAGTTCTCAGGAGGGTTGATTTACCACTGCCGCTGGGTCCAACCAAAGCGATAGCATGTCCACGACCTAAATGAAGATGATGAGCTTCCAGCCTCGGCTCGAGAAAACCAGAGACAAGTCTCTTAATTGAAATATCGCGATTAAATGTCCCCTGCCGCTTAGAATCTTGAAGGCGAATGGGTTCTTTCTTTTTCTGAGCAAAGGAAGAAAGAACTTGGAAGCTTTTTCTTAAAGAACCTCGGGTTTCCTCCCACTGCACAATTTGTTCCCCTAAACTACGCAGGGGTTGCAGCATAGCACCCAAACTAGCAAAAAAGATGACAATGTTAACTGGGTCCATGCCTTCTTGTGAGATAAAACCGACATTGATCAGGTAGATCACTGTTGCAAGGAGGGCGTAACCAATAAACTCGAGAAGGGGTGCAAATATCGAACGGATGAGAATCGAACGTCGAACAAGATGATAATAGCCACTATTTAAATCTTCGAAGCAGAGCAGTTCTTTCTTCTCCCCCTGCTGAGCCTTGATAAAATAAAATCTTTTCCTAATCTCAAGGATCAGGTCAGCCATATGAGCCAATTCCTTCTGAAAGAGATCAGCAAAGAAAGAGATTTTTTTACCCGTTCGACCCATCCCAAAAGCCACTGCCGGGGAACAGATTAAGATGAGAAGAGCCGTCGGCCAATGAATGAAAAAAAGTGTCAGTAAAGCTGCAAAAAGAATGGTGGAATCTCGAACGATGCTGTTCACAATCTCAGAGAAACGAGTTTGCAAAAAAAGCACGTCATTCATGAGCAGAGACATCCACTCTGCTGCACTTTTTTTGGAAATTTCGACATAGGACAGAGAAAGAAG
>JAGNWK010000034.1 GCA_017985985.1 Oligoflexales bacterium
GCGGCTTTGCTGGCGATATGCAACAAGCTGTCCAGGCCTTTAGTACCGCCTTCGCTAAGACAGGTCGACCTCCCTATGGTGCTGGGAAGCCTGACGACAGACATTCCGGCGGCCATCGTTCTAGGGAGTCTTCACGAGATGATGGCTTCGGCGATGAAAACGACGACGATAACGATAACTAGATCTTAGTAGGTCGGGGAACAATCATGTCACGCATTTGTGATCTTTCTGGAAAAAGAGTGCAGGTTGGAAATAGAATTTCTCATTCCAACATCAAAACCAAGCACAGGTTTAAGCCAAATTTGCATAAAAGACGCTGCTGGTCTGGTGAGCTTAAGGGTTTCGTGAAGCTGAACCTCTCCAATGCTGCCCTTAGGACTTTGGATAAAGTGGGCCTTGATCAATATGCCCGTCGCATGGGTCTTGATCTCCGTAAGTTTCTTTGCACAGAGCTTAGTTCGTCAGAACCAAAGTGATAGTCTGAGGAACGCGCGATGGCGTGTCTTTGAGAATTTACACATACGATACTTTTGAGGGTATACATGGGAAAAGGTGACAACAGGCTCACGAGAAAGATGAGAAGAAAAAAGAACCAGAGAAAAAAGAAGCGTTCTTTGCTGGCTAAAACCCAGAAAACTACGATTTCTCCAAAAAAAGATAAACGTAAGGAAAAGTAAAAAGTGGCTAATCATAAGTCATCCGAGAAAAGAGCTCGCCAAAGTGCAAAGAGAAATATCCGAAACAGAAGCTATATTTCCCGAGTTAGAACTGCGGTAAAGGGTTTCCGTTCAGGTGTAGAGTCCCTTAAAGCTGGAAAAATTCAGTCTGCTGATCTAGCAAAGATGTTCTCGTCTGTTCAGGGTCTTCTTCACAGTGCTGTCAGCAAGGGCGTTTTGCACAAAAACAATGCCTCTAGACGTATTAAACGCCTCGCGCAACACCTCGTCGCTTGATCATCAAATAAAAAAGTGGGGTATGGAATGGCTCGGCTCTCCAGATCTTGGTCTCGTCGCCCCATCGTTTTTTTCCTAATTTTTCTTGCCCTCGCGCTGGCTTTCGCCGGTAAAGGGCTTGTTGTCGCTTATAAAAAAATTCCAATTCAACGTGGTCCTTTAAACACGTACTATCCTTTGGTCTCAGAAACGGGCAAAGCCCCGTCGCTGAGATTTTTTGCTTTGGGGGATAGTGGGACGGGTGAGGCAGATCAATTTGCTGTGGCCGCAGCCATGGAACGTCGCTGCCTCGAGTTGGGCGGCTCTGTCCAGGCTATCCTGCTACTCGGAGATAACTTTTACGTAGAGGGTGTTTCTTCTACGGAAGATCCTCAATGGGAAGATAAGCTCTTAGGGCCCTATGGCAGTCCCTGCCTGAAGAATCTGCCTATACAAGCGATCTTGGGCAATCACGATTACAAAGGGAATGCTCAAGCTCAGGTCGATTACAGCTTGAAAAAACCACGATGGAAAATGCCACACCGATTTTATAGTGTTGAGTATGGAGACCTACTAAAGATCGTCAGTATTGATGCACTTTATTTTGCTCCCTGCGGGTCTGCCGAATTTTGTTCTCATGACTTTGCCAAGAAGGCTCTGACGGAGTCTCCAGCCAACTGGAAGATAGTCCTTTCTCATTACCCCCTGCAAAGCTCTAATCGAGCGGGCTATGGTTATACAGGGAACAGTTTGTTTGGGCATTTTTCTCATTGGTCTCTTTGCGGGGACTACGATATGTGGCTGTCAGGGCATACGCATCACATGGAATATAGGGATGACAGCGCTTGTAAGGCTGCCCTTATGATTTCAGGTGGAGGAGGCCAGAATTTGGCTACGAATTTGAAACCAGCAGAAGGTCCGAGTCAATTTGTGGCTTCGTCTTTTGGTTTCCTAGACTTGGATGTTCAGTCTTCTGAACTGGCTTTTCATTTTATCGATCAGAATTCCAAGGTGCTTTATAGCAAGAGACTGAAGAAGTAGGAAAATTGGGGGAACCCGCTGCGCAGTTTCCTCCCCCCAGACCTCCTCCTTGCAACAAAAGCTGGTCCTCCTTGCAACAAAGATTGAAGTAGGAGTGTTTCTTTTGAGAAAAGTAACTAGTTTTGAGGATAAGGCTGTCACTCAGGACTTTCGTTGCGTCCTTTTGTCAGCAGGTTTAGATCTAAAATTAGAAAGACCCGAAGATGAGACGGAGAGATCTTCGAGGGAAGTCTGGATTCTTAACGATGATGATCGTGAACGAGCCCAGGGCTTATTGGACCTCTATATGTCTTCATCTCCAGCTGGATCAAGCCCTGCTGTTCAGGCCATGATCCAAGAGGGGAGGAAGAAATTTCAAAAAGCTCTTGCAACAGAGGCTGAAGCTCTTAAAAAAAAGTTGGATTTGAGAGAAGCTCAGAGGTCTGCTGGCCTCAACTCGTTCTTCTCAGGTGGCAGAGAACGGCATCTCAATGTCACATTTGCTGTGATTATTATTTCTGCTCTGTTCTTTATGGCTCAACCTTTCGATAAGACGAGACAGCTCTTTAGTCTGTTTTCCTATTCGCAAGACGCATTTTCACAAATTCTTGGCCTCAAAAGTTTTCTTGAAATCCGCTCAGGTCAAATTTGGCGCCTTGTAACCCCTATTTTCATCCACTCAGATTTTTTTCATATCTTGTTTAATGCGATTTGGTTTTATCAACTTGGTAGTGTGATCGAGAAGAGACAAGGCTCGCGGCATCTCCTCGGCTTGGTTATCGCTATAGCTGTTTTTTCAAACACAGCCTTTTATTTGGTAGCAGGTCCTGCTTTTGGTGGGCTGTCGGGAGTTGTTTACGGCCTTGCCTTCTACATGTGGGCGGCCGATCGGTTTGCAACCAGACCTGTGTACGGTGTGGATCCACAGCTGGTGCGCTTCTTTCTTGTCTTCTATGTTCTTTGCTGGATACTGAGTGCGATTGGACTCCGAGTGGCAAATACCGTCCACGGTGTGGGTGCCCTTACAGGTGTGATCTTTGCCTTTTTTAGCACTTCTTACTATAAAAGTTTTTTTGCCGAAAGTTTTATGAAGAAGTCCCGTAAAAGTGAAATAGTTTACAATATCCTTATAGGTTTAGCCCTTCTCGTCGGTGCTGCTGTGACAGACTATCTTCTCTACTGATCCAACTCTCTCTGGTTTGATCTTGCCTCGTGTTGTCTCATGCCCTTTTATCTTTTGTCGATAAAGCAACGTAGGATGGATAATCACAAACTACGTCTGCGTCACCATATGAAGATGTCAGAAAAAATAAAACAGTCACTTGAAGAAGCTAACAAGTTTATTTTTGTTAAAAAATATGCGAAGGCAGCTTCTCTCCTAGATGACATGATCCAAAGTGAAGAAGGAAAAGATAATCTTTTACTTCATCTCCGGCGCATTGAATTAGCTTTGAAATTAAAAGATATAGAACGACTGCGAGAGGATTATGCCCCGACTGAGAGGGGGGGGAAGTTCGAGATGAACCCCACTGCTAAGGTCATAGCCCGAGCTCTGGCTGATCAGCACAGTGAATTTTTACCCCCCGCAGAAATTATTTTATGCTTTGAAAAAATTCTGCAGGAGCACGGTGAGCATCCTGCAGCCTATTTTGGTTTGGCTTTGAGTTTGGAAAGTCAGGGGAATTTTGAACGATCTTTTTTAAATTATCAGCGAAGCATTCAGCAGGATCCAGACTGGTTTCCTTCCTATTTTGGCATGAGCCAAATCTGCTACCATTTTAAGGATCTGGATCAGGGAGATCATTATTTTTATCTTTTTGAACAATATGCTCCTTATAATCTTTATGGAAATTTTGAGACTCATCGAAATTTAAGTCGAGAGTTTTTGAAGAAAAAATATTTTGATGAGGCTGAAACAGCTGTTCGCTCTCTGACAGAGTGGTGGAGCCAAACAAAAGGTGAGTGTCCGGCTGAGCTTCAGACGAACGAAGCTTTTTGTTTAGCCAATATCTCTGCGCTAAGGGGTGATGTTGAGAGGAGTGAGGCTTTTCAGAAAAAGGGCCTCCAGCTTACTGGATTTATTTTAGAGTCGTCTTTAGCTCCTGACGACACGCTATATTTTGTCGCTAAAATTTTAGAAGAGTTTTCTGAAAATGAAATGGCCTTCGAGTTTTATAGGAAAATTTTGAGCAAAGCCCAGATTGATGCAGGTATGGTGCAGAAGATAGGAAGTCAATTTTTATCTCTAGTCGATACTCTTCCTGCAAAGATCCTATTTTTTGAAGCGTATAATGCTAATCCAGATCATGTTGATGTTCGATTTTGCTTCTTGGTAGCTAAATTGAAGGTTGCCAAGCTCAATGTCGAAGATTATTTACTTGCAAAAGAAAAACTTAAAAAAATATTTGAGAGTAGTAGGGATCCAGTTGAACTCCTCAGTTTAGTTCAAAATTTACTCGCAAAATTTCAAGAAGATCCAGATATTCAAAGTTATGCTGGAGATCTTTATCTTGATTTTGGAAATTTAGAAAAAGCTAAGAATTTTTATAAAAAAATGATCTTAATAGATCCTCTGGGTCAGGTCTCTCTTCTAAAATACTCGTCGTTTCTTGTGGATCACGATGGAGATTTAGGAGAAGTGGAGGCTGTTTTAAATCGGTTTAAAGTTGGAGAAGGAAAAGATCAGGAGAGATATATTGAATATTGTTGGTTGAGGTCTCGCTTCTATGGGAAATTAAAAAAATTTGAAATGGCCCTAGAATGTGTTCACAAGGTTCTTAAAAATGATCCATGGAATGTTTCTTATATTGCTCATGAAATTTTTCTCAAAATATCGTTGATTTATGGTGAGGAGAGTGAGGAGCGAATAGACCCTGTTCTCCTTCAGATCCTATCCAATAAGAAAGGTGATGTGGCTTGGGATTCTTTTGATCAAGTGACGAAAAAGCTCCGCAACGACTATCGGTATGATCTCGTCTACAGTCGTTGTAAACTACGTTTTCTTTTTTCTGATGGTGAGGAAAGACATCTCTATGGGATGGTAGAGGCTGTATGTCGCTATGATGCTTCCCTTGGGATCTATGAATTGTTAAGACTTTTAAACACCAATTTTGACAGTCCTAGAATCTATCTTGGACTGGGAATTCTTTTCAAATCACTTCATCAAATGGAGACGGCATGCATGTGGTTTGAGCAGTCGCTTTTATATACAGTTTTAGCTCCATCTTTGCAGGCAAGGGCTTATCTGGAATTGGCAGATGCCTATGTCTGGCGAAATATTCATCTCGATAAGGCGATTGCCTATGCTAAACTTTCTCTTGAGTTAGATGCTCGTTTACAAAACAATGTCTATCTTCTTCTTACTCATGGTTATTTAAAGTTGGGTAAATCTAAGGAGGCTCGGGACTCACTCAATCTGGTCCATAAGCAACTCAACTCTTTCGAACACAGCTATCTAGAAGGTCTCCTCTCTTACAGGAATGGTTCTGTCGATCAGGCTAAAAAAATCTGGAAGTCTCTTCTTTCCCTCAAGACAGAAGACCTCAGATCGCATCACATCAAACAAGAGATCCTCCGATACTACTTTGAGAGTGAATCTTATCTCAAGGCTCTTTAGCTTGCCTGTCATTCTTTAAGCTTCGAGACCTCTCGACTGAGCTCCAACCTGTCTAAGTATTGCGATTTCGTCATTGTGAGGAGCCGTAGGTTACGAAGCAATCTTGCCTTTACACGGAGATTGCTTCGCTTCGCTCGCAATGACGAGGTTCTGCGATGGATACTTGGACAGGTTGGCTCTGAGTGATGTTTTATCGATCAGTTAACTGCATGACATGGTTTGAGGGTCATCTTTATTTTTTTGCCGCATACATTTTTTATTTAGGAGCACAAAAAATTTGACATCGTTTTCTGGATGTGGAGAATGAGTCCTGAGCTTTAAAACGACATGATAGATTGGTTCGGAGCAAAAGTCCTTTGGGGTTGCATTAGTTTGTCACACCTTTGGAAATTTGCCCTGGCATGTGTTCACGGAACTCTCTGTTTTCTGTGGATTTTCTTTAGTTTTTTTCTGAAACTAAAGACCTGTTAGCCTATGCCGATACAGTTTTTCATGCGGGGACAGCTTGGGGTCTTGGGTCAGATTTTATGATCCAAATTGAGAGAACTAGGAAAAGGATAAGGAAAAAGAGAGTTATGAGAGCTTTGACTGAAAAAAGCAAAAATAAAAAAACACTCGTTCCTATTCAAGGCAATTTGGATGCCAAAAAGCCTTCGATGAAAGTCAACGAAACTTCTCCCGGATCATCAAAGGTTAGGTTGGATGCCTCCCTGAATTCTGTTTCAGAGTGTACGAACTGCGGTGTGGAGTCTAAATGTCGACGTAGGAGCTTCAGTGAGCAAGCTTGGACGGTTCTCTTGCTCTGGAATGAGATTAGCCCAGCTTCTGTCGATCAGCCTGTCTGTGAAGCCTGTTACGAGGAAATGAGAAATATACTCATCGATAGAATGGATGAAATTGAGAGTGCTATGAATAAAAGGGAAGAGGTCGAGAAAATTAGAAAAACGATTCTTAGGCTTGCAGGCTAATTTTTCAGATCCATAAAATTTTCCTAGTCTTCATTTAAGATTTAAGAACCAAATCCGACAGAGGGTTTGGTTCTTTTTATTATATAGGAAGCTTTATGACTGGAAAAAAATCTCTCTCAGTTAGGGTTCAAAATTTTCTTAGAAAAAACGATTCTCAAAGTTCACCTCCAGATGCTTTTTACAAAAAATATCTAAAAGGTCTTTATCTTTATTGGCATGAAGAAAAAGAAGATGCCATTACTTATGCTTGCGATGTGATTGAAGATGAGTTTGATCATCCAGATGTGTTTCTCCTCTACCGACTGTGGCTAGAGATTTTAGTGGATCAGAAAGAGTCATCTTCTCTATTGGCCCTAGCCTCTCATGTTCGAAGAGTCAGTCTCGAAAAAGAAGATCAGATGACGTGGATAGGTCTGAGAGGACTTATTCACCTGTGGCTTGAAGAGGCCGATGCTGTAAGTCTCCTCTGGAAGGGTTCCGATCGATCGAGTAAATCTCCTCATTACTTAGAATGGAAACATAAGTTAGAAATGTCGCTCCATCCAGGTAGGGATGTCCCTGTGCGTTTGATCGATACAGATAAACCTGTGCGCGATTACTTTCAGTGGCAATATTTAGCACGAGAGTATCTGTTTAGCATTGATCAGGAGTCTCTCGACATTCTTTTTAATCGAGTCGATTCTTTGTTCCCAGGGGCACCTCTACGGGATGCCTGTCTTTTTCATAAGAAGATAGAAGAATCTTCTTATGATTCTGCTTTAAATTATGCAAAAAATCTTACGAAAAATTTTCCAGAAAATCAATCTTATGGTCTTCAGGAGGCTGCCCTTAAAATTTATTTCAGAGATTTTAAATCTTCTATCAGCACATTAAATCAAGTTCAGATGCTTCCTGGCTCAAAAGCTAAAAGTTATGGATCTCAAGACTTAAATTATTCTTCTGAAGTTCTTACATTTTTAGGATATGCTCACTATTTAAAGTCGCATGGGGAAATTTTTTCGCATGACTGGATAAAATCAAAAAAATTTCTAAAATCAGCTGAAGAGTATAGTGGTAAAGATTTTTATCCATCTGATGAAATTAAAATTCTTCTGCAAACGATGGAAACCAAAGAAAATGAAAAAAATAATATTCAAAAATCCTATCACAAAAATTTTTGGATGGTTTTGATGAACTCGAACTGTGAGAGCGAATTTTATGATATGAGTGATAAGGATCGTCTTTTTTTACATGTGCCGTTGGGGATAGGTGTTTTGCAAGGTGACTACGTATTTCTTTCTGGAACTTATAGAAGCTCAGCTGATAATCGTTACTCTGACTCGGAGTCACGATCTAAGGTTATGGCTGTCTACGAATCCGTTTCAGATGCTTATCCTCATCCGCTTGATGGCTCTCAAAATATTTTAAAGATGGTGTGTCTCTTAGAGAAATCTATGAAATTAGAGTGGCTGCCTTTAGCTCGAGATCCAGAACGTGTTTCTACCTTGAGCCAAGACCACTTTATTTTTCCTCATACCAGGTCGTTCTCTCTAGTTCCCCTGCTGGATATTGATCGCCAAAAAATGTTAGAGCACCTTTCTGCTGATGGGCAAGGTATGGAGCAGTTAAAGTCGATTTTAGAGCAGAGCATGGAGTCAGATACGATGAGCTATGTTTAGGAAACCTCTCCCTATGTTATCCAAAAAGCTGTTGAAAGAAATGGGCTGTTTTGTGTTGTTCTGTTTCCTCTCGATTCATCTCTTTGCAGATGGCCCTGTCCTTTCAGACGGCAAGATTATTGAGGTCAAAGCGAAAGAGTTCTCTATCGCGCCACCCATTGGCTGGCAGATCCAAAAAGAGTCTTGGAATATTAGTCTGCTCCTACAAGGGCCACCCCAAAAAAGAGAGAAGACCCCTCATGGGGATAAGACTTTAAGCTATCAAAGAAATATTCAAGTTCTTGCTTTTCATGGTGCTCTTGATTTCGATGAAAGAACGATCCAGGATTTTAAAATCACCTTGGCTGAGCAGTACAGCAAGCTCCCTTTTGTGAAGGACTTCAAAGTCCAGAGCAGTGATAGTGTCGTTTTGGCCGATGGAGCTGATGCTGTCTTATTCTATACAGATTTCTTCATGGCAGAGACACCGATGATGCAAGCTCATCTTCTTGTCTCCTCACCTAGCAGACATTATGTGATTAGTTTTACCGATTTTGCGGAGAATTTGCTTGGAGGCATGGATAGTCCCCATTTTAAGGAAGCCTGGGACTCCATGAAGTCTTTCCATACGGAGCTGCGACCATCGTCCTCTGGTTTTTACAGTTTGTCTGCCGTCCTTTTGGGGGTGATAGCTGCTCTTTTTATAGCAGGAGTCATCTTCAATAGAAGAAGAAAAAAAGAAGTTTTTGAAGACGAAATGGACGGAGAGGGGCTTGCCAGTGCACGAGAGGAGTCTGACTCAGGTGATGCCCCCTGAGGAGTCTTATGTTTTCTTTGAGGGGGACACAGTGAGGTTCTTTTTTTGTGTGAAGTAGATGCTCTTCCAATGGCTGCAGTGACTTTCTTTATCAAGCGATCTTTCAGGGACTACACAGGCTCTGTACTCTACTTTGAGCTTCCCTTCTGGGAGATTTAAGATGGGTTCGGGGAGCAAGCCAATGACGGATCCTGTAGTGCATAAACCTGGGGGCAGGGTTTGGCAGGCTCTGTAGTCGAGAGAGTTTGCGCGCGGATCGAGATCTGCCATAAAAAGAGCCCCTTGTTTTTGGCCTTCTTCATAGGTTCGAATGCTGAGTTCGACCTCTAGTGCGTAAGGGTCAATTTTCTCAAGTTTGACCTCAGATGTCTCCAGTGGATTTTTAGTTTTTGCCTTTGCTGATGCTTGATCCCTTATATTTGCGCAGCTTGAGAATAGAGTGAGTAAAAATATTGCCAGAACCATTCTACGGTCCTCCTTGTCGATTTCTAATAAAAACTTTAGAATGCGAAGATTTTGAAATTTTTCAATTTTATTTGTTGACGGTTCCATTATACACCGAAGCAAATCAGGTTTGTGACAATGCGGCTTACCTGACTGATACAAGGAAGAGGGCTTGGGAGAAGGTTTGGGTTTCTTCCAAGCCCCTCCTTGCGAAGGAGATGACTGATGAAAGATTGGAACACAGAGGAATTGGAAGAGGTCTTGGCGTCAGGAGCTTTCGTTTTTTTGAAATTATGGAAGCGTGGCTGTGGTTCTTGCAAGTTGTCCAAACCAGCGCTGGAAAAGATTGAGGAAAAAAACTCTTATCCTCTGATCTTTGGGCAAATGAATACAGATGATTTCCCAGAAATTCTTGAGTTGGCGGAGACAGAGGTTTTGCCCGTTTTTTTTCTTTTTAAAAATAAAAAAATGATGGGAAAAAGCATAGGTTTTAAGGGTCAGGCTAAGCTCCAAGAATTTATAGATCAACATGCAGTATAGGTCGTAGCAGCATTTCCTCGGCTTTTATAGGAGCTTTTATGGACAATGTGATCAAATTTCCACGAACCGAGAGGACCCGGACTTCCCAGCTTGTGGTAGAAAAGGCTATTGCAGAGGAGGATGGTAGTCATTTTTTGCTTATTGGAGAAGATGCTGCCTTCATGAAGCTGATTAGAGATTGGCCCTGCTTTACAGGTTTTGAGGAAACGATCTCTCTTCAGGATCTTTTTGAACACTACTATGATGACCAGTTGAGCCAGGCCCAGGACTGTGTTTTGGAGTTTATTTTTCACATGCATGATCCAGATTCCGTTTTTGATATTAGCAATGCCCTTTATGTGTGGGATGAGGATGATCGCAGGTTCTTCTTTTCGAGCCTCAATATGCATGCGGAGCTTATCCACCATATGAAAAAAGAGGAGCATCTTTAAAGTTTAAGGAATGCCTTAAGAATTCCGATAGGGGACCTGGATTCTTTCGTAGACAACTCACAGAGAGTTCTTATGCTTTGTCCCCATTCTTTATTTTCGAAGATCTCCGTGTTCTATGCTTACTTTTTTAGCATTTTTTGGCTAGGGTCTCCTTCTTTTGCTGCGGATCCTGTTTCAATCTCTAAAGATGCGGTTTATTCTAAAAATATTACTATCTTTCAAAGCACTTGGTCTCACGGGTATCAGATTAACGAGTCTCTTTCTAAAAGTATGTTAGGTAAATATACTTTTTACGGCAAGCTCTTAGATAAAAAGGTGTTCAAATTTTTATGTCCTGGTGATTCTTTCCTTACAGAAATTGTGGGTTCTTATGAGACGAAAGTGAGCGAGGATAAATATGGCTTAGCAGATGCCTATCGCCGCTATCGGCTAGCTTGTAATTTTATGGAAGATGCAGCAGAGAAGCCTTTTGAAAAGAGTGTCTGTAAATGGTCGGATCATCCTGATAACGTACGGGGAGCCCCAGGTAGTTCTCAGTGCGCGGACGGAGAGTTTGTCGGGGGACTAAAGGCGACTTGGGATGGTCGGGAACAAATTTATTCGACCTATTGCTGTAAAATGGGGCGGGGTGGGGTGTTTGCTGCTGCGAAGGGCTGTACCACCATTGATCCAGCTACACCTTTTGGTCAGCCTTCTCATCTCACCTGTCCTGCACCCTCAGTTATTAGAAAGATAGAGACGAGTTTTATCAATCAAGGTCAGAACGGCGATCGTCGCATGAAGTTTGAATGCTGCTCTGCTAGCCTACCGTAGTTTGCGCCTTTTTTTGGACCCTTGATAACAGCCAGGGGGTGGTAAGTCCGATGCACAAGGCAATGATAGCCACATTATGCATACCCATAAGACGTCGGCTAGGTCCCTCAGACAGCATAGACGCACTTGCATAGGCCCCAAGAGCCACTGAGAAGTGATTGAGCGCAGACTGCATAGACATAAACTGAGCACGGTACTGTTGTGAGGGGATCTGCGATGTTTGAGAAAAAAAAGAGACATTGCGTAGAGTTGATGCAGCCATAAAGCTTATAAAAATAAAACTGACCGGAATGAGTGCGGGTTCGATCATAAATCCCAAAACTAAAGGGACAATCAGGAGCACTGTCCCCACACTATTGATAACGACGGGGCCCCAGCGATCACAGAGCCTTCCTCCTAATTGGGTTGTGAAGAGAGCTGCCAAGCCTCCATAGAGGTAGAGTTGACTCATATGTTCTCGAGGGTAGTGCAGGTTGTTTTGTACATAGCTTGCTATGTTAGGAATAATCATAAAGTTCCCAGCAAATATAGTGGGAATAGCCAGAAGACTCATTCTTACAGCTGGGTTTTGGTACATGCCTGTGATCAGTTGATTGTGCTCTGTGCGATTTTTCTGGGGAGCTTGATGCTCGTCGGTATTTAGAATGTTCAGATTCATTTGAACAAAGACGAAGAGTACGAGTGCTAGCAGAGTTAGTGCATAGAAAGGGGTTCGCCACGAACCCCAGAGGGCAAGTTCCAAACCAAAGGGAATTCCTACGATGGAAGCGACAGCAAAAGCTCCCATCACGATACCGATAGCCTTTCCCCGACGGGCTGGAGGAACAGCATCTGAGACCATAGCCATGACGATGGAGGAAAGAGGTCCTCCCATTGCTCCGGAGAGAACTCGGGCAAAAATCAGACTGGAAAAAGAGTCGGCTCTTGTTGCCAGTAGCGTCGCCAATCCAAGGCCCAAAATGCTGAAGCAGAGAATGTTTCTTCTTGGAAAGCGATCGAGGAAGAATGATCCCAGTATCCCTGCAAACGCTGCTGAAAACGTATAGGAGCTCCCCACGAGTCCAAGCTGGGAGCTATCGAAATTAAGTTCCTTTGCCACGTCTGGGCCAAGAGGCATGATCATCATGAACTCGAGAACATTCAGCAGTTGACTGAGAAAAAGAACGCCGACTACCTGTCTTTCTTGGGTGCTGGGCTTGTTTATGGAATGACTGCTCATATGTAACGTTCTCTTTGTGTTCGCTTTGGGGAAACCAGCTGCGTACCCTTCGCTCAGAGCCAACCGACTAAGTATTCATCGCAGGCCTCGTCATTGCGAGCAAAGCGAAGCAATCTCCGTGTAAGGCAAGATTGCCTCGTCGCCTCTGGCTCCTCGCAATGACGAAATCGAAACTTGGAGCAAGAAGCTTTCCCCCTTACCTCTCTTTGCGACAGCCCTGCTCTTAAGGCTTTTTCTGACCGCTCTCCACTAGCTGGGCGAGACGCTCAATGCTCTGACGACCTACGAGTACCGATAGGGCATCCTCAGAGAACCAGCTTATGATATTGAACTGCTCCGTCGCATGCGTCATGTAGCTGAGGCCTCCTGCTTCAGCACTGAACTTGAGCTCTTCTCCTGAGCGCTTTTCAACAAATTCTGCGGGTACTATAA
Organism: Oligoflexales bacterium; assembly: GCA_017985985.1. GTDB lineage: Bacteria > Bdellovibrionota_B > Oligoflexia > Oligoflexales > Bog-1112 > JAGNWK01. Next base: position 12,870 of record JAGNWK010000034.1, read on the forward strand.
ACTGGGTTAGATCTTGATGTCCATCCTGATTGGTCCAATGAATAACAGCGATCTTGGTAAATTCATAGTCTAGAGTAGAGGCCCCAGTGAGTAGCCAAGGTTGTGGAAGAGCCAAAAGACTAGAAACAGTGAAGTCCATGTCCTTCTGCTCTTGCAGATAACTAACCACCTCTTCCCAATTAGAACTAGGCAGATCAAGCAAGGATCCTTCATCATCTTCTTCGAGGATCAAAGCTTCGTGTGCGAGAGGAGCTATGGGATCAAATCGTACAGGAGGTTTTTGAATAAAAACCCAATAAAAGATAGCGGCCAGTCCAAGTAGGGTGAAGGATGCCCCTACCATGCGGTGACGCAATCTCTTCATGCTCTCCTGGTTTGTGATGACTTCGATCTTCATTTCTTCGACAGCTGCACTTGTTTCATCAGATCGAGCTTTCTTCCTGAGCTCATGTAGGTCGACTTCTTGCAGACCCTCTTCTTTGAAGAGAAATTGAACCTGCCCCATCTTTTGTTTGTAGAGTTCAAAAGTGCTTTGAAGATTTGCATCTGCTGCGAGCGCATTCTCAAACTTAGTTTTGAGGGGTGAGGGAAGAGAGGGATCTTCGTTTAAAAACTCCGGAAGATGGGAGGCTAAATCTAAGTTTTGTGAGAAAAAGCTAGAGAATTGAGGGTTGTTGACAACTTGTATCCTAGCTTGAGCTAAAATCTGTCGTATGGATTTTTCATCTTTCCCCTCGATCTCTTGAATTTCTTTTGAACTCATGCCGAGAATGTCAGCGAGAATCCAAATGAGTCTTTCTTCCCAAACTTTAGGGAGAAAAGCAAAATGCCCCTTTGGCATCTCTCCTTTCTGGGAAGCAGCCTTTTCTTTGTCTGTGATGAGCTTGCAGCTTGAAGACACGAGCTCTTGAAAGAGGGCTAGGTGGGGGAGCTTCTTCAAGCGCTCACTATCATCTAAGAAATTTTCATAAGCTTCACTTAGAAATTTCTTCGCTGTGCTAGAATCAAAAGTTAAAGAATAAAATAATGGATACAATCTTTCAGCGTAGGGCATTAGCTGTTCTAAATAAAAATCAAGAGAAGCTTCTACGCGGCTTTTTTTAGCCATCGCACTCCCTTTCCGTTCGCTGGTTTGAAAACTTACAATCTCGTTGTTATTTGATTATTTTAACATAGAGATAGGAAAAATCAGTGCTCATTTTAATCGCAGTTTTCAGTTTGTTCTGGAGTAGTTTTTCTTGGGCCTTGCCTATAGGTTTTGGTCACAACCAGGGAGATATCGTTTACTCCGAACTTCATGATGAAAACTTCACCGTTTATCATGATAGCCGAGCGCCCGAGGAAGGTCACATGGCCCTCAAGTCTTTGCGGGCAGCAAGACCAGTTCTTCAGCAATGGCTGGGTATTGAACGCCTCTCTCCTCTTCCTGTGATCATATCCTCCGTAAGCTCGCAGGCTTCTTTTTACAACTTTGTCACTGATGCTATAGAGCTTCAGACCCTAGGGTATGGAGATAGAGATCTGTATTGGCATGAGTATGTTCATCAATTTATGTTTTTACATTTGAGGAATCCACTGGGGCCAGCAGGTTCTATTCTTCATATCCCCTGGATGCCAGCGTGGTTTATTGAGGGCCTGGCAGAAGCGCTGAGTTCGTCCATTGGATCTCACCAGCAGGCAGGGATAGAGCGCTATCAGGCCCAGTCAGACTCTTGGCCCAGCTACGCCCGCCTCCACAGCTTATATGGAGCTGGCGACTTTTTTCTCCAAGGCTATGCAACGTCAGGGTCTTTTGTTTCTTGGATCTTGCGTCAGAAAGCCCTGAAGCCTGGTGGTCTGCCATCTATGCTCTCCGACTTCTTCTGGTACACGATGCCTTGGTACTATCCACTGGCTGTGAGCCCTCTCAGTCCTTTTTTGCCTATGGACCAGGTGCTGAAGGATTACTATGGGGCCTCTGGTCTTGAACTCTACGAGCGCTATAAGAAGGAGGCGAAAGACTTTTGGGTAAAAAATAAGACTTTTAATTTTTCCTTTCGGGAAGCTCAGCCGCAAAGACTTCTTTTGTCTGCAGGCATCAATCCCGTTTTCTCAGGTCTCAAACCATCCGTTATTCTGATCTCCAGTCGTGATTCAAGTCTTTGGTCTCGCTATGACCTCGAATTCAATGCAGATAGCTCCTTGCTTAAATCTCTAAAGGAGAGGGAGCTTATGCCGGCCTCTCCCGACAAGCTCCGTCCTCTCTTCTATCTTCCCCCCTTCTCTGTTGGTCTTCATCGGACTATGGAGAGTAGAACAGGATTTGATAAGCAGGAGATTATATTTTGGGACTCCTCGCGAGAAGGTTCACTTTCATCTGACAAGGAGGGGATGGGGCTAAAGTCTATTCGACTCCCCCGTTCGGGCTCCGTCCTACGGGTTTTTCCTGCCGAGAAAAAAGTTTACTGGTTAGAAAAAAACTTTGGCAAAAATAAAATTTGCTTTGTGGAGAGGACGGAGCTCCTTCAAGACTTTGAGGAGGGGCAGGCTTTTTTGAACGAAAGTCGAGTAAGTTGCCCAGTGGTCACAGAGCTACCTTTGAGTCTCGATATCCTGGGGGAGAAGAAACGTCCCGCTATGGGTTATGGGGATGACTTTGTCGAAGAGCTGATACTGGGCTTTAAGGAGCAAAACCTTTCTGGTCTTAGTACAAAAGTGCAGATTCTGAATCTTGATTCAGGACTCCTGAGGGACTTCACAGGATCTGGAGAAGAGTATCTTAGGGTGGTTTATAGCAGTTCCTCTGACGAATTTTGGGCTGTCGTGGCGGAGAGAAGGGGTTCAGCTCTCAAAAGAATGAGTATGGACGGTGTTTGTCTCTCTTATCTCAGGTTTGATGACTATATTTTAAACATGGGAGCTGGAGATGAAGGTTCGTTGTATTTAAGTTTTTATGCAGGTTCTGATAAAGCATCTTGGTTGAGAGTTGATCCAGCGAAAGATCTGCCGATGGAACCATGCCCCCCCACACCAAGTGATGGACATAACTCCCCTTTGCTTTGGGCTATGAAGTCCATTTTTGAAAATAAGAGTTCAGATCGGAGCGGGCCTCCTCTTGAGCTGGCTCTCGAAAAAAGTTCTATTTGGCAACCAGTTGCGGCGGAAGGAGGCTCTTCTCCCATTCCGAGTGCTGATGATCCCCGCTCCCTCTCCTCCCAGTATCGAGAAGAGAGTCCAGAAAGTAGAAAGATCGCAAAATGGAGAGCGAGACCAATCTTTGTGTTTCCTTGGATTGGTGCCGATGATCCCCTCGGCTATCAGTTTGGAGTTTTATCGGTTCCTCTTATGGACCACCTCCAGAACGAAACTCTCCAGGCTTCTTTGCTCCTTGGAGCTCAAAGCCATTTCCCAGATGTTGATGTTTCCTTAGTCTCTACTCGATTTTGGCCAACGATCTCTGCAGCTATTTATAAAAAACAGATTTGGAACGGGACCTTTTATAGCAGTGCCTTACGTAGAGCGAGTACTTCGTATTATGACGAACAGGGACTTCGTCTCACCTCAAGATATTCTTGGTCTTTCGATGATTCGAGTGTGAGTGTAGAAAGTGGACTGACGATGGCTTTCAAAAAGAGGAAGCTCGGGGCTTTCCGTCTTGTGGAAGGTCATCTCATGGAGCCCTTCTTCAGTGTAGGATGGTCTAAGAGTCTTTCTCCGTTTTATCTTTCCGTCTCTTTATCAGGACGAGCGACACCGATTTTTCTGAATAAAAACTTTGAGTACAATCAAGTCACCTTGGAGTCCGATCTTTCGCGAAAATTAAAGTTTCTCTCCTCGAACTGGAGCCTTAATATGAAGGCTTCCAGGATTCGTGGCAAGGGAGCCAAAACTCCGTTTGTTCGAGAAGTCTACACCCCTCTGCGGATTTTTATCCCTGGTGGGGGAGGGGGTATCAATCAAAACAATTATCCAGTCCTCGGATCTAACTTTCTCTTCGCTAACCGACATGGGGATACACAGGCCCGCCTGAGGGGGACTTACAGTTTTCCATTGATTACTAATATCGAGAGACTGTTTTGGATCTTCTATCTCGAACGACTTAGTTTCTCCTCTTTTTATCAGTATGGGGGAGCCTGGAACCAGCAGGAAAAAGATATTAAGCGTTATATGCTGTCCTCGTATGGGCACAGTCTCGATCTTGTGTTTGAAAACAAAGGTGTTCACTTTAATCTGGGTCTTGGTCTCGGTAGACTCTTGCCCCATTCCTACGACATGTATCTGACTGCCGGTTTTGATGCTTTGTTTTAGCAAGGAAGAGAGTTTGGGATGTAGCAAGGAAGAGGGTTTGGGAGAAAAATGCGCAGCTGGTTTCTCCCTATAAGTCGATTATGGGCTATCTTGAAAGGCCTCGGGAATATTTTTCAACTGTTCCTCGAGCTTCCATTCCGTTGGTTTGAACTTTGGTTCGCTCCAAGGGCAACCTTTTTTTATCCACTCAGCTCTGAATTTTTTTGCTGAGACAGGCAAACAATCCTGGTAACCAAATTCAACGTCACAACAAGTACAAAAGACATATGTTGGGCAATCACCAGATATCCCCCAAGGGTACCAATCTTCATAGTCATACCCACAAACTCTGCAGTAAGTGCAGTTTTTTGTATTATTGAGCATGGAAATACTCCAAGTTTGTCGCATAGGGATGCTTCCCTATTTTTGGTTTATACATGGTTCGAGCTATTCCATCAGCGGTTTCGATAGCGAGGGTATTCGTCTCTTGGTGGTAAAATATTTTATCACCAGTAGGACGAACCTTCGTCAATGTACCAGATGGTGGATTTTTCATAAAATCATGGGCTCCTTCAACGTACTTCAATGCGTTGGGAAATTGGGGAAAATCGTTTCCATGCTTTTTGAAATGTTGATAGGCATTCTGGAGAGCTGTTCTGTGTTTTGCGCTTGACCATAAGCCTGAATTTCTGACAAGCATCTTTCCGCTGAACCTTAAGGTTTCTGCATGGTCGGCTCCCTTCATGATTTTCCCGATAAGACCTAAGGCTTTTCCTACTTTGCTCCCAGCTCCGGCTGTTACAACACCCAAAACGGCCATAGATCTGGATAAAGTTCCAAGCTGCTCACCACTTATCATATCTGTGCCGTTTATCGCTTCATAGATATCTCTTCCCCAACTGAAACCGGGTGCAAAGCTGGTTGTAAGATCAAGCAAGCCTATGGCAAAGCTGACAGCGAGATCACCGCTTTCTTTGTCTTCCTGCTGATAGTATTCATCCGCAGCTGTCAGCGTGTGATCAGCAGTATCGAGAGCTCGTATACCAGGGGCATGTGGTCGTAATGAGAGAGCGTCAGCAGCTGCATTGCGCTTTGACAACGCTGCAGCAAGCTTTTCCCCCTCAGGGCTAGACCTCTCTGTCTTGAACGCATAGCTTTGTTCTCGATGGATTTCCTTTGTTGTCATTTTTTGGGACTCGTCGACAGTGAAAATCAAGAGTTTTTTTCTCGCCTCTTGTGGTCGCTGGGAGAGACCGTGCTTATTCAGGTCTCGGTTTGCTTGTGTTAGCTCATTATGATTTCTGGTTTGTTTTTGAAAATTGTCTTCTATAGCTTTATCAATTTCTTGCGACTGCAATCTTTTTGAGAGGTCTTCTAAGTCGGCTGCATTCACAGAAAATTTCTTTTTGATCGCGAGCCCTTCCTCATCGATTTCCATGTAGGTGAACTTGATCTGAGCTTCTAGGAGCTGTTCACGTAGGGCATCTTCTTCTCGTTGAAGATTGGATTGCTTCTGGAAATCTTGAAGAGAAGAAAATACGGACTGAAGAAATTGGCTTTGTTGACGAGCTGCTACTTCATCAAAGCTGCTACGTTTACCAGCAAAAACAAGTTCAAACGATTGTGTGAGTTCTTGGCCAAATCCAGATTGAATGATCTGGATGACTGCTAGTCCACCGCTAAGGTTTTGTCTGTATGCCGCAGATTGGAAGTAGTCGGTGATAGGCTTAGGGCTATGGGTGTGGTCCAAGGCCATGGGGTAACCGATTTTGCTGGGATCAAAGCTTGTTCCAAAATTATTTTCAAATTCTTTTTGGGCATGGCTGCTTGTCGGTGCTACCTGAAGTGGATTGGAGTTCGTAGTGTCTATAATGATGATCCCACCCCTTCTTTGGTCGGGTAGCTTGAGTTGGGAATCATACATGTTTTGCCAGGATTCACGTGCGGGTTTAGAAAAATAGTCTTGGATAGATTTTTTAAAATAATGCTGAGCTTCTTGAGATTTTAGGGAGTGAAAGAAATTTGTAAAGTGCTTGGCGCTGCAGATTTTATTTTTTTGGCGGATAGCAAAATAGTATTTGGTGCCACTAGCATCCAATTGAGTTGAAAAACTAAGCTCACAAGCCGAGAGTTGAGGGGTGATGAGATAGCTTACGAGCAGGCTTATAAACAGAAAAAATTGTATGAATAGTGTTCTGCTTTTAAACATCTTAGTTCTCAAATTCGTGACAGGTTTCCTTTAAAGACCCTGAAAGGTGATCTTTGAAGGTGCATAGCTGCTGGTAAAACGAACGTTTGGTCTCTTCGCTACCATAGAAGATCATGCCAAAGGCTTCCGCGATCGCCTGGGACAGTGCTTGAGAGCTTATCTCGACGACATGCAGACTGTCGTCGGAGAACTGTCTCAGTTTGTCTTCTAAACTAGAGCAAAGACTCTGCGGGTTGCTCGTGATAGGACCACAAAGATCTTGGGAGATCTCTCTCAAAGCTGGGTTGTCACAAATGGCGGCTTCGAGATGAGACAAGATACGGGTGACAGCCTGGGCATCTTTCAATGACCGTTTACGCTTATACTGTGCTGCAATGGCACTAGTGCTTGAATGCAGATTTTTCAATAAAAGACTGAGTGCTCCCATGTCGATCTTATGGACAAGCGTCTGGATCGTTTCAGCTAGAGCTGAGACTTTTTTAGTTTCGGAGATGAGATGGGAAAGTGTTTCTATGTGGGCAAGTTTGTCCTTCGCTTGAACAAGGCTGCTTGCAGACAGATCGTGACTAAAATGATGCACTTTAAGGGTACAGTCAGAACTGTACTGACCGATCAAAGTCATTCTTGGTTTTTTATCAACTAAGTGAAGTGGCCCCGATCCTTCAAAGGAGAGTTCATGAACCCCATGCTCAAAGGGATAGAAGTGGGGACTGTGTGGATTTTTCTGTTCAATACCTAAGGTCAGTCGAGTTCCGCTGCACTTATAGGTGTATTGAATTTTGAAGTGCATTTGTATCGGGTAGCGAGGACTTAAAACGGCTTCCTGGAATACACAGTTACGCAGGTGTCCCGGCTTCTCCTCACAGACTAAGAGATGTTTCCCGATGACGTCTCCTGCAGCGGGGCTTGGATAGATGTGGACAAGGATGAGGATAAGAAAAAAGCGAAGGTAGACGTTCATGCTTAAGTTTCCTGCAAAAGTAAGGAGATCTTGCTTGTGACAATCTTTTGGAATTGCATCCAGTGAATTCTGTATCTTTTCTGTAAAGATAAACTTAACTGGGAGAGAATTTCATCTTTATTTTCTGCACGTGTGTATAGCTTTTTGAGTGTTTGGAACTTCTCAGATGTCAAAAGTCTTTTCCTAACAAAATCATTTAGATCGGTGTCTGGTTTTGCAAGTGATTTTGCAAGCGTTTTAAAATCAAATAATAAATTGTCATCGAGTATGGCCATAATAGCCATAAGAGAGTAGTGGGTCTCGCAGGTTTTTTGATGATAGGCTATGCAAATGTTCAATAAATAATGCTCTATCTTTTTTGTTGTAGGATTGATGAAAGGGTCTTTGACTGTCAAGGGGGCTCGATTTAAGTGGGGCTTCATCCGCAAGACGCCATCTTCAAAATATGTGTTTTTTAACGAGAAATATGTGTTGCGAATGGCTATCTCACTATGATGTTCAGTGCTTTTTGGCAGGAGAGCAAGTTTTCTTAGGCCATCCACAAGCTCTTGCTTTTCGAGCAGCTCTCCGATATCTGAAATCTTTTGTAGGAGTGTAGACGTCTGTAAAGGCTCTGTCTCGATCTCTCGCTCATCCCGATCTGTAGAGATTTCTTTAATGGGGCTTATAGGTATGATTTCGAAGCGTTGTAAGCGACTGTATTCAAGCATGTCGCTGGATATTTTGCCAAGGTTTTCGACTCTTCTGGTGACTTGGGTTTTGATATCACCTGTGTTGCCCCGATTCTCTTCTTGCAAGACGCCTATCATGCGGTGTCTGCTTATGGAAGATATGAGCTCATTTCGATCTTCTTGGTCTATGTAGATAGAACAGTCATAGGCAATGCTCTCTTTCTCATAAAGGTATTGAAGTTGATTGCCGTCAGCGGCTCTTGCTATATAACTGCTAAAAGCAATCAGTATGAGATGGATAGTTCTTATGATGGAAAGCATTCTTGCACCCTAAAGAGAAAAGAGGGGTAATGGAAAGTCATCATCATCATCTTCTTCTGGAGCTTCTTCGCTGCATAGATCTTTACTTTTGAGTATTCTTCGTTGTATGCCCATGACTAGATGCTCGATTTGAGAGAAGAAATCATCGTTCTGGTTCAATTCATCTCTTGTTTTTTCAAAAAGATAGGTCTTCTCCTCTTCGAGCTTTGAAACGGAGCTAAAAGCAAGGAGGTCCAAGTAGTCGCAGGACTCTTGATCCTGGCTCTGTTCAGAAAATCTGAGCCATTCGGTTTTTATGTACTTGTTATAGTAGGCCCAGCCAGCTGCTGTTTTTCGTTGTGAGTATATCCTTTTCGTATGAGATCTTATGAGATCTTTAGAGAAGTACTGAGATAAGAGAGTCTGGTACCCACTTACCTTTTTATGGATGGTTTCTAAGTTTTTTTCTAAAATTTCTTTTTGCTTATGCAAAAGACTTACTACGGATCCAAGATCGGCTTTAAATTGTCTGACAAATTGTCTGAAATCAAATATGGCTCCAGGTTTCTTTAAGCTGGGATGCAGCTCCTTTTCGTGCGCTTCACAGATTGGCTTTGCGAGGAGACGATACTCTTCGTTGTTGATTCGATGATCTTTAAACCACTGCTGAGCTCTTTGGGTTTCCTGGAAGAGCTTGTCAAAGGCCTTCTTGGCTTTCTTTTTTCTTTGTCTGTTTTCGTGAAATGCAAGTTCTCTGCCAACGATATAAGCTCCTGTCGCAGCAGCTATGAGAATGACGATGCCGGGACCACTAGCTGTTATGCTTACTCCCATACCAGTTCCCCCTGAGACGGAAAACATGGAAGTGGCTGCCGCACCAGCGCTCACCCCATTCATAGAAGCGTAGAGGAATATACCTGCGACGAGTAGGGTGGATCCCGTGACTATGGCAAATGATTTGGCCACCGGATCTTCATTCATAAAATTGTCTGGGTAGGTCTCTTTATGTCGAAGTGTTTCTTTGCTAGTGATAGGGGACAGGCTGAGCTGATGGATATTTAAAGTGGGAATGAGTTTAGAACAGAAGTTTAGGGTGTCTTTATCGTATGCTTTTACCGCGTCGTGAAAAGATTCTAGCACACGGCCTTCGTTCATAAAGTCGACAGTGAGTTCTTCAAGCTTGCTTTTCTCAGAGATGAGAGTTTCAAAAGAACGTAAACTGTAAGGACTGTCTCTAAGTGTGGTCTCAATCGTATGGATGGAAGAGTTTAGGCTTGTGGTGAGCTTCTCCATATGTCCACTAGCCATCTTATATCGTTCTACGAAAGCTTTGATATCAAGTTGGCCCAAAGCTATGCCGTCCTTGATTCCATGCTCAATTTGAGTCGGAGCTATCTGCTCCCGCTCGGTCGATGCAGAGTCTCGTACAAAGGTCCAGATATTTGAAATAGCGTTGTCTACGTAGTCTTCAAAGTCCTTTGTTTCGTCAGCTTTTAGGACAGAGGAGAAAGAGATGAGGAGCAGTGTCAGCAGAGTTCTCAAGAGCAACGAGGTGTTCCTTCTGGTTGGGTAACGATTTATTTTCTTGTGTATGTAATGACAATTTTTGTGACGACTATATCAACCACATTAGAATTTCGGAAGATCCTGGCTTCAAAACCAGATATTCCACTTTGTGTGACAGAGCTCAAGTGTGCAGCTGACGTTGCTTTGGGGAACTTGGTGTCTTCGACTCCCACACCAATAGGGGGATTTTCATAAAAAAAACAGTTTGCAAACCCTTTGCCTAAGTCTTCACACTCAAAATCTGAAAGGCGATAGGTTTTCTTTATAAGGGAACCTTGGTCGGAACTAAGATCCAAGGTAAACAAATCGTCTGAAGCAACATTCCTGTGTGGGCTGACATAAACATCGCATCTGAGATAGAATTTGACGAGCAGGCTACCTGGGAAGTCAAAGTTTAGGTAGGGCCCAAAAGTGAAAAAGCCATTGGTTCGATCTGCTAGTGTAGTCCACGATTCGTCTGCTCCCGCATCTGATATATACAACTTTTCAAATTTCTTTCCGAATAGGTGCCATCTTTTAAAATGGGGAAAGCTCATGATGTAGTGGGTTACAGCATATTCTGCATCGTCTTCACATTTAGGCACACCATTCTCGTACCCTGAGTCTTTGCATGCCGCTGTTAATAATGTAGTTGGAAAACAAAAAAATAGGGTTAAGAGCATCACGAGTCGGTGTGGGGACATAGATTATTTTCCTGACATTCATCAATGTTCAAATGATAATATGGTTATGAGTAACTTGCGGTCTTTTAAGTTTTATTTTCGCCAATATTTTGAATGGGGAATACAATATTGAGCGGGCGGTTAGCTATGTTTAGAGATCTAAACATAAGATCCCTTTGCTTTAGCTCGTGTGACTGACTCATTTTTTCCGAAATGACAGACTTTTGATAGAAATAGATGAGATGGGACTCCTCCTCTTTGTAGGCTTGATAGCATCTATCTAAGAGCTCTAATTCTTCATTTGCCATAAATCTGAGGGATCTGGAGGTGGGATGGAAATCTTTCAGGACACTTAGGGTGTCATTAAACTTAATGAGGATCCCGTCAAAGTGTTCAAAGAAACCTTCCGTAATCTTTTTCTTGAAGATCATATTTATAGGAAGCCCACCGCTACTAACGGCAAAGTCATCTTCGGACAGGATGAGGAGATTGTCCCCAGATTCACCCTTAGTTTTTTCCATAACATGAGTGCAGATCTCTTCGTGCTGATGATCTTCCTCACTAAGAGTGGGTCTGAGTGGAGTAGAAGGTTCTCTCTCAGGGATGATTCTTCGTGGTGAATTTCGATTTGGGCGGTTTTTGTTAAAAGTTCTATCACCACAAGAGAAGGCGAAGACTACAAACAAAAAGAGTATCTTGAATCTAGTCACGGTTTTTTCCTTAATTTGGGCGAAGGTGACAAAAAACGACCTTTATATGCAACAGATTCTCGTTTGTACAGGCCTATTTTTGAAATCGAAGTGGAGGGTGGTAAGTCGTCATTTTGTATGGATTATTTGTGAGAAGAAAGATGGGCAAGGAAGAGGACTTGGGAGAAACCTTGCCCTGATCCCGTTCGACTCTGCTCAGGGCAGGCTCCTTCGAGTAGGTGCGCAGCTGGTTTCTCCCAATAAGTTGCTCCCCGAAAGATGTCGTTAGGACATGAAAGGATAGCGGTAATCGTTGTAGTGAGTGAAGTTCTCCTTGATGGATCGGTGCGAAACCCAACGGAGGAGGTTGTACATACTTCCAGCCTTATCGTTTGTCCCCGACTTACGGGCGCCACCGAACGGTTGTTGTCCAACTACAGCACCAGTAGGTTTGTCGTTGATGTAAAAGTTGCCGGCAGCTCTCTTCAAAGTTTCAGACATTTTGTGGAGCACTCGTCGATCTTGAGCAAATATAGAGCCCGTTAAGGCGTAGGGAGAACTTTCTTCGCAGACTTTGAGGGTTGCCTCAAACTCACTGTCTTCATACACATAGACGGTGAGGACTGGTCCAAAAATTTCTTCGTGCATCGACTTGTAGCTTGGGCTTTTGCTTTGAATCAACGTGGGACGGATAAAGTAGCCCACTCGATCGTCACATTCTCCTCCGCACAGGACTTCGGCTTCCGAAGAGCTGCGAGCGTGGTCGATATAAGATTTGATCTTATCGAAAGCAGCTTTGTCGATTACGGCATTCATGAAGTTGCCGAAATCTGCAGGGTCTCCAACTTTGATACTCTGAATCTCTGATATCAATTGCTCTTTGATGTTCTTCCACAGACTGCTGGGGATATACGCTCTCGACGCTGCTGAACACTTCTGACCTTGGTATTCGAAGGCGCCTCGAACGAGGGCTATGATCAGTTGTTGTTCATCCGCTGATGGATGGGCAAAAACAAAATTTTTGCCACCCGTTTCGCCTACGAGTCGAGGGTAGTTGCGATATTGGGAGATGTTTTTTCCGACCTCGGTCCAGAGTTGATTGAAGACCCCAGTTGATCCCGTGAAATGGATACCGGCTAACGCAGGATGAGAGAGTGTTACGCGACTGATCAAAGAGGCACTACCTGTGACGAGGTTCAAAACACCTGGAGGTAGTCCAGCTTCTTCAAGAGCCTGTAGACCGACGTAGGAAGACAGAAGAGCTGTGGCTGCAGGTTTCCAGACAACGGAGTTCCCCATCAAGATGCAGCTCGTTGCCAAGTTGAGGGAGATAGCCGTGAAGTTAAAGGGACCGATAGCGTAGACAAACCCTTCGAGGGGGTTCGCCTCTGCTCTATTCCACTGTCCAGCTGGGGAATAAAGAGGCTGTTCTTCGTAGATCTTTTGAGCAAAGTAAGCGTTGAAACGCAAGAAGTCGATGAGCTCACAGGCTGCATCGATCTCCGCCTGATGGCAGGATTTCCCTTGACCTAGCATGGTAGCAGCATTGATCTTAGCTCTGTACTTGCCAGCGAGAAGCTCTGCTGCTCGGAGGAAGACATTGGCTCGTTCTTCCCAGGGAAGGGCAGTCCAATCTTTCTGCGCTTTTACAGCAGCATGTATGCAGTCTTCAATATCTTTCTCAGTCGCTGAACTTGCGGTCGCGATCACTTTGTTCTTGTTTTGAGGACTTCTGACGTCAAAGGTCTCTTTTCTGTGGCGACGCTCCTCTCCCACAGCAAGGGGAATTTGAACGGGAGAGTCGGAGCTCAATGTTTTAAGAGTTTCTTGAAGCTGCTTGCGAGCTGACGATCCCAGCTCGTAGCCGAGTATGGGTTCGTTTTGTGGCTTTGGGACACGAGTAAGTCCATTGATCATTTTAAATCCCTCTTACTTGACTGAGGGTACACAGTAACAAATTATTTTTGAGGGAGCAACTCGGTCTAAAGTCCCTTCTTTAGCATACGAGCTGCTCCTTCATCATGATCAATGGGAGGCCCAGGTGACCTTGTCTTTGTCGTCTCCGCTGTCTTCTGTCAGAAGATTGCGGCCTAGCCAGAGCAGCAAGGTGCTGAGACAGAGCATAGCTAGCAGAATAGTGGCTACGGGAAGCAGAGGCCCGGAGTAGATGAACCCCAGTATGAATGTGCCGAGAGATGCTAGGGCCAGTCGTATCGCTTGTATCATCGCCTGAGCGCTGCCCTGAAGTTCATCCGGCAGGTGTTTTAAACAGTAGGGGAAGAGCAAACTACAGAGCGGGGCCATCCCTCCCACAAAGAGCATCATAAATAGGGTTGTCCAAATAGCTGAGTCTTGGGACAGCGCGCTCATGATGAAAAGTGGAATGGCACCTGAGAACATACAGATAATCCCCGTACGAAGACAGTTCTCCAGGCCAAATTTAGTCAGCAGTCGGCTTGATCCTAAGGAGAAAACAGCAAAACAGCCAACGATTGGGCCCTGGTAACGGCCAAAAAGAGAGGGCTGAATACCGAGGTGGTCAACCATATATAGAGCGCTGACTCCAACATAAACCCAGTAGGCTGCAGCTAGACTGCAAATGGGCGTTGCGAAGATCATAAACCTCCAGTCCTTGAGAAGAGCAAGATAGCCCTTAAAAAGATGAGTGGGTTTAAATCTCGTTCTTTTCATAGGAACGAGTGTTTCAGGGGCAAGTACGAGAGAAGGTGTTATCCCGACGATACCGAGGATAAGAATACTCCAGAGATTGCCCTTGTAGCCTGCGGCGTCATTGATCCAAGCTCCGATGATAGGAGCTGCTGCCATGCAAAACGTAACCATGGAATTGGCGAGAGACATCCAAAAGACTTGTTTTGGGCCAGAGGTCATTTCCATCATGATCACGCTGCCTGCAATCACAGGTCCTGTCATAGCAATTCCCTGCAGAAAGCGAGCAGCCATGAGGACATAGAAATTGCCGCTGAAGATGCAGAGAGCCGAGCTTATTAAGTAGCCGATGGCTCCATACTTAAGAACGGCTTTTCTCCCCAAACTGTCGCAGAGAGGTCCTGCTACGAGAACGCCGAGGAGAAATCCGAAGAAGTTAGCAGTCAGTAGCTGTTGGATTTCACCATCACCGATACCAAATACTTTTTTCATACTTGGTAAGCTTGGGACGAGCAGCTCCATCTCTGGCCAGAGACCACAGCCGAGTAAAATAAGGGTAATGGGAATCAAGGTGGATTTGTTAATGATGGGTCCCATAAAGGACCTACTTAAAGGAAGTGAGCTTTTCATAAATAAACCTCTTATGTAAACGGACTACCCAGAGTGAAGCTATGGGAGAATCCGCGAACGAACTTATGCCGAGACCTATTAAATTTCAGGCAATGCTATTTAAACAAATTGGATTCTAAGAAAAGAGACGCCAACAAGACCTTCGCGTTTGCGTAGGAGCTGCGATGTCATCCCTTGCTACCGACGTGTCGAATAACAAGGGTTAGTGGGCGATTTGAATGAGGCACTCTACGTAGCTCATGGGAAGATAACCTTATGAAGAATGAGAACAGGGTTATGAATATATGAGGTCTAAAACTTTCTGTCAACCTTTTTTAGAACGGAGCTAGTAGGATGGCAGGGCTGTCTTATATAAATCCAGCCAACGGTTGAAGTATTTGTGCCAAGTAATCATGGTTCATTGCTGCCTTGATTCGCTTCATTGGTCCGGAACGGCCCTTAGTCTTGTCTAATTTCAGCAAA